>NZ_CP077683.1:4590000-4760000 GCF_019063845.1 Geomonas subterranea
GAGCAATCCAGTGTGACCGCGTGCCTTTTGCATAATGAGTCAGCGAGTTACCCTTTGCAGCGAGGTTAAGTTCATGGAACGGAGCCGCAGCGAAAGCGAGTCTTAATAGGGCGAATTAGTTGCAGGGGGTAGACCCGAAACCGGGTGATCTATCCATGTCCAGGGTGAAAGGAAGGTAACACTTCGTGGAGGCCCGAACCCACTGGCGTTGAAAAGCCAGGGGATGAGGTGTGGATAGGAGTGAAAGGCTAATCAAACTCGGAGATAGCTGGTTCTCCCCGAAATATATTTAGGTATAGCCTCACAAAGTAAGTAGCGGGGGTAGAGCACTGGATGGGCTAGGGGCCTCACCAGGTTACCAAACCTAACCAAACTCCGAATACCGCTAACTGTTATTGTGGGAGTCAGACTGCGGGTGATAAGATCCGTAGTCAAAAGGGAAAGAGCCCAGACCGCCAGCTAAGGTCCCAAAATCTATGCTAAGTGGAAAACGATGTGGAAATGCCCAGACAACCAGGAGGTTGGCTTAGAAGCAGCCACCCTTTAAAGAAAGCGTAATAGCTCACTGGTCGAGTGGGTCTGCGCGGAAAATGTAACGGGGCTAAGCATAGTACCGAAGCTGCGGATTTGATCCTTAAGGATCAAGTGGTAGGGGAGCATTGTGTAAGCCTGCGAAGGTCGACCGTGAGGACGGCTGGAGGTATCACAAGAGATTATGCTGACATGAGTAGCGAAAAACAAGGTGAGAAACCTTGTCACCGAAAACCCAAGGTTTCCTACGTAAAGGTAATCTGCGTAGGGTTAGTCGGTCCCTAAGGCGAGGCCGAAAGGCGTAGTTGATGGGAAACGGGTTAATATTCCCGTACCACCTGTTGTTGCGATGGGGGGACGGAGTAGGGTAGACGATCCTGGCGCTGGTTGTCCAGGTTTAAGGTCGTAGGCGGGAAGAGGAGGCAAATCCCTTCTTCCATTCAACGCTGAGAACTGATGACGAGGGGTATCCCCGTAAAGTCGTTGATCCCATGCTTCCAAGAAAAGCCTCTAAGCTTCAGACAGCAGGTGACCGTACCGTAAACCGACTCAGGTGGGTGAGGATAAATGTCCTAAGGTGCTTGAGAGAACACTGGTTAAGGAACTCGGCAAAATGATACCGTAACTTCGGGAGAAGGTATGCCCTTTTTGGTGAAGGCGATTCGCTCGCACAGCTGAAGAGGGTCGCAGAGAAATGGCGGTAGCGACTGTTTACTAAAAACATAGGACTCTGCAAAGTCGCAAGACGACGTATAGGGTCTGACGCCTGCCCGGTGCCGGAAGGTTAAGGGGATTTGTTAGCCGCAAGGTGAAGCTTTGAACCGAAGCCCCGGTAAACGGCGGCCGTAACTATAACGGTCCTAAGGTAGCGAAATTCCTTGTCGGGTAAGTTCCGACCTGCACGAATGGCGTAACGATTTCCGCGCTGTCTCAACCAGTGGCTCAGCGAAATTGAATTCTCGGTGAAGATGCCGAGTACCCGCAGAAAGACGGAAAGACCCCGTGCACCTTTACTACAGTTTGACAGTGACATTCGAATAAGCTTGTGTAGGATAGGTGGGAGACTTTGAAGCTGGGACGCTAGTCTCGGTGGAGTCAACCTTGAAATACCACCCTGGTTTGTTTGGATGTCTAACCCAGGTCCGTCATCCGGATCGGGGACACTGTCTGATGGGTAGTTTGACTGGGGCGGTCGCCTCCCAAAGAGTAACGGAGGCGCGCGAAGGTTCCCTCAGGCTGATTGGAAACCAGCCGTAGAGTGTAAAGGCATAAGGGAGCTTGACTGCGAGACCAACAAGTCGAGCAGGTACGAAAGTAGGTCTTAGTGATCCGGCGGTTCTGTATGGAAGGGCCGTCGCTCAACGGATAAAAGGTACGCCGGGGATAACAGGCTGATCTCCCCAAGAGTTCACATCGACGGGGAGGTTTGGCACCTCGATGTCGGCTCATCGCATCCTGGGGCTGAAGTAGGTCCCAAGGGTTTGGCTGTTCGCCAATTAAAGCGGTACGCGAGCTGGGTTTAAAACGTCGTGAGACAGTTTGGTCCCTATCTTCTGTGGGCGTAGGATACTTGAGAAGAGTTGACCTTAGTACGAGAGGACCGGGTTGAACGTACCTCTGGTGTTCCAGTTGTTCCGCCAGGAGCAGTCGCTGGGTAGCTATGTACGGAAAGGATAACCGCTGAAAGCATCTAAGCGGGAAGCCTCCTTCAAGATTAGGTATCCCTGGGAGCAATCCCCTAAAGGCCCGTTGTAGACCACAACGTTGATAGGCCGGGTGTGTAAGCGCAGTAATGCGTTCAGCTTACCGGTACTAATCGGCCGTGAGGCTTGACCATAAAAAATTCTTAGAGAGGGGGTGGTCCTCCACCCCGATCATAAACTGCCGATGCTGCAACCTACATTCATGATGATGCAATTGAAGAGAAATAGACTGTAGGGGTGAATAATCATTCGCCCTTACCACGAGTTTCTCTGTGGCTATGCCGAGAGGGTCACACCCGTTCCCATCCCGAACACGGAAGTTAAGCCTCTCAGGGCCGATGGTACTGCACTGGTAACGGTGTGGGAGAGTAGGTCGCCGCAGGGAATTTAATAGAAAAAGCCCCGCCAGGTTCGTCCAGGCGGGGCTTTTTCGCGTTCTGACCCTTCAACTTCTGCTTCCTGGACCGGCTGTAAGCCCAGCACCCTTCTTCGATACCTCGCACGGTGTTGGCGTCCAGTCAGACCGTGCTTTCGCCCTGTAGCATGGGGCATTGGGCCGGCGGGACCAATACGGTCCCGGAGTTGAAGTAAGCATCCCGGAAACAATATCCAGCCTTACTCTGACACTTTGCCAAGTTCTGACAGTCGTAACACGCTGCCCCTTTGAACTGTTCGGTCTTCGGGAACGGATAATTCAAGAGAGGTTCGCTGTTCCATACATCCTGAATAGAGTTGTCGGTTACATCCCCGACGAACAGGGCTTCGTCCTCGGGTACGGTGTCATAGAGCATGACCTTTCCATCCGGTGTGATCGTCATGCTGCTTCGTGCGCCAAAGGAATGGTCCTCAGTCTTCCACCGCCTGATCTTATCGTGAATTTCAGCTTCCTCATCCGGGAGCGCTTCCAATGGTTCTGCGGTCGTCCGTCTCTGTACGCCAATCCTGTCTTCGCCAGGTTCGCATCCTATAGTCCGCAGGTCGATCTCGGGAAAATCGGCCCTGGCGCGGCGGCACTGGTCGATGATTGATTTTCTGTCTTCCTTGCCCAGGCTCAGCCTGTCGTTGCTGCCGTAGAGGCCTCTGTTGTACGCCGCCACCGAGATCTGGCGCACGCCCATGTCCTGCAGTTCATCGACCCAATCGTAGATGTGGGGAGCGGTGAGAGCCGTTGCCACAGCCTTTACCCTCACGTTAAAGCCTCTTTTAAGAAGGTTCCTGATGCTGTGTACGGCCCTGTGATAGTAACCCGGGCTGCCAGCCAGATTGTCCGCTGTCGGTTCGTCGGGATCAAGGTTCAGTTGGATCTCGCGCACGAACTGGTTAACGGGTTGCGTCATACCAATTGAGACCAGCTTGTCTGCTATGTCCTCGGTTATATAGCATTTAGTGGACAGTGCGAAGAGTATGTCGAGGTCGATCAATTCCTCGATCAGTTTCAGAGCATCCTTCCTGAAAAGCGGATCCCCGCCCGAGAGCGAGACTTGGTCAATTCCCAATGCTTTCGCCTCCCGCAGCAGCTCTTTCCAGCGCTCCGTTGACAACAGTTTGCTTTCCGGAACGCAATGCCCTTTGGCAAAGCAGTACGAGCATTTTGTGTGGCAGTCGTTGGAGAACATGAGGTTCAGCGAGATCGGGACCGCCGGTCTTTCTTGAGTCTTCCATTTCGAGGCCTTCACGGCGAAGTCGAAAGGGTCGATACGCTTGACATAAGGTTCCAGTTCAGAGGTCATGTTGACAACGGCGTCTTCCTCCCTGTTGGCTGCCATGATCACCCGCGTGACGAACTCCTCGGCCTTTTCCTGTGACTCCAGATCGAATGCGTAGTGTGTGATCATGGATAGGTGTCTGAAGGTCAACCTGCCGTCCATCAGTGCGAGTGTCGCGCCCATCTTGGGGGACAGCATGGCGTAGCGCACCTGCTCGTGCTCGTAGCGGCAAAGCAGGGCCCAGTGACCATTTCTTTTCAACCGCCAGTAAGGAGAAATTACGGGGACAGTGGTTTCTGTGATAGGTATGTCCTTGCCTAAAACAGCACATTCTAATGGCATGGTCTCCTCCCTCGAGTTACACCTCGGTTTTTCAACCACACCAGTCTACTTCAGCATTAAAAACTGTCAATGTGCGTTGCGGCGCTTGCCTTTCCTGCAACAAATGTTGCACGACGGACAGTTGATGATGACCTGGACTGGGAGGCAGTGATTGTGTGGCGGGGTTCGGAGGCATAGATTCGGCTTGGCTCACAGGTGGAGGATATGCTAACTTCTTCCGTATTCCATGGATAGTATGCGGAGCTGGTACGATGTCGACAGAAGCACAGATACGATTGGAGCCGGGGTGGAAATCCCGCTTGGAAGGCGAGTTCGAGAAACCTTACATGCGGGACCTCAAAGAGTTCCTGCGCCAGGAGATGTCGCTGCGGAAAGTCATCTATCCGAAGGGGAGTGAATACTTCAGCGCATTCAACACAACGGCTTTCGACCAGGTGAGGGTCGTCATCCTCGGTCAGGACCCGTATCACGGCCCCGACCAGGCTCATGGGCTCTGCTTCTCCGTACAGCACGGAATAGAGATTCCTCCATCCCTGGTCAATATCTTCAAGGAGATTCAGAGCGACCTGGGACTGGCACCGGCTGACTTCAAGCACGGCCACCTCCGGGCGTGGGCCGATCAGGGAGTGTTGCTGCTCAACAGCGTGCTGACCGTGGAAGCGGGCAGGGCGGCGTCACACCAGGGGAGAGGATGGGAGACCTTCACTGATCGGGTGATCGCGGTTTTGAACGAGACGAAGGAGCACGTAGTCTTCATGCTGTGGGGTGCTTACGCTCAGAAGAAAGGCGCAGTCATCGACGAAGCGCGCCATCTGGTGCTGCGCGCTCCGCATCCCTCACCGCTTTCGGCGCACCGGGGCTTCCTCGGGTGCCGGCATTTCTCCAAGGCCAACGCCTACCTGGTTCAGCACGGCCTGGACCCGGTTGACTGGCGTCTCCCCTGACCCAAAAATACGAACGGCCCGCGCATGATGCCGGGCCGTTCGTGTATCCGCCTGTGGAAATATTCTAGTAGCTGAAGCGGCTGATCTGGCCTTTCAGGTTTGCCGAGAGTGAGTTCAGCTTGTCTGCTGTGGCCATGGACTCGCGGTTGGCCCTCGCCGTCCCCTGGATGATCCCCGTTATCTGGTGCACGTTGTTGCTGATCTCACGGCTGGTCGCGCTTTGCTCTTCGGCTGCGGTCGCTATCTGTCCTATCTGCTGGGTGACCTCGCTGATCTGCTTCAGGATCCCTTCAAGGCTCTGCCCCGACTTCACAGAATCCTCGGCCCCCTTGGCAGCTTCCCTGGCGCTTTCCTGCATCACTTGAACGGCCCGCGTGGTCTCGTCCTGAATGGAGCGGATGTTCCCCTCTATTTCCTTGGTGGCGTGGGTGGTCCGCTCGGCCAGGCTGCGTACCTCATCGGCCACGACGGCAAAGCCGCGCCCCTGCTCACCGGCCCGGGCTGCCTCGATGGCTGCGTTGAGGGCCAGCAGGTTGGTCTGGTCCGCGATGTCCTGGATGGTGTTGATTATCTCCCCGATCTGCTGGGACATGGCACCCAGGCTGCTGACGCTTTCAGACGTGAGGCGCACCTTTTCGTTGATGAGTTGCATCCCGCGGATGCTCCGCTCCACGTCGGCCGAACCGATGGTGGCCATGTCGCAGGCGCGCTCCGCGCTTTCGACCGCCTGAAGGCAGTTTCTGGAAATATCGGCAGAGGTCACGGCCATTTCTTCCCCGGCGGTAGAGACGGTTTCGGTTTGTCCCGCGACTTCTTCTGTGGTGCGCGCCAACTGTTCGGTGCTGCGGTGCAGTTCGGAACTCGCCTCGGTGACGGAGTTGGCGTTGTCGGCAACGGTCTGGACGATGGCGTGCACCCGCTCAATGAAGAGGTTGAAGTACCGGCTCGCCGTCCCGATCTCGTCGTCGGACTCAGCCAGACGCCGGGTGAGATCGCCGTCCCCCTCGGCGACGTGTTTCAGGGTTGCGATCAGTGCCCGCATGGGCTCGAGCGCCCTGCGCATGACTAGGAATGCGACCAGCGCCAGAAGCCCCGCCAGCAACACGGAAATGCCGAGGCTCAGGTACTTCAGATCGTCAAAGACAGCGAGGAATTGCGATTTTTTCTCACCGACGAACAGTGCGCCGATGACTTTCCCCTGGTTGTCCAATAGCGGCAGGTACGAGGCGAAGTGGGGCGTGCCCAGTATCTTGGCCTCACCGACGTAGGCGGACGCCCGCTCGATAACCGCCTCCCTCGCGCCCCCCTGCAGGGAGGTCCCTACGGCCCGGCTGCCGTCATCCTTCTTGATCGTGGTGGCTACCCTGAGGTCGCCCCGGAAGATGGTGGCCTCACCTCCGAATATCTCCTTCATTTTATCGGTCAAATCATTGCGGCCGTCGAGGACCGCGCCGTTTGCCTGCAGCTTGCCGTCCACGACTGCGAACCCGGAGCCGTTCGGCGCGACCAGCTCGCGAAACGCCTTCGTGCGCGAGGTGAGTCCGACGGTGACCTGGCGGGTGATCTCTTTCCTGATCACATAAAGCGTGACCGCTGACGTCGTGATGGTGGCGATCAGGACGATAGCCACGTTGGCGATGAAAATCTTTTTGCTGATGTTCATTAATGCACACCTCTTGGCGCTGATGGTGGACGTAATAGTTCCGTCGGTTTGTATTACATTTCGGCTTAGCCGCTAGAATGTTTAGGTAATTTGACGCTATTTTTGTATACAGTATGCCGGATGTCATTGAAGGGGCGGGTTGTAGCTCGCAACTGGCATAGGTTCCATCGGAATCTGTATCAGGGGGGCTCCGCAGGTCCTATTCAATAGGCTGTGGATGATATGGAAAATCACTTGCAAAGTCAGAGGCGGTGCACTTATACTCATAATATGCTGAAATATAGTGTAAAAGGAGGTTCGTCGTGAAAGGCATTATCAGTAAGTTAAGTGTCCTTGCCGCGGTCACTCTCATATCCGCCCTTCCTGTAGTGGCCTCAGATACAGGCATGGGGATGAACGCGGGTGAAAGTTTTCAGAAAGACCAGTGCCTGCTGGTGGCACAGAGCTGCCGGGACAGCGTTGATTCTCTGCAGCAAAGAATCGACAGGCTTCACCGCGAGATAGCCAAAGGGACCGGCGTGTACACCCGGGACGAGCTGAGACAACTGGAGTTCCAGCTGAAAGACGCCATTCAAACCATGGAGGTCCTGACCAGGGGAGGCGGGTAAACGCGCGTTCGCTTAAAAAGAGGGATTATACGAAGATGGAGGCTGCAGTCAGGCCTCCATTTTTGTTGCTCATGATTCTTTGTGGACGGCGGTTACCGCCACAAACGCCGCGAAAGCTTCCTGCAATTGTTGTAACTGTGCGGGCAAAAGGTCGACCTCTTTGTTCTTGGCGGCCTGTTCCATCTGTGCAGCTATCTTGCGCACGCGTGCTGCGCCCATGTTGGCCGCTGTGCCGGCGATGGTGTGGGCCTTGAAGTAGCACTCTTCATGGTCCCCCCGCTGGAGCGCTTCTTGTAACTGGTGCAGGTGGCCGGTCGCTGCTTCAATGAACTTCGTGACGAACAGGCCGACCAGCTCCTCGTCGCCATCCAGCCGCTCCAGGAGATCCCCCAGGTCGAAGTCGGGTTCGTCGGGAGGCGCCTGAGCAACCTGTACCGGGGCGGCGGGTGCATCCGGAGAGGACGAGGGACGCTCCACCTCGTTGCAGATCTTTCTGATCACCGCGTTCAGTTCCTTCTCCCTTACCGGCTTCGAGATGTGGCTGTCCATACCGGCCTGGCGGCAAACCTCCACATCCTCCTTCATGGCGTTGGCGGTCATGGCGCAGATATGCACCCTTTGCCCGGTTCCTTTTTCACGGCAGCGGATGATCCTGGTCGCCTCAAGCCCGTCCATGACCGGCATCTGCACGTCCATGAAGATCAGATCGTAAGGGGACTGTCCCCACTTCTCCAGCGCTTCCTCACCGTTCGCGGCGCAGTCGACCTGGTGGTTGCCGGTCTTGGCGATGAGCTTCAAGGAGATGAGCTGGTTGATGGGCACGTCGTCAACCAGCAGAATGCTCAATGGCGTGATGGCTTCGCCTGCGGTTTCCTCCGCGTCTTCGGTCGGTATCTCTCCCGGAAGCGGTAGCCGCGCCTGCAAGGTGAAGCTGAAGACGCTCCCCTCACCAAGCCGGCTCTCGACGCCGAGTGTGCCTCCCATGAGTTCGACGAGGCTTCTGCTGATGGAGAGCCCGAGCCCGGTGCCTCCGTAGAGTCGCGTGGTGGAACTGTCCGCCTGGGAGAATTTCTCGAAGATCACGTCCAGTGCCTGCGGGGCGATACCGATCCCGGTGTCGGCGACGGCGAATTTCAGCAGCACCCCTCCCGCTGTGTGTTCCAGCAGACGGCAGCTCACCGTGATGGTTCCCTTGTGGGTGAACTTGAGCGCGTTTCCGACGAGGTTTCCCAGCACCTGGCCGATGCGCACCGAGTCCCCGACGATCAGTTGAGGCAGCCCCTGGCCCGCCTCCAGGCGGACCTGCACCCCTTTTTCCTGGCCGCGCAGTATGAAGGGCTGCAGGGAGCGCAGCAGGAACCGTTGCAGGTCGAAGACGATCTTCTCCAGCGTGATCATGCCTGCTTCCACCTTCGATATATCGAGTATCTCGTTGATGATGGTCAGCAGGCTTTCGGCGCAATCGGACAGCGACCCGAGGTAGTCCCGCTGCACCTCGTCCAGGGGAGTTTCCATGAGCAGCCTGGCAAGGCCGATCACGCCGTTCATGGGGGTGCGGATCTCGTGGCTCATGTTGGCGAGGAAGATGCTCTTTGCGGCGGTGGCGGCCTCAGCCTGCACCAGTGCGTGCTCCAGTTCCGTGGTCCGCTGTTGCACCTTGAGCTCCAGGTTCTGCATGTGCTCCTGGAGCATGTCGTAGAGCTCGGAGTTCTCCACGGCGTAGGCCGTGTTGATCAGGATGCTGCTCAGCGCGTTCAGCGTCGAGACCTCGGTGTTCACGTGGTTGCCGGGCATGATGCCGGCGAACATCCCCCTGATGCGGCTGTTGGTAGCGAGAACGTGCAAAACCAGCGTCTCCGCCCCGGAGATGGTGGGCACCACGACCGGGTGGTTCTGGTTGAGTGCCCAGGCGAAAGTGCCGTCCTGCACCTTTGCCTCGACCTCTTTCCTGACGCTCGCCTTGGCTCGCTCGGGCTCGCAGACAGTGAGGTCGAAGGAGGAGTCCTCGTCGATGCCGAACATGGAGAGGGTGATGAAAGGGATCAGCCTCCTCAACTGCCCGAAGACGGCCTTGATGACGAAGGAGGATTCCTTCAGTCTGTAGATGTCCGACTGGAAGTCGCTGCAGGCGGTGAGGACGTCGAGGGTCTTCAGGTAGTTGAGATTGGTCTCCTCGAGGAAGTTGACCCTCTCCTGGAGCCTTCGTATCTGGATGTCCCTTGGGTCACCGGGTGGCATCTTCACCCCCGAAGAGAGCGGACACGGTCTGCTCGTATGTGGCGTCCACCTGCTTCACCAGAGTCGGGAGGTAGAAGCTGGATATCTGCAGCCGTTCCCATACGCCGTGGTCCAGTTCCGGCACGAAGATTTCGCCGCTGTTTCCTATCTGCAGCGCGTGGGCGATCAGGTCGGCGAAGTGCAGGATCGCCCCCTCCCTGGGGTACTGGTCCCCCTTGCCGCAGTCGTGGTGGGTGCCTACCGGCTCGGCCACCCTGGGGGGAATCTTCCACCGCTTGAGGAGGGCGCTGCCGACCTCGGCATGGTCGAAGCCCAGTCTCTCGCGTTCGGCACGGTGCAACAGGGTCCCGGTGGCGCGACAATGCTCAAGCAGTTCCAGGCAGATCTCCGGCACCTTTACATACATCACCAGTCGCCCCACGTCGTGCAGTATGCCGGCCACGAAGAACCGTTCGAGGTTTGACTCCCGCTGGCTGGTCGCCAGCAGCCTCGCGGCGAGTCCGGTGGCGATGCTGTGCTTCCAGAACTGCTCCATGTTCACCAGGTCCTCGGGGATCCCCTTGAAGACGTCCATGACCGAGAGGGCCAGGGCCAGGTCGCGCACCTGGAGGACGCCGATGATGGTCACTGCCTGGGTGATGGTATCGATCTTGGAGAAGTAGCCGAAAAGCGGGCTGTTGGCGAGCTTGAGGATCCTGGCCGTGAGCCCCTGGTCTTCCGCGATGATCTTGGCGATGTCGCCGATGGAACTGCGGGGATGATCGATCGCCTCCGACAGCTGGGAATAGAAAAGGGGAAGAGAATGGATGGTGGAGACGTCGTCCACCATGTGCTCCACCGAAAGTTGGGGCTTACGCAGCACGGGTGGCCCTCCTCTCGGTGCAGATGCGCATCAGTTCCTTGATGGCGGGATGCTCCGGGTCGTTGTAGATGAACAGACGCTCCATCTCCGCCCGCGCTTGGGCGAGGAGCGCCGGGTCGATCTCCTGGCTCAGGGGGGGCGGCGTCTCGGTCTCCTCGACGATGGCGTCCCCGGCCACCTCGACCTCCAGGACGCCCCACATGCGGAAGATGGAGAAATGCTTCTCGGTGAGCTCGGCTCCCGCGGGAAGGAGCATACGGCCGCTGCGGTCGCAGACGTTGCGGCTTAGGACCATGCCGGGGGTGAGGTTGTCGATGTGGACCACTGCCAAGGCGAAGCCTCCTCTTCTTGGGCGCTGGCTGCAACAGAGCCAGTCTTGATAGTATCGGCCGGTGCCAGGTTCAACTTTAGTGAAGATGAAGGCCCCTCTGAACTCTGAGAAGATTGAGCCCAGCTCTCAGACGACGTTTAGAAAACTCTAAGCCATCTCCGCCCCCGCGTCACAACTGTTGACATCCGCGGTCACCCCTGTCTTTAATATGCGGATGCAAAAATCACATCACGACGATTACCGCTCATCCAAAGCGACCTTCTGGCTGATACTGACCACCGTCTTCTGGGGCGGCAGTTTCATCTTCAACAAGATCGGCTTTCGCGAAATCCCACCGGTCACCTTCCTGTTCTACCGCTTCGCCCTGGCGACGCTGCTCATGGGGATACTGTGCCTGCCGCGGCTTAAGCGCTTTAACAAGCGCACCTTGAGGACCGGGCTCATAGTCGGTCTCGCCCTCGCCGCCACGAACCTTTCCTTCGTCCTCGGGGTGAGCGGGACCAGCGTTTCCCGGGCCGGGTTCCTGAACAACCTCTTCGTGCTCCTGATCCCGCTGCTGTGCTTCGCCTTCTGGCGCGAGCGGCTGGACCGTTTGAGCGCGGCCGGGCTGATGCTGGCCCTGGCAGGCCTGTGGCTTTTGGCCCGCGGCGGCGTGGACGGCTTCAACAAGGGGGATCTTCTGTCGACCCTCTGCGCGCTGTTCATCGCGCTGCACATCATCTCCGTGTCGAAGCTTTTGCGTGACGAGGACATCTACCTGCTGAGTTTCGTCCAGTTCGCCACGGTGACCGTGGTGGGGGGGGGCCTGGACCTGCTCTTTCCCTCGCCCCCCCTCTCCGTCACCTGGGTTTCGCTTGGTTCGCTCGTCTACTGCGCCATCTTCCCGACGGTGATCTGTTTCACCCTGCAGAACACCTACCAGCGCTACACCACCCCGACCAAGGCGGGGCTCATCTACACGATGGACCCGGTCTGGAGCATGCTGGGGGGGACGCTGCTTTTGGGCGAGCGGCTTACCGCCGAGGAGTGGACCGGCTGCGCCCTTATCTTCGCGGCCGTCGTGCTCCCCTTGTCGGTGAAGCGCCTGCGCGAGCGGCAGCTTGGTATCGACTACCGCGCCGAGGGTGCCGCCGCCGACTGACCCCGCTGCCCCGGCGTTGACATCGCGCCGCTACGGGCTACGCTCACCCAGTGATCTCGTGCCGTCAAGGAGGAACGTATGCCGGAGCTCCCGGACCTCACCGTGTACGCTGAAAATCTCGCCAAGGCCCTGACCGGAAAGAGGGTCCACAAGGCGGCGTACCACCAGAGGGGAAAACTGAACGTCGCCGAGACGGAACTCTGTGACGCCGTGGCGGGAGCCGAGTTGACCGGCGTGGAGAGAGCGGGCAAGCAGGTCGCTTTCCGTTTCGGCAACGGCAACATCGTGCGGGTGCACCTGATGCTGACCGGAGGCTTCGTCCTGACCGATGCCGGCCGCCTGGACCGCCTGCGCTACCCGGTGCTCACCGTGACCTTCGACGACGGTTCCGTCCTTGGCGTCGCAGACGAAAAGGGGTGGGCCAGCGTGGCGCTCAATCCGGGCGAGGAAAAGGACGCACCCGACGCCCTCGCCGTTACCGCGGAACAGTTGGAGCAGCTGTGCCGGAAGAAACCGAAGACTCTCATCAAGGCGCTGCTGCTCGACCAGGCCCAGATCGGAGGTATCGGCAATGCCTACGCCGACGAGATACTCTGGACCGCGCGCATCTCCCCCAAGTCCCCCGCCGGAAAGCTTCCCCCCGAGGCGGTCCGGGCCCTGGCGGATGCCATCCCGCAGGTGCTCGAAGATGCCATAGCCGAACTGAGGAAGCGGCACCCGGACATGGTGTCCGGCGAGTACCGGGAGTTTTTGAAGGTGCACCGTCCCGAGCTGAAGAGCTCGCCCACCGGCGCAAGGATCATCAAGGAGAACGTGCAGTCCAAGCGTACCTACTACACGGAGGAGCAACAGCTGTTCCAGTAACGGCCCGCCTTCGCACAGTCCCCCTCCCCGTTTTCGTTTGGCCCGCCTCAAGCGCCCGCAAGGGCGCTTTTTCGTTTCCTGCACCTGTCGCCTTCCGGCTGCCGGCTCCCCGCCGGTTGACAAGAGACCGATCGCCGCTACTTTTAGATGGTTAGATTTTGCTAATCTGACACATCGTCGGCTTCGGCCACAAGAAAAGGAGGCAACATGAAGAGAAAACTGGTGTGGATGGCGGTGGTTTCCCTGTTTGCGGTCTGCAGCCTGGTGCTCCCGGCGCTGGCGGTCGAGAAGCTGACCATGGGCGAGAAATCGTTCGTGAAGGGAGCGGCCAGCGGTGGGATGATGGAGGTCGAACTGGGGCAGATGGCCAAGGAGAAGGGCAAATCTCAGGAGGTGAAGGATTTCGCCCAGCGCATGGTCACCGACCATGGCAAGGCCAACGAAGAGCTCAAAAGCGTGGTGGGCAACAGGATGAAGATGCCGACCAAGCTGGAACTGAAGCACAAGGCTACCGTCGACAAGCTTAACAAGGCTTCCGTCGACGAGTTCGACAAGAAGTACGCCGAGGCCATGCTGAAGGACCACAAGAAGGACGTGGAGAAATTCACCAAGGAAAGCAAGAAGGCGAAGGACCCGGAGCTGAAGGGATGGATCGACAAGACCCTCCCGGTGCTGGAGCAGCACCTGCAACATGCCAGGGACATGGCCCACAAACTGGGCGTGACCGAGAAATAGGAAATAAGGCGGCGGCGAGCCGCACGGGGTGCCAACAGGGAGGGGCTTCGTCCCGGGACGAAGCCCCTCTTTTTTTTCAGCGCGCCCTGCCGTACCTGACTGTCATGTCGGCCAGGCGAGCCGCAACACCCGCGAGGTCGCACGAGTGGGGCAACCGCCATTGCCAGTTCCCCTCGGTCATCCCGGGGGGGGCATCCTCGACTCCTCCCCCCCTTCCAGCAGGTCCTGCATCTGGGTGACCGCCGTCCGCGCCACCGACATCAGGGCGAGCGTGATCACCTCCCAGTTGGCGCCCTCCGGCGCCCGTCCCAGGTAGCGGGTCAGCCGCTCCCGCTCCTCGAAAGCCGCAGCATCATGTCTCCTCCGTGAAAAAGCCCCACCTCGTGGGAGTGGGGCTTTGGCTGCAAAATGATGTTGTCGCCGTGATGATGCTAGAGCACCCGCAGGAACGCGACCAGGTTGTTCTGCTCCTCCTGGCTGAGGCGCAACCCAAGAACCAGGTCGAAGAACTTCACCGTGTCCTCGAGCGTCAGGCAGCGGCCGTCGTGCAGGTACGGGGGGCTTTCCTTGATGCCGCGCAGCGTGAAGGTCTTGATGGGTCCGTCCCCCGGTTCCCTGGTGAAGCGGTCAAGCTGCAGATCGTGCATCTGCTGGTCCAGGTAGAACGGGGCCGGGTGGCACACACCGCATCTCCCTTTGCCGAAAAACACCTTCTGTCCGGCAAGCTCCGCCTGGGTCGCCCGCTCGGGCGCAAGATAACCGGCCGGGTCGAGCTTGGGAGCAGGCGGCACGTCGAACATGTTCTGCATCTGGGCCATGTGGGCCATCTGGACGCGGCTGATCACATTCATCCCCTTCTTGGCGGCGTGGATCTCGTCGCCGTTGAAGTAGGCGGTGCGCTGCTCGAACTCGGAGAAGTCCTCCACCGAGCGGAGGCTCCGCTTGGAGGCGTGGATCTGCTGGTTGAAAAGCCCCCTGAGGCTCACCGTGTCGAGCCGGAAGCGCCGCTCCTGGGGACGGATGTCGGGGCTTAGGTGAAACTGCGCTGTGGTGTGGCCGTTGACATGGCAATCAAGGCAGGCGACGCCAAGGCTCGGGTTTTCGCTTTTCCTGTCGTCGGTGGGGTTGAACTCCTCCTGCGGGAACGGGGTCACCAGCATGCGCAGACCGTCGAGCTGGACCGGGGTGAGCAGGTCCTTGAACAGGCGGTAGTAATTGCTGATGGAAACCACCTCGCCGCGCGAGACGTCGCCCAGTTCCGGCCTGTTCTGCAGGAAGATGGCCGGGGGGAATTCGGGGAGGAAGGCGTCGGGAAGGTCGAAATCGACGTCGAAGCGCTGCAGCCTCGGGAACATGTCGATCTGCATCTGGGGGAAGACCTGGCCGCCGTTCACCTGTTTCGGGTGGGGAAGCGGCGGGTAGGGGAACAGGTTCTTCGACCTGATCTCGCCGGGGGGCGTCGCCGCCAGTCTCTCCCACGAGGTTCCCTGGGAAAGCCGCGCCGTCGGGCCGACCGCGATGGGCTTGCCGCGTGACATCTTCACGTCCGGTGACAGCCTGGGGCGCAGATCGTAGCGCGATTCCAGGAGGCGCCGCTGGGTCTCCATCACCTTGGGCTTTTCCGCCACGTCCTTCTGGTATACCTCCTGGAAGGTCGTCATCGGCTTCTTGGCGTCCAGCGGGTCGCGGTAGAAGTCGAAGCCGAGGGTCTTCCCTTCGTCGGGCTGGTTCTTGAAAGCGGTCGACGACGGTTCGGCTTTGGTCGCGCTGAAGAGGTCGGAGTTGTCATGGTTTCCCTTTTGCTGCTCGGGCCGGTTTTGCGGTACCTCCCTCGGCGTCTGGGCTTCCATGACGGCGTCCGGTGGCGCCTTTCGGGGAGCGTGCCCCTCGGCGGTCCAGGAGTTGACGGCGGGGAGAATCAGGGCTGCTGCAAGAAAGAGTGACGATACCAGCGTTGCATCTTTTCTCATACGTGAGCTCCCTTTGTGTCTGGAATGTTGGAACCCGCTAATTTTTACATAGCCGCCAGTGAAGTCAAACGATCTGTGGGGAGGGGGCGGTGGCCGGTCTGTATCTATGTCGTTGTCGCGCTGCCAGCTTCGCATTGACAGGGTTCACGCCTGCGGGTATGTTCTCTCAGGTTAGTTTTTGCAGATATTTGAGGCCAGTAGTATACTGAAATCGTTGAAAACGCCCCTTAAAGGAGGGCTCGGCAATGAAGAAGATCCGGACTGGTATCCTTTTGATTCCCTTGTTCCTGATCGCTGTGTCAGTGACGGGTGTCCCCACCATGAGCCGCGCCGATTCGGGCGCGCGCGGTGAAGCTTTGACCCGCGTCACTAGTCGAGGCGGCGGTGAAGTTCAAGCCCGGGCTGGCGGGCGCGGCGGGACCAGCTATTCCCGGGGCTACAGTCGCGGCGGCTATGGCTACGGCGGCCACAGTCACAGCGGCGGGTACTTCTCCGGGAGCGTCTATATCGGCCCGGGGTGGGGCTACTGGGATCCTTTCTTCTATCCCTACTACTACACCTACCCCGCGTACCCCTACTACTATACGCCCCCTGCGGTCGTGGCGCCGCAGGAGCCGCAGGAGTACATCTCCCCCGACACGACGACTGGCGACGAGCAAACCGGGTACTGGTACTACTGCCGCAAGCCTGAGGGTTACTACCCGTACGTGGATCGTTGCCCCAGTGGCTGGATGAAGGTGGTGCCCAATACGACGCCCCCCGCTCAGTCAGAGGAAGATAAGGAGGATTGACAGATGATGAAGACCAGGACGACAGTTTGGTCGTTGCTCGCCTTGCTGGTGCTTGGTGGCTGCGCCACCATGCCCACGGGGCCTAGCGTCAGGGTGTTGCCGACCCCGGGGAAATCCTTCGAGCAGTTCATGGCTGAGGACGCCCTCTGCCGCAGGTATGCCGAACAGCAGCTCGGCATGAGCCCGCAGGACACGGCGAATCAGAACACCGCCACCAGCGCCGTGGTCGGCGGGGCGATCGGCGCCGGCGTGGGCGCCATGCTGGGCGCGGCCAGCGGCAACGCGGGCGCGGGGGCCGCGATCGGCGGCGGCACCGGCCTTCTCTTCGGCGCGGCGAGCGGCTCCGAATCCGGCCGGGTCTACGGCTACGAGGCCCAGCGGCGCTACGACAACACCTACGTGCAGTGCATGTACGCCAAGGGGAACCAGATCCCGGGATCGGTGCGCAAGGTGCGCCGGGCACGGCCGTACACCCCGCCTCCTCCCCCAGATATGTACTCGGTTCCGCCGGATTACTATCCGGAACGTTGAAAGAAGTGGGGGCGCCTTCCCGGGCGCCCTTTCATTTGGGCGACGGTTACGCCCGTCCCGTGCGTTCCAGTCAGTTTGTGATTATTAACCGGTTGTGCTATCGTGCCACCCTGCAGTTATCCAGAACCAGAGGTTCATCCTTGACCGATTCCAAAGACTTCAAGTTCCTGTTGCCGTGGGGGGGCGCCATTGCGAGCGGAATCCTCATGTTCGTGGGCTATGCCGGCTTCGACCAGTTCTACCTGGAGTGGTTCTTCCTGCTCCCCCTGCTTTGGGCGCTGCGGGGGCAGCGTCCAAAGCGCGCCTTTATCCTTGGATGGCTGGCCGGAATCGTCGGACACGGTGGCGGCTTCTACTGGATCATCCAGATGTTCCAGCAGTTCGCCGGCGCCCCCTGGATCGCCGGCGTCTTCGGCCTGTTGCTGCTTGCCGCCGCCAACGGCATCGTGCTGGCGGTCTGGGCCTGGGGGACCACGCTTGTGACGCGCGACCGGCAGTGGCAGGTGCTCTGGGCCGCGCCGGTGATCTGGACCGCCATGGAGAAGCTCTGGCCCGAGGTCTTCCCCAACTACCTGGGGGCGAGCCAGTACCGCATCTCGCACCTCACCCAGATCGCCGACTTCGCCGGCATCCTCGGAGTGTCGTTCCTGGTGATCTACATCAACGCCACCCTCTACTGGGCGACGGTTTGCTGGCGCGAGCAAAGGACCATGGCATGGCGCGCAATCGCCGCGCTCGCTGTGACGCTTCTGCTGGTAACAGGGTACGGGGAACTGCGCATCAGGGAGGTGGAACGCAAGGTCGCTTCGGCGCAAAGGCTCACGGTCGGCCTGGTTCAGACCAACAGGGGCGCGGCGGACAACCACCTGGCCGTGGATCTCATGCAGAAGGAACACCGCGACCTGTCCCGGGAGCTGGTGGCGGTGCAAAAGCCGGACCTGGTGGTCTGGCCCGAGGGGGTGTTGAGCGTGAGCCTCGCCTCCCGCGAGGGGAGCCTCCCCACCTGGGCGCTGGGTGATCTGCAAACTCCGCTGCTCTTTGGAGCCTGCCTGCAGATCAAGGAGGAGGGGGAAACCCGCTTTTGCAACAGCGCCCTTTTGGCCGACGGCTCGGGACGCATCCTGGGGAACTACGACAAGACGGTGCTGGTTCCCTTCGGGGAGTACATCCCCTTCGGGGACATCTTCCCGCAGCTCTACGCGTGGTCACCGTACAGCGCCAAGTTCTTTTCCGGCAGAAGCACGCAGCCCCTCAAACTGGGGAGCCACCTGTTGTCGGTGAGCATCTGTTACGAGGACATTTTCCCCACCCACATCAGGAAGCTGATGCGCGGCGGGGGCGAAGGGCGCAAAGCCGATGTCATGTTCAACCTGACCAACGACTCCTGGTACGGCAATTCGGTCGAGCCGGTGGAGCACCTGGCTCTGGCCAGCTTTCGTTCCATCGAGAACCGTCGCTCCCTGGTGCGGGTCACCAACACCGGCATCTCTGCCTTCGTCGATCCCGTGGGGCGCATCGTGAGCCGCACCGGGGTGTGGACCCGGGAGGTCCTGGTGGACCGGGTGCCGCTTCTGGATGGGGGGACGCTGTACGGGGCGGCTGGCGACTGGATCGGCTGGCTCTGCGCTGCCATCTCGCTCTTCGTGATCGCCCGTTCGACTCTGTCTAAAAAAGCACGCGCTTCAGTTTGACTGAAAAACCTGATGGTTTATAGTCTCACAGGGTAAAAAGCGAACTGACAGCATCACCCTCACAGAGTGCGCCCTCAGGCTGTGTGATCGGTCCTAAGGAAACGATGGCGATGACGACTGGAAGAACAGGCAGGAAAAACGGTGAACTTCCCAAGGGAAATACCTCGCCCCTGGGCGCCACCGTGACCCGCGGCGGGGTGAACTTCAGCGTCTTCGCCAGGGATTGCACGGGGGTGGAGCTGCTCCTCTTCGATCGCGCCGGCGACGCCACCCCCTCCCGCGTCATCGCCCTGGACCCCACGCGCAACCGCACCTACCACTACTGGCACATCTTCGTCCCCGGTATCGGCGCCGGCCAGCTTTACGGCTACCGCGTCGCCGGCCCCTTCGAGCCGCAGCGGGGGCGACGGTTCGACCCGGGCAAGGTGCTCATCGATCCCTACGGCCGCGCCGTGGCCGTCCCCGAAGGATACCGCCGCGGCGATGCCTGCCTCCCCGGCGACAACGCGGCGAGCGCCATGAAGAGCGTCGTCGCCGACCCGCGCGGCTACGACTGGGAAGGGGACCTCCCGCTCAAGCGCCCCTACTCGAAGACGGTCATTTACGAGATGCACGTGGCCGGCTTCACCAAGCATCCCTCCTCAGGCGTCGCCGAGGAAAAGCGCGGCACCTACGCCGGCCTGGTGGAGAAGATCCCCTACCTGAAGGACCTGGGCGTCACCGCCGTGGAACTCCTCCCGGTATTCCAGTTCGACCCGCTCGACGCTCCCCTGGGGCTGCGCAACTTCTGGGGGTACAGCCCCGTCTCCTTCTTCGCGCCCCATGCCGCTTTCAGTTCCAAGCAGGGGCCGCTAGGGCCGCTGGACGAGTTCCGGGACATGGTCAAGGCGCTGCACAAGGCCGGCATCGAGGTGATCCTCGACGTGGTCTACAACCACACCTCCGAGGGGGATCACAACGGCCCCACCTTCTGTTTCCGCGGCTTCGCCAACGACGTCTACTACTCGCTCCACGCCGACGGCAGCTACATCAACCACACCGGCTGCGGCAACACCCTGAACGCCAACCACCACGTGGTGCGCCGGCTGATCATCGACTCCCTGCACTACTGGGTAAAGGAGATGCACGTCGACGGTTTCCGCTTCGACCTCGCCTCGATCCTCTCCCGCGACGGACAGGGACGGCCGCTCAAGAACCCTCCCATTCTCTGGGACATCGAGTCCGACCCCGCCCTGGCCGGGATCAAGCTGATCGCCGAGGCGTGGGACGCCGGCGGGCTGTACCAGGTGGGGAGCTTCATCGGCGACAGCTGGAAGGAGTGGAACGGCGAGTTCCGCGACGACGTGCGCCGCTTCCTGAAGGGGGACGAAGGGGTCGTGTCGCGCTTCGCGGCGAGGATGCTGGCGAGTCCGGACATCTACGGCCACCAGGAGCGCGAGCCCGAGCAGAGCATCAACTTCGTCACCTGCCACGACGGCTTCACCTTGAATGACCTGGTTTCCTACAACGACAAGCACAACGAGGCCAATGGCGAAAATAACCGGGACGGCTCCGACACCAACCTGAGCTGGAACTGCGGCGTCGAGGGGGCGACGGGCGACGTCGGGATCGAGGCGCTGCGCAACCGCCAGGTGAAGAACTTCATGGCGGTCACCCTGCTCGCGCTGGGGACACCGATGATCCTGATGGGTGACGAGATGCGCCGCACGCAGCGCGGCAACAACAACGCCTACTGCCAGGATAACGAACTGGGGTGGTTCGACTGGGACAGGCTCGCGCTCCACCAGGATGTCTACCGCTTCACCAAAGAGCTGATCAGGGCGCGGCTGTGGCAAAGCGACACCCCGGCGGAGACGCTGACGCTCAACCAGCTCCTCGGGCAGGCGCGACTGGAGTGGCACGGCGTGCACCTCGGCAGCCCGGACTGGAGCTACCAGTCCCACAGCATCGCCCTCACCGTCTGGAGCGCGTCGAAACACCTCGTGTTCCATTACATGGTCAACGCCTACTGGGAGCCGCTCAGCTTCACGCTCCCCCCGCCGAGAAGGCTTCCCGGCGGCGCCTGGCACCGCTGGATCGACACGTCGCTTGAGTCCCCGGAAGATATCACCCCGTGGGAGGTGATGCCGGTGGTCGCCTGCGACAGCTACCGCCTGCCGCCGCGCAGCCTCGTGGTGCTGGTGGCCAGGCGGAGCCCGAGAAATTCCTCACGGCCGGCTGCCCCGGCCACCCCGTGAGGGGAAGGAGCTGAATATGTCCTCCGTGTTTGGGACCCTCTTCAGAGTTTCCACCTTCGGCGAGAGCCACTGCCCCGCGGTCGGCGCCATCGTGGACGGAGCGCCGGCGGGGATGCGCCTCTCCGAGTCCGACATCCAGCCGCAACTGGACCGCCGCCGTCCCGGCCAGAGCGAATTGAGCACCCCGCGCGAGGAGGAGGACCTCGTCACCATCCTCTCCGGCGTGGAGGGGGACGTAACCCTTGGCACTCCCATCGGGCTCATGGTGCATAACCGCGACCAGCGCCCCGGCGACTACCAGGAGATGTCCCAGGTCCCCCGCCCTTCGCACGCGGACTACACCTACCAAGTGAAATACGGGGTGCGGGCGTCCAGCGGGGGCGGGCGATCCTCCGCCCGGGAGACCATCGCCCGGGTGGCGGCCGGCGCCATCGCGGAAAAATTCCTGGCGCAGCGCTATGGCATCGAGATCGTGGCCTGGGTGGATGGCGTGGGGGCGCTTGAGGCGGGTGCCGTCGACCTGGAACGGGTCTCCCGTCAGCAGGTGGACCGGCACCCGGTCCGCTGCGGCAATCCGGCCATGAGCCAGGCCATGGCCGACCTGATCGCGCAGGTGAGGAGCCGGGACGATTCCGTCGGAGGGACGGTCTGCTGCGTCTGCCGCAACCTCCCCGCCGGGCTGGGAGAACCGGTCTTCGACAAACTCGAGGCCCTGTTGGCCCATGCCATGCTCTCCATTCCCGCGAGCAAGGGGTTCGAGATAGGCTCCGGCTTCAGCGGCAGCCGCATGCTCGGAAGCGCCCACAACGATCCGTTCGTGGCCAAGGGGGGGCGGCTGGGGACGGCGACCAATTACTCGGGAGGCGTCCAGGGTGGGATTTCCAACGGGGAGCCGGTCTACTTCCGCGTCGCCTTCAAGCCGCCGGCGACGGTTGCCCTGCCGCAGAAAACGGCGCGCTTCGACGGCAGCGATGCGGTCCTGGAGGCGAAGGGGCGCCACGACCCGTGCATCGTGCCCCGGGCGGTGCCGGTGGTCGAGTCGATGGCGGCGCTGGTATTGATGGATCTATTGCTGCGGCAGGAGTACCGCACGCGGTAGGCTAGTGCGGGCAGGCCTGCTGCAGGACCAGCCCCATGCGCGTGTCCGGCGGCAGGTATTCCCACTGTGTCGCTGCATCAAGGTCGCTGGACTTCAGCAGCCCGCCCCCTTTGTCGAAGTGGCTGGCCGCCAGGAGGTGCCCCTCCCGTTCCACGCAGTTGATCTCATAGCTGTAAAGCGTTTCGTACAGGGCAGCAGGCGACTGCAGTCCCTTCAGGATCTTGGCCGCCTCCTTCTTCCCCTGGTCACTGTAGACCACCCTCGTTCTTACCTGAATTACCCCTTCACGCACCCGGTTGATGCCGCTTCTGTCCACAAAGAAGCTGGAATCCCGGTTCTCATCGAGGAGATACCAGTCGGCGGGTGCGCAGCAGGCTTGCGCTGTCCAGAGCAGGCTGATCGCGCACAGCGTCAGGTGGAACGTGTTCCAGCGCATACTCACCCCCTCGAATCCACTTCTTCAGCCCGCAGCTTCACCTTCTGCATCTCCGTCTCCAGGTCCGTGAGGATCTCCTCTTCCCCCCTCACCACGCCCTGCACCTTCAGCGATTTGCGCAGCAGGTCGAGGTCGTACTCCAGGTAGAGCGGGGCTACCGGGCTCTGTCGCGCCGATTTGACGATCTTTCTCACGATGAAGCCTGTGAACTGTGGGTGCTCAAGCAGCTCATGGCGAAGTTCGCCGTCGTAGGGACGCGCCACCACCCTCTCCCTGACCGTCTCGCCGTGCAGGGTCATCTCGGAGATGAATACGTCCCGGGATTCCTCGGTGACGCGCGCGTCCGCGACCCCCAGCATGTACCGGTCGGGGTGCTGCATCCTGTCCATGAGCATGTCCCAGAGCGTCTTGTGCTCGCAATGTACCACCACTTGCAGGGTGCGGACCAGCATGGGAGCCTCCTGATTTCGTTGCGCTGCTGTCTGGAAAGGCAGACCAATTATAAAACGCTCTGTTACGCGGTCAAGCTGCCGGGGCTCGCTGGCGGCCGCTATTTCCGGGGAGCCGGGCGAATTGACAGCAGAACCGCGGGGACTACAATGTGGGAATTGTCCGGGCCGGCAGTAAAAATCAAACAAGCCCTTACCCGTTGGGGCGGGCTTCCCTTCGCACTCCCCTTTTTCTGCGCCTGTGACGGTTTCATTGCGCCCCTCTTCGGGGTCTCGCCCGGCCTGCGTCGCATTCCGTGGCAGCCGAGCGCGAAGGAGCTTGGGAACCACGCCGTCTGGACCGCCGCCGCCGAGCTGGTGCACCGGGCGGCCGGTGGGAGGGGTTGAACGTTGACGGCTGGATTCCTGCAGAGGGGAGACGGCGTGAAAGGGGAGTGAAACCATGTACCGTCGAAGAGATCACATGAGGGGGGAACTCCCCACCTGGCTGAACGCGACGCTCATCGTCGGCACCTTCGCCGTCGTCGCGGTCATGGAACTCAGACGCCCGCTTAGAACGGACAAGGACGACAAGCTGAGACGCAACGCGCGCAATGCCGCTTTCTCCGCCTTGGCCGCCGCGACCGTCGCCGTCGCCGAGAAGCCGGTGGTGGGGCCGCTCGCCCTGCGGGTGCAGTCAAAACAGCTGGGACTTCTCAAGCTTTTCGGTCTCCCCCCCTGGGCGGAGCTGGCGCTCTCCTTGCTGCTCCTCGACTATACGCTCTTCATCTGGCACGTCCTGACCCACAAGATCCCGCTACTGTGGCGCTTCCACAAGCCGCACCACGCCGACCTCGACCTCGACGCCAGTACCGCGCTCCGCTTCCACTTCGGCGAACTGCTCCTTTCGGTCCCATGGCGGGCGGCCCAGGTTCGGCTGATCGGGGTGTCCCCCCTCGGGCTTGCCCTTTGGCAGACACTCAGCCTGGTGGCGATCATGTTTCACCACAGTAACATGAGGCTGCCTCACCGCATCGAGCGCCGCCTCTGCCGTTTGGTCGTCACGCCGCGCATGCACGGCATCCACCATTCGGTCGTGCGGGAGGAAACCGACTCCAACTGGTCCACCATCTTTTCCTGGCCCGACTACCTGCATGGCACCATCCGGCTCAACGTCCTGCAGGATGGGGTCACCATCGGCGTTCCCGGGTTCCAGGATCCGCAGCAGGTGACCATCGGCAAGGCGCTTCTGATGCCTTTCGGGCCGCAGGTCGAGGTGGAAGGGCCCACGCGCGAGCGGCTGCCGGTACCGCGAACCGTCCTTGCCGTCTAGACTGCCTTTTTTCGAAGCTAAAGAGGCCCGCCGGGATTTCCTGGCGGGCCTCTTCATTTCAGAGATGTGGTGTGGATTTACGCGAGCGGCCCCCGGGGCGGGTCCTTCGGGCGGGTATGGACCACCCCGGTCAGGATGCCGATCCCCAGCAGGATGATGCAGGCGATCGCAATCTTGAACATGGCCACCCCAGCGCTGACCAGGGCCCAGGCGATACCGGCGATGACCAAAATGAACCCAATGATGTAGAGCGCGAATGACATGGACTCCTCCTTGGGTCGTGGCGGTGGGAGGGGGACGACCTGGTTGGTGTGCTTTAATTTTTTCGGCAGAGTAAATGCTAGCGGGAGCCTTTGAGTTGTCAATGGCGGGGGGAGAGCCGATTGATCGGCGGAGCAGCGAGGCGGAGGAGGATCAGAACCTGGTTGCGCCCGCTACGCGGGGCGTGCGCCGGTTGGGGAGGAGCGCCCGCCCGTTCCAGGCGCAGCGGATCGAAAGTTGGGGAGGGATCAACCTTCCTGGTAGAGCGGACCGGAAGTTTCGAGGTGGGTCAGGTACAGCCTGGCGTCGAACTCGAGCTGGTGATAGGAGGGCTCCATGTATTCACAGAGCTGGTAGAACGCCTTGTTGTGCTCCTTCTCCTTGAGGTGGGCCAGCTCGTGCACCACGATCATGCGCAGGAACTCGACCGGGGCGGTCCTGAACACGGTGGCGATCCTGATTTCGTGCTTCGCGGTGAGCTTGGCCCCCTGCACGCGCGATACGAAGGAGTGCAGGCCGAGGGCGTGGTTGATGACGCTGATCTTCGGGTCGTAGCTCACCTTGCTGAGCGGCTGGGATTTGCGCAGGTATTCGTTCTTGAGAGCGATGGTGAAATCGTAGAGCGCCCGGTCTGTTCTGACCTGGTGCGGGGTAGGGTACTTGGCCAGCAACACGCCCCCCAGTTCGTTGTTCGCCAGGAGACGCTCCACCTTCGAGGTGACTTGTTCGGAATATCCTGCCAGGTATTTCAATCCGCGCATTGCTTTTTCTTCCCGGGATGGTGTGTGCGACCGGGCATGAAGGTAGCACATCGTCCCGGGAAGTGCAAACGGTGCCGCAGCGAGATCGGTCAGAGCCGCAACGGCATCCTGCTGGCGCGCTCGGCCAGCCGCTGCATGAGAGCGCCGAGATAGCGGGATCCCAGTTCACTCGCCGCCAGCTTCTGCTTCACCGCCGGAAGCCTGAGGATCGCCCCCACGATGGCGGCCATGGCACGGTGGTTGAACATGGCGCGGTTGTCCCAGATCAGGTGCTGCAGCTTGCCGCGTTCCAGCGCCATCAGCACCAGCCGGTGCACGTTGTCGACGGGGGTCACCACCCGCTCCGCCTTGGGGACAAGGGAGAGGGCACTGGTGCGGCAGACCCTCACGCAGACGCCGCAGCCAAGGCAGCGTTCGCGGTCCTGCACGCACCTGCGCTGCCAGGGATGCTGCGGGTCGTTTGCCGACACCAGCCGCATCGCTTCTGCGGGACAGGCATCGATGCAGCGGCCGCAACCGATGCACCGTTCCGGCCTGAGCTCCGCGATGTAGTTGGTGCTGCTCACCGGCTGAAGGTTGCAGAACTTGCGGGCCCGAACCAGCGTCTCGCAGCAGCAGCTGCAGCAGTTACAGATGGAGGTGACGCCAGACTGCGCGTTGTCCGCCACCTGGATCAGGTTCTGCTCCCGGCTTTGCTGCAGGAGCTCGAGGCATCGCTGGGTGTCCGTCTCCCGGGCATGGCCGTGCCGGATCAGGGAGTCGGCCAGGTCGTCGAAGACCATGCAGGTTTCCAAGGGGGCGGAGCAGCCCCTGCCGACGTGACGCATCTTTTGGCGGCAGCTGCAGGTGCCGACGCCAATGCGCCTGGCCCCCCGCACCACCTCGGTGGCACGCTCGTAGTTGAACAGCCGTGCCAGGTTGGAGGAGGGCACCTGGTCCTCGTCGACCATGATTCTGGTGCTGGGGGTGCTGGTACCGGTGTAAAGGTCGCGGATGTACTCCTCTTCCTGGTTCAGGTACTGGTCGAGCAGCCGGCTCAGGGCGGGCTGGTCCACGTCCTTTCTGACCCGCATCAGCACGAAGTCGAGAAACCCCGCCATGGGGGGGGGCAGGACGTAAAGCTTCTCCCCTTCCTGCTCGGTGTCCAGCAGCAAGCCCCGCTCCGCCAGCCCTTCCAGGGTGCGGTACGCCTCGACCTCCCTCACCCCCCAGGCGTGGGCCGCCCGTGCCGCAGAGAACGGGTGCATGGGAAGCTGTCCCACGAGTTTTGCCTCCTGTTCGGTGAAGAGCAGGGCGAGGATCTTGGCGAACAGTTCGGAGGGAGGAGCTCCCTGGGGGAACCTTTCCAGGCGCTCCATCAACGAGCTGTATCCGTTGCGGTTTTGGAGATGCGACATGAGGGCTCTCCTGATGGTCGTGTGCGGCACGCGTATCGGCTACGAGGATTTACGTTAAAAAACTTTAAGAGTATATCCCTGTTCGAGGGGGGCGCAATTCCGGCCCAGGGGACTGCTTAGGGAGTGCCGGCCTCAAATTTACTTTGCAGATCAATTGTATGCGCAAATGGCTATATAAATGTCAACCGCAGATGGTTGCCAGGTTGACGAATGGGGGCGCCTGTGCTAATAACAAGGCTCCATTGTTTAGCTGGCATGGAAAGGAGAAACTGTGCAGACATTCGCGGAAGAACTGGATCAGTTGCGCTCCGAAGGGCTGTACCGCAGCATGAGGGTTATCAAGGGGGCGCAGGGAAGTCACGTCGACCTGGACGGTAAGAGAGTGCTCCTGCTGTGCTCCAACAACTACCTCGGGCTGGCGGATCATGCCGCGCTGCGCAGGGCCGCGGTCATGGGGGTCGCCTTCGGGGTCGGAAGCGGCGCATCACGCCTCGTTTCGGGCACCATGGACCTGCACGAGGAGCTGGAGCGTCGCATCGCCCGGTTCAAGGGGACCGAAAGGGCGCTGGTCTTCAACTCCGGTTACGCCGCCAATACCGGGATCATTTCCGCACTGGTCGGGCGCGGCGATACCATCTTCTCCGACAAGCTGAACCACGCGAGCATCGTGGACGGCGCCCTGCTGTCGCGGGCGAATGTCCACCGTTACCCGCATCGCGACATGGCGGCCCTGGAGCGGCTGCTGCGCGAAAAGCCAGGCACCGGGCGGCGCCTCATCGTCACGGACGGGGTGTTCAGTATGGACGGCGACCTCGCTCCGTTAAGGAAGATGGTGCAATTAGCCAGGGAGTACGATGCCCTGCTCATGGTCGACGATGCCCACGGCACCGGCGTCCTGGGGGCGACCGGACGCGGCACCGCAGAACTTTTAGGGGTTATGGACGGCGTGGACATCCATATGGGGACGCTGGGGAAGGGGCTGGGGAGTTTCGGCGCCTACGCGGCGGCCTCGGAAACCATCTGCGACTACCTGGTGAACAGGGCGCGCAGCTTCATCTTTTCCACTTCGCTCCCCCCGGCAGTTTTGGCCCCCTCGATAGCGGCTCTGGACCTGGTGGATTCCCGCGAGGGGAAGGAGCTGAGGGACAGGCTGGCGGCGAATGTCGCGCTCTTCAAGAAGAGCCTGGCGGGTGCCGGCTTCGACACCATGGGGAGCGAAACGCAGATCGTCCCGATCTTCGTGGGGCCGGCCGAGACCACCATGCAGTTCAGCAAGGAGCTGTTGGAGCAGGGGATCTTCGTGCAGGGGATCAGGCCCCCGACCGTCCCTGCCGGGAGCTGCCGTCTGCGTTGCACCATCATGGCGACCCACGACCCCGCCGATCTTGAAGCCGCCGCCCACACCATCGCCCGGATGGGGAAAAAACTCGGGGTAATTTAAACCGGAAGCCCGAACAGAGAGGGCACAGGGAAAAGCCGGAGCGGAACACAGAGGAAAAACCTTTTTGTGATTTTTTCTCTGTGTTCTCTATGGACCTCTGAGATCTCTGCGTAGAGCTTTTGATTGGGACTCTTATGACGCTGCATTTTCAGGAAACAGGTGCGGGCAGGCCGGTGGTTTTCGTTCACGGCTGGGCCATGTCCGGGAGGGCCTGGCGTTTCCAGCAGGAACTCGGTGACGCGGGGCGCCTCATCTTTTTGGACCTGCGCGGGCACGGTCACTCGCCCCCCGCCGGTTCCTACACCATAGAGGATTACGCCTCCGACCTCGCCGGCTTCTTCGAAGAACTGGCGTTGCGGGACGCGGTCCTCGTGGGGTGGTCAATGGGGGTGCAGGTGGCGCTTCAGGCCTTCCCGGCGCTGCGGACGCGTCTGGCCGGGATGGTGCTGGTGGGCGGCAACGCCAGGTACTCGAGCTGTGACGATTACCCGCACGGTAAGGCGCCGGTCGAGGTGAAGGGAATGGGGCTGCGCCTTCGGCGCGACCACCAGAAAACCATGGGCGATTTCTTCAAGGGAATGTTCGCTGAAGGGGAGTTGGACCACACGCTCTACCAGCGCATCGTGCACGAGATCGTGATGGGGGGGCGCTCTGCCGACCGCGAGGCCGTCATGCAGTCGCTGAACATCCTTTCCACGGCGGACCTGCGGGAGCAACTGCCGCAGGTGGACCGGCCGGTGCTGGTCATCCACGGCGAACAGGATACCGTTTGCACCGCCGCAGCCTCGACATACTTGGCGCAGCACCTCCCGATGGCGCGGCTGGAGATTTTTGAGGGATGTGGCCACGCGCCTTTCATGAGCAGGCCGGAGCGCTTCAACGAGGTGGTCCGCGAGTTCATCGCAGGGCTTTAACTTTAGTACTCGGGGCAAGGGCATCCTTTCCCCCTCCCTAGCCTCCCCCTCCGGGGGAGGGGATTCAGAAGGTATCGATGGCGGCAGAGATAGACAGAGACAAGGTGCGGGCGTCGTTCCACCGGCAGGCGACGGATTACGACCGGCACGCGGTGGTCCAGGGGCGGGTGGTGGAGAAGCTGCTCGTGTTGCTGCAGGCGGAAGGCGTGAGTCCGGCTCGTCTGCTGGACATCGGTGCGGGGACCGGGAGGCTATTGGCGCGGCTAACCGAGCTGTACCCCGACGCGGATACCGTTGGCGTGGATCTTGCGCCTGGCATGTGCGAGACCGCAGCCAGAAATCTCGCGGGCAGGCGCGTTCGCATGTTGAACGCCGACGCCGAGTCGCTCCCCTTCGATGCGGAGAGCTTCGACGTGGTCGTTTCCACCTCGACCTATCAGTGGCTTGCTACGCTGGACCAGGCATTCGACGAGGCGCAACGCGTGCTGGCGCCCGGCGGGGTCTTCTGCTTCGCCCTTTTCGGTGAGCGCACCCTGTTCGAATTGAGGGAGTCCTACCGCGCCGTGCTGGATGGCGGTGCCGACCGCACGCACAGCTTTTTTTCCTGTAATGAGGTGTCGGCCGCTTTGGAGCGCGCCGGGTTTGATAACGCCAGGGTCAGCTCGGAGCTGGAGGTGGAACTCCACCCGGACGTGCCGGAGTTGCTGCGCTCTTTGAAGCGGATAGGGGCCGGCAGCACGGCGCCCGCCAGCCGCAGGGGGCTTTCGGAGCGGCGGATGATGCTGGAGATGATGGAGAGCTACCGCAGGCGGTTCGGCCGCGAGGACGGCGTGCCGGCCACGTACGACGTGGTCTACGGCGTGGCGAGGAAGGCGGAGGGCGAATAATTATTCGCCCCTACAGGTGCACACAAAAAGGGGGAGCTGCCGTAATGGTCGCCCCCCTTGTCGTTGAACGCTCGTTTTTCGCCTACGCCCTGGTGAGCTGGCGGTACCGGATGCGGTGCGGCTGGTCCGCGGCGGTCCCCAGGCGGGCGTGGCGGTCTTCCTCGTACTCGGAGTAGTTCCCCTCGAACCAGACCACCTTGCTGTCACCCTCGAAGGCGAGGATGTGGGTGGCGATTCTGTCCAGGAACCAGCGGTCGTGGGAGATGACCACGGCGCAGCCTGCGAAGTTCTCCAGCGCTTCCTCAAGAGCACGCATGGTGTTGACGTCGAGATCGTTGGTCGGCTCGTCCAGCAGGATCACGTTGCCGCCTTCCTTGAGCATCTTGGCGAGATGCACGCGGTTGCGCTCACCGCCGGAAAGCATGCCGACCTTCTTCTGCTGGTCGGCGCCGGAGAAGTTGAAACGGGCCACGTAGGCGCGGGAGTTGACCAGCTGCTTGCCGAGCTGGAGCTGCTCCTGCCCCTCCGAGATCACTTCCCAGATCGTCTTGTCCGGATCGAGCGCGTCCCTGCTCTGGTCCACGTAGGCGAGCTTCACGGTCTCGCCGGTCTTGAAGCTGCCGGAATCCGGCTTCTCCTCGCCGGTGATCATGCGGAAGAGGGTGGTCTTGCCCGCGCCGTTGGGGCCGATCACGCCGACGATGCCGCCCGGCGGGAGCCTGAACTCCATCCCTTCGATGAGGAGCTTGTCGCCGTACCCCTTGCTGACGTTCTCCGCCTCGACCACCACTCCGCCCAGACGCGGCCCCGGCGGAATGAATATCTCGAGGTCCTTCGCGCGCTGCTCGCTCTCGGTGTTGAGAAGGTCCTCGTAGGAATTGATGCGCGCCTTACCCTTGGCGTGACGCCCCTTGGGGGACATCCTGATCCACTCCAGTTCGCGCTTCAAGGTCTTCTGGCGCTCGCTCTCGCTCTTCTCCTCCTGGGCGAGGCGCTTCTCCTTCTGCTCCAGCCAGGAGGAGTAGTTCCCCTGCCACGGGATCCCCTGGCCGCGGTCCAGCTCCAGTATCCAGCCGGCCACGTTGTCCAGGAAGTAGCGGTCGTGGGTCACTGCGATGACGGTGCCGGCGTAGCGCTGCAGGTGCTGCTCCAGCCAGGCGACGCTCTCGGCGTCAAGGTGGTTGGTCGGCTCGTCCAAAAGCAGGATGTCCGGCTTTTGCAGCAGCAGGCGGCACAGGGCCACGCGGCGCTTCTCGCCGCCGGAGAGGTTGGCGACGTTGGTATCGGCGGGGGGGCAGCGCAGCGCGTCCATGGCGAGCTCGAGGCGGCTGTCCAGGTCCCACGCGTCCAGGTGGTCCAGCTTCTCCTGCACCTTGGCCTGGCGGTCGCAGAGTTTCTCCATCTCGGCGTCGGTCATCTCCTCGCCGAACTTCATGTTTATCTCGTTGAACTCGTTGACCAGGTCGACCACTTCCTGCACGCCTTCCTCGACGCACTGGCGCACGGTCTTGCTGGGGTCGAGGGTCGGCTCCTGCTCCAGGAACCCGACCGTGTGCCCCGGGGTGAGGATGGTCTTGCCGTTGAACTCCTTGTCCACGCCGGCCAGTATCTTCAGAAGGGAGCTCTTGCCGGAGCCGTTCAGACCGAGCACGCCGATCTTGGCGCCGTAGAAGTAGGAGAGGTAGATGTCCTTCAGCACCGGTTTCTTATCGTAAAACTTGCTCACACCGATCATCGAGTAGATGACCTTGTTCGGCTCGATCGCCATGCCTGCCTCCGTATTGTTTTTATTGAACTTTGTCCCGTTTTGTAAAGTCGCCATTATTACATGCAACTACCGCGACGTGTCAACTGCCATAACCGGGGAGTCCGTCCTTGACATTCCCCTTTATGTATAGTTAAATCCGCCGGATCGAATTAACGAGCAAGGGGTCTCTCATATGCAAACTCGCAGGCGTTGCAGGCTTTTTATCTGCGCCGGGCTTCTTACTGCCGCACTCTCCGGTTGCGGCGGTTCCTCCTCCAACGAACACATCCCCTCCACGGTCTCCATTTTCTACGAGCACAGCGTCCTGTTGAAGAACGGCTCCACCTACACCATGGGGTACAACGGTTTCGGCCAGTTGGGGGATGGGACCCTCACCCAGCGGGAGATCGCGGTTCCGGTGCCGGGAATGGAGCAGATGCTGCAAGCCACCGCGGGCAATGCGCACACCATGGTTACCAACGGAAGCGACCTGTATTCGTGGGGCTACAACCTCTACGGGCAGTTGGGCAACAAGGACGCCTCGACCACCTACCCCGATTCCTATAAAAGCTCCCCGGTCAAGGTGACCTTTGATCCTGCGGTTGCCGCGGTTACCGATATCGCCGCAGGCGGGTACCACTCCCTCGCCATCGCCGACGGCAAGCTCTATGCCTGGGGTTACAATTTCTACCGCCAGCTCGGCAACAGCCTGGGCACCAATTCCAAGGTTCCCCTCCAGATCACCACCGGCCACGAAGGCGAGGACCTCACCGCGCTGGCCCCCAAGAAGGTGGCTGCGGGCGGCCTGTTCTCCATGGCGCTTTTCGGCAACGGCGACGTTTACGTCTGGGGGAACAACAGGAATATCACCAAGTCGGACCGCATCAACGAGCTCGTTTCCTTCAGCACCTACTCGTCCGTCTGCTCCAGCCCCAAGAAGGTGATCTTCCCAGGCACGGACAAGATAGAGCAGATAGCCGCCCTCGCCAGCGCCGGGCTCGCGCTCCAGGTACAGCGGGACGGATCAGGGAAAACCACTAAACAGATTCTGTGGGGGTGGGGACACAACGATCGGGGCGAGTTGGGCCCGAACATCGAAATAGGAAAGAGCAGCACAACGCCGGTGCAGGTATGGAGTGTCGATGTCGCCGATGACTTGTCCGTCGAGATCAAGAAGATAGTGACCGGGACCAACCACATCCTGCTGCTCATGGGGTCGCGTGGGAGCCTGCAGAACGACGGCAACTGGTATGTCAACGCCATCGGCCTCAACTCCGCCGGCCAGCTGGGCAACGGCACCACCACCAGCAGCTCGGAAATGATCCGCACCCTGAACTCCGTCGGCGCTCCGATGGCCGACGTTTCAGACATCGCCGCCTTCGGCAAGACCTCTTTCGCCTTGGTCGCCGGCGCCTGGTACGGCTGGGGCAACAACACCATGGGGCAGCTCGGCAACACGGTCGACACCAAGACGGGAATCCCCTTCTTCAAGACGCCGGTCACGGTCAAGTTCAAGTAGCACAATTGTCAGAAGGGATACGGCTTTAGCCTTGTGTCACAGGGCGAAGCCGTACCCCCTTTTCCCTTGACTTGGCTGGCGCAAATAGTTTAGTTTGACGGATTGTTTCACAGCCCAACGCGGTAAAGAAAGGTTGCAGATAACATGGAAGAGTTGAGCGAACTGCTGTTGCAGAGAAGACGCAAGGTAGATGCATTGTGGGAGGCGGGGATCAACCCGTACCCGAACGATTATAAACCTCAGCATACCTCGGCCGACGTGCGCGACGCCTACGGCGACAAGGAAGTGATCGAGGACGACCCGCAGACCTTCGTGGTCGCCGGCCGCATCATCATGCGCCGCTCTTTCGGCAAGGCGGCCTTCGTGCAGGTGCAGGACCGCAAGGGTCGCATGCAGCTTTACCTGAAGAAGGACACCCTGGGCGAGGAGCTCTTCGCCGAGTTCGAAAACTACGATATCGGCGACATCATCGGCGCCACCGGCACCCCGTTCCGCACCAAGACCGGCGAGCTTTCCCTGGCCGTTTCCACCGTCCGCCTGCTTACCAAGTCGCTTCTGCCGCTGCCCGAGAAGTTCCACGGCTTGACCGACGTGGAGACACGTTACCGCCAGCGTTACGTTGACCTGATCGTATCCCCCGAGGTGCGCGAGGTCTTCTACAAGCGCTCCAGGGTCGTGCAGCTGATCCGCGAGTTCATGACCAACAAGGACTTCCTTGAGGTCGAGACCCCGATGATGCACCCGATCCCCGGCGGCGCCACCGCGAAGCCGTTTGTCACCCATCACAACGCCCTGGACATGGAACTGTTCCTGCGCATCGCCCCGGAACTCTACCTGAAGCGCCTGGTGGTGGGCGGTTTCGAGCGCGTCTTCGAGATCAACCGCAACTTCCGTAACGAAGGGATCTCGGTGCGCCACAACCCCGAGTTCACCATGATGGAGTTCTACCAGGCCTACGCGACCTTCGAGGACCTGATGAACTTCACCGAGGAGCTTCTCTGCCACGTGACCCAGGAACTCCTGGGGACCCTGGACTTCACCTACGGCGACGAGGCGATCAGCTTCCAGCGCCCCTGGAAGAGGTTCACCGTGAAGGAAGCGATCCTCGAGTACGGCGACATCGACGCGAAGAGCCTCGAGGACCGCGACCTCGCCTACGCCTATGCCCAGAAGATCGGGCTGGAGCTCCCCGAAGACATCGGTTACGGGAAACTGATCACCGAGATCTTCGAGGAGGTCGCCGAGACCAAGCTGATCCAGCCGACCTTCATCACCAACTACCCGACCGAGGTCTCCCCCCTTTCCAGGAAGAACGACCACGACCCCGATTACGTGGACCGCTTCGAATTCTTCTGCGCCGGCCGCGAGATGGCCAACGCCTTTTCCGAGCTGAACGACCCGCGCGACCAGAAGGAGCGCTTCCTGGCCCAGGTGGCCGCCAAGGACAAGGGCGACGAAGAGGCACACTACATGGACGAGGACTACATCCGCGCCCTGGAGTATGGCCTGCCGCCGACCGCTGGCGAGGGGATCGGCATCGACCGTCTGGTCATGCTCCTCACCGACTCGCCGTCGATCCGCGACGTGATCCTGTTCCCGCAGCTGCGCAAAGAGGGGAAATAATGCCCTTTGAGCTCTTCATAGGGCTGCGCTACCTGAAGGCGAAGCGCAAATCGACCTTCATCTCGCTGATCACCCTCATCTCGGTGGCCGGCGTGGCACTCGGCGTCATGGCGCTGATCATCGTGCTGGCCGTCATGACCGGTTTCGAGGAGGACCTGAAGGAGAAGATCCTTGGGACCAACGCGCACATCGTGGTGTTAAACGGCCTGGGCGCGGTGCAGGACTACCCGCAGGTGATGAAGAAGCTTGAGGGGATGGACGGCGTGGTCGCCGCCACCCCGTTCATCTACAACCAGGTCATGCTCTCCACCGGCAAGAACGTCTCCGGTGTCGTCCTGCGCGGCATCGACGTCGCCACCGACGCGAAGGTGACCAACCTGCACAAGTCCATGGTCGAAGGTGACCTGAAGTCGCTGGAAGCCGAGGTGGGGAAAACGCCGGGGGTGGTGATCGGCAAGGAACTCGCCAAGAACCTGGGGCTGTTTCTGGGTGACACGGTGGACGTGATCTCCCCGATGGGGAACATCACGCCGCTTGGCATGATGCCCAAGCTGAACCGCTTCCGCATCACCGGCATCTTCAACACCGGCATGTTCGAGTACGACTCGACGCTCGCCTACGTCTCCTTGAAGGAGGCGCAGCAGTTCCTGGGGCTGGGCGACGTGGTGACCGGGGTCCAGCTGAAGGTGCGCGACGTCTACAAGGCGGGCGAACTGGCGCGCCGGATCGACCGTGAACTGGGCCCCCCCTACCATGCCCGCGACTGGATGCAGATGAACAAGAACATCCTCTTCGCGCTCAAGACCGAGAAGAGCGTCATGTTCATCATCCTGACCCTGATCGTGCTGGTGGCCGCCTTCGGCATCGCCTCCACGCTGTTCATGGTGGTCATGGAGAAGACGCGCGACATCGCGATACTGAAGTCCATGGGGGCGACCAGCCGCAGCATCATGCGCATCTTCGTCTTCGAGGGGCTCATCATCGGCGTGCTGGGCACCATCCTCGGTGTCCTCGGCGGGCTTCTCGTCGCCCTCAACCTGGAGCCGATCGTCTCGGTGATCCAGAAGCTGACCGGCTTCGAGCTTTTCAGCAAGGACATCTACTATCTGGACCACTTCCCGTCCCAGGTGGTGGCCTCCGACGTGGTGCTGATCAGCGTCACCGCCGTGCTCATCTCCTTCGCCGCGACGCTGTACCCTTCCTGGGCCGCCTCGCGCATGGCCCCCGCCGAGGCGCTGCGCTATGAGTAGCCTGCTCGAGGTAAAGAACCTGTTCAAGTCCTACGGGACCGGCGAGGCCAAGGTCGAGGTGCTGAAGGGGATCGATCTCTCCGTGGCGGCGGGCGACACCATCGCGCTGGTGGGCCCCTCCGGTGCCGGCAAGAGCACGCTTTTGCACGTGATGGGGACCATCGACCGCCCCACCTCCGGGGAGGTCCTCTTCGACGGCGAGAAGATCTTCAACCTGGCGGACCAGCCGCTGGCCGCCTTCCGCAACCGGTCCATCGGCTTCGTGTTCCAGTTCCACCACCTGCTGCCGGAGTTTTCGGCGCTGGAAAACGTGATGATGCCGCTTCTGATCGGCGGGGAGAAGCGCTCCCGCTGCGAGGGACGGGCGCTCAAGCTTTTGCAGGACGTGGGGCTCTCCCACCGCGTGACCCATCGGCCGGGGGAACTCTCCGGCGGCGAGCAGCAGAGGGTGGCCATCGCGCGCGCCCTGGTGCGTGAGCCGAAGCTTTTGCTGGCGGACGAGCCCACCGGCAACCTGGACATGAAGACCAGCGAGGAGGTGCATGCGCTCTTGTACGAGATCCAGCGCAAGACCGGCATCTCACTGGTCATCGTGACCCACAACGAGCACCTGGCCGCCGGCATGGCGCGCACCGTCCGGATGGTCGACGGCAAGGTGGTCGAGGCGGCCTGAACCAAGCCGCCCCTTTTTCATTGATTGATTATTTTCTTTGGCTTTTTCGGGGGACCCTTTGCTGCGTAAATCGTTATCTACCCTGCTTGCCGCTCAGCTGATCTGTTTGACGGTTGCCTCCGCCCAGGCCGAGCAAGCCGCTGCCGGGAAGGCCGCCGATACCGCCTCCGCGGACAAGGGCGCTGCCGACAAGGGTGCCGGCGAACTGGCTGCGGGCGACAAGATCGTGGCGGTGAAGATCGGCGGCAACCACCGCATCGAGACCGCGGCCATCCTCCAGGCGGTCCGCCTCAAGGCCGGCGATGTCGTCACCCCCGACAAGGTCGACGCCGACATCCGCGCCATCTACAAGCTCGGGCACTTTACCGACGTGAAGGCGCAGAGCGAGCCCAAGGACGGCGGCGTAGCCGTCGAGTACGTGGTTACCGAAAAGCCGATCGTGCGCGAGGTGAAGATCGAGGGGGCCAAGGAACTCTCCGCCGACAAGGTCCGCGAGGCGATCGAGATCAAGCCCAACAGCGTCTTCTCCGCCAAGGACCTGCAAAAGAGCGTCAAGAAGGTGAAGAAGCTGTACTCCGACGAGGGGTACTACCTCGCCGAGGTTTCCGGCGACCTGAGCATCCGCTCCGATACCGAGGTTCACGTCATCTTCCGCATCAAGGAAGGGGACAAGGTCCTGATCCAGCAGATCGAGTTCGAGGGGAACCACGCCTTTTCGGACAAGAAGCTGAAGAAGACCATGGAAACCGGCGAGAAGTGGTTCCTTTCCTGGTTGACCGGCGCGGGGACCTACAAGGAAGAGGTGATGAAGAACGACGTCAACCTCCTCACCGAACACTACATGAACAACGGCTACGTCAACGTGAAGATCGGCGAGCCGAAGCTGGAGCTGCTCCCGGACCGCAAGGGGCTCAAGGTGACCATCGGCATCACCGAAGGTGAGCAGTACCGCGTCGGCAAGCTCGGCTTCAAGGGAGAGCTCCTCGAGAGCGAGACCGTGCTGAACGCCAAGCTCAAGGAGAAGGGGGGGCAGCTTTTCAGCCGCGCCGACCTGCGCGCCGACGTCTTCGCCCTGACCGACCTCTACGCCGACAAGGGGTACGCATTCGCCAATGCCTCTCCGCTCACCAAGCTGAACCCGGAGAGCCACACCATCGACATCACCTTCGACATGGAGAAGGGGCAAAAGGTCACCATCGACCGGATCAACATCACCGGCAACGTGAAAAGCCGCGACAAGGTGGTGCGCCGCGAACTGAGGCTCGACGAGGGGGACCTGTACAGCTCCACCGCGCTTAAAAGGAGCAAGCAGAACCTGATGAACACCGGCTTCTTCGAGGAGGCTAACCTGGCCACGGCCAAGGGGAGCGCCGCCGACAAGCTCGACCTCAACGTCGAGGTCAAGGAGAAGCCGACCGGGACCTTCAGCATCGGGGCGGGCTACAGCTCGCTGGACGGGATCATCGGCCAGGGCTCCGTACAGCAGGCGAACTTCCTGGGGCTGGGGCTCAAGATGACGGCGGCCGCATCGCTTGGGAGCAAGTCGCAGACCTACAACCTCGGCCTCACCGACCCCTACTTCATGGACACCAAGTGGACCCTGGGCGCCGACATCTACCGCAACGAGCGGCAGTATCTCGACTACACCCGCAGGGCCACCGGCGGCGACATCAAGGCGGGCTACCCCCTCTCCGACACCGTCAGCACCTTCTGGCTCTACAAGTACGAGGTGAAGGAGATCTTCGACGAGTCGGCCGACCTGTTGAAGAACATCAGCAACGGGACGGTGCTGGCCCCGGAGACCAACTCCACCACCAGCGCCATCGTCGCCAGCATCTCCAGGAACACCACCGATTACCGGCTGGACCCTTCCACGGGTATGCTGAACTCCCTCTCCCTCGAGTTCGCAGGCGTTGGGGGGAGCAACCGGTACATCAAATACCTCACCGAGCACACCCTGTTCCATCCGCTGTTCTACGGCGTGGGCTCGGTGCGCGGCACGGTGGGGTATGTCCAGTCCTACGGCGGCAAAGAGATCCCCATCGACGAGAAGTTCTACCTGGGTGGCATCAGCTCTCTGCGCGGTTATGCCTCCAGGACGGTGAGCCCCTTCAAGACCACGCCCGCCGACAACGACGGCATCACCGGCGCCAACGGCACCACGGACAACCGCGTCTACCTGGGGGGTGCCGTCGAGGCCGTCGCCAACGTGGAATGGTCCTTCCCGCTGTTGAAGGAAGCGGGGGTGAAAGGGGTGCTCTTCTTCGATGCCGGCAACTGCGACAACTCCTTCAGCAAGACCTTCGGCAACGTGCTGACCAGTTACGGCGGCGGTATCCGGTGGTACTCCCCGATCGGCCCGCTGCGGCTCGAGTACGGGGTTCCCCTCAACCCCAGAGAGGGAATCGACAGCAAAAGCGGCAAACTGGAGTTCTCAATCGGCAGCATTTTCTAAAATCCATGTACTGCAAGGAGCAAGTCATGAAACGTTTGATCATCGCAATTTCGCTGGTTCTGGCACTTCCGTTGTCGGTAATGGCTGCCGACTCCAAGGTTGGTTCCGTGGACATCCAGAAGGTGCTCTCGCAGTCCGACGCCGGCAAGGAGGCGAAGGACCAGCTGATGCAGAAGGCTTCCAAGTACGAGGCCGAGAAGGCGGCCAAGGAGGCCGAACTGCTCAAGCTGAAGGGTGAGCTGGAGAGCCAGGGTACCGCGCTTCTCAACGAGACCGCCCGTGGCGCCAAGGATCGTGACTACCAGAAGGGGATGAAGGATTACCAGCGTTTCCTGAAGGACGCCCAGGACGACCTGCAGCTGAAGAACGCCGAGTACACCAACAAGATCCTCGACGAGATCGGCAAGGTGGTCCAGGAGTTCGGCCGCAAGAGCGGCTACACCGCGATCTTCAGCAGGGAGACCATGGTGTACGTCGATCCGGCCGCCGATGTCACCGATGCCGTCCTGAAGGCATTCAACGAGAGCAGAAAGAAATAAGACCCTAACTGCCGTTCCACGTTATACGTTCTACGTTAGGAAGCACGTCTGAAGGTGCGGATAACTCCTTCCTTAACAGCTGCCGGATCATTTCGATAAGCCCCCTTTGCACGAAGGGGGACTTGTCGTTTTTAACGTAGAACTTAGAACTTAGAACGTAGAACGGTTTCAAGGACGTTTCCATGAAAAAGACACTTCGTGAGATTGCAGAGTACCTGGGAGGCACCGTAGCCGGTGACGGCGAAACCCTGATCGGCGGGTTGGCCACGCTGGACGACGCAGGGGGGGGGCAGCTCACCTTCCTCGCCAACCCCAAGTACGCCGGCAAGGTGGCCACCACCAACGCTTCGGCGGTACTGATGGGCATGGGGGGGAACACCCACGGCAAGAACGCCATCTTCCACGCCAACCCCTACCTCGCCTTCGCCAAGCTTTTGACCCTGTTCTACACGGCGCCGCCGCCGCGCCTGGGCGTGCTCCCCGGCTCCTTCGTGGCTCCGGGCGCGCAGATCGGCAAAGACGTCACCATCTATCCCGGCGCCAGCGTGGGCCCCGGCGTCACCGTCGGCGACCGCGTCACCCTTTATCCCGGCGTGGTGCTCTACCCGGGGGCGAGCGTGGGCGACGACGTGACCCTCTATGCCAACGTCAGCATCCGCGAACGCTGCCGCATCGGCAACCGGGTCACCATCCACGACGGCACCGTGGTCGGGTCCGACGGCTTCGGCTACGCGCCCGACGGCAGCGCCTGGTACAAGATCCCGCAAATCGGCATCGTGGTCATAGAGGACGACGTCGAGATCGGTTCCAACGCGGTGATCGACCGGGCGGCGCTGGAAGTCACCCGTATCAAGCGCGGCACCAAGATCGACAACCTGGTCCAGATCGCTCACAACTGCGTGATCGGCGAGGACTGCATGATCGTGTCGCAGGTCGGGATCTCCGGCAGTACCCAGCTTGGCAACCACGTCATTCTCGGCGGCCAGGTCGGGGTCGCCGGCCATCTGAAGATCGGCGACAACGTGATGATCGGCGCCCAGTCCGGTGTGCCGGGGAACGTGGAACCGAACCAGGTCCTCTCGGGGACCCCGGTTATGCCGCACCGCGAGTGGCTGAAGAGCTCCACCCTGGTCCCCAAGCTGCCGGAGTTCAGAAAGACCCTCTCCGCGCTCGAGAAGCGGATAGCCGAACTGGAAGAGAAGCTGGCGCAGAAAGGCGCGTAGCCGCGAAGAACCTCTCCCCCTCCCTTGACGGGAGGGGGCAGGGGGGTGGGTGAAGCCGCTATCGGCATCCGAAGTGGCACCTATCCCCACCCCCTAACCCCCTCCCGCAAGGGGAGGGGGGACTCCCATTGTGGGAGGAGTACTGAAATGCAATTACTTCGGCTCAAGCCTGACCGGCACATGCCGATGCAAGGAGAGAAATCAGCATGCTCGACATAGTCCAGATTATGGAAATCCTGCCCCACCGCTACCCGTTCCTGTTGATCGACAAGGTGCTCGAACTCGAGCCGGGCAAGCGGGTGGTGGCGATCAAGAACGTCACCATGAACGAGCCCTTCTTCCAGGGTCACTTCCCGGGCTTCCCGGTCATGCCGGGGGTCCTGATCATCGAGGCCATGGCCCAGTCCGCCGCCATCCTCGCCTACACCGCCATGGGCGATGACGCGAAGGAGAAGGTGAGCTACTTCATGGCCATCGACAACGCACGTTTCAGAAAGCCGGTGAAGCCGGGCGACACCCTGAGGATCGAGGTGGAGACCCTGTTCAGCAAACGCGGCATCTGGAGCTGCGCCGCCAAGGCCTACGTCGGCGACACCCTGATGACCGAGGCGGAACTGAAGGCAACGCTGGGCGACAAATAAAGAACCCTCCCCCTCCTTGACCGGAGGGGGGCCGGGGGTGGGTGAGGCTGCCATCGGGCAGAGTGTGGCACCTACCCCCACCCCCTAACCCCCTCCCGCAAGGGGAGGGGGAACAATGGAGAGCAAAATGATCCACAGCACCGCAATAATCCACCCCGGCGCCAAGATCGCCGAGGGGGTCGAGATCGGTCCGTACGCCGTGATCGGCGAGAACGTGAGCATCGGCAAGGGGACCAAGATCGGTCCGCACGCGGTCGTCGACGGCTGGACCGAGATCGGCGAGGCGAACACCATCTTCCACATGGCTTCGGTGGGGGCCGTTCCGCAGGATCTCAAGTACCGGGGCGAGAAGACCTGGCTCAGGATCGGCAACGGCAACACCATCCGCGAGTTCGCCAGCCTGCACCTGGGCACCGTCACCGGCGACGGCGAGACCACCGTGGGAGACGGCAACCTCTTCATGGCCTACTCCCACGTGGCGCACGACTGCCACATCGGCAACAACGTGATCATGGCCAACTCCGCGACGCTTGCCGGCCATGTCACCGTCGAGGATTACGCCATCCTGGGGGGGCTCTGCGCCGTGCTCCAGTTCATGCGCATCGGGGCTCACGTCATGGTGGGTGGGATGACCTCCGTCCCGATGGACGTCCCCCCCTACACGATCATCACCGGCGACCGTTCCGAGAGCCGCCTGCGCGGCCTGAACCTGATCGGCCTGAAGCGCCGCGGCTTCTCCGACGAGACCATCTCCAGCCTGAAGAAGGCGTACAAGCTTCTCTCCATGTCCGGGCTGAAGCTTGCAGAGGCGGTCGAGAAGATGAAGAGCGACGTTCCCAGCTGCCCCGAAGTGGACCACTTCATCGAGTTCATCGAGAGCTCGAAGCGTGGCGTCGCCAGGTAGAAAAGCAGGCCACGTCGAGGTTGGGGTTGCGAGAGGCTTCTTCTCTCCCCGGCCTCAACCTTGACCTGTTGTTAGAGGTTCTTTTGCAAGAAAAGAAACAGTCAGTGATGATCGTCGCCGGGGAGGCTTCCGGCGAGATGTACGGCGCGCAGATAGCGACCGCCATTGGCGCGCTCGCCCCCCGGACCCGCTTCTTCGGTATGGGGGGCAACTGCATGCGCGAGGCCGGGGTCGAAACGCTGGTCGACGCCAACGTGATGGCCGTGATGGGGCTGGTCGAGGTGGTGGCGCACCTGCCGACCATCGTCCGCGGCTTCACCACCCTGAAAAGAAAACTCCTCACCGATCCCCCTGATCTGCTGATCCTGATCGATTACCCCGACTTCAACCTGCGGCTGGCCAAGATCGCGAAGAAGGCCGGCATCAAGGTGCTCTACTTCATCTCGCCCCAGGTCTGGGCCTGGAGGAGCCACCGCGTGCACGGTATCGGACGCGTGGTGGACATGATGGCGGTGCTCTTCCCGTTCGAGGTCCCCTTCTACCAGAAGGCAGGGGTCCCGGTCACCTTCGTGGGGCATCCCCTTTTGGACCTGGTCAAGCCGACCATGAAGCGGGACGAGGCGCTCGCCTCGCTCGGGCTCGACCCGCAGCGTCGCTGCGTCGGGCTCTTCCCGGGAAGCCGTCGTTCGGAGATCAAGAAGCTGCTTCCCATCATCCTGGAGTCGGCCCGCATCCTGAAAGAGCGGATGCCGGACCTGCAGTTCGTGCTGCCGCGCGCCACCTCGCTCAAAGACGAGGATCTGGCGCCGTACCTGTCGGGGTGCGGGATGGAGGTGAAGGTGGTCGCCGGGAGAAACCACGACGTCATGAGCGGCTGCGACGCGGTCATCGCCGCCTCGGGTACCGTGGTCATGGAGCTCGCCCTGGTGGGGGTCCCCCACGTGATCATCTACAAGATGTCCACCCTCACCTACGAGGTGGGCAAGAGGGTGATCAACGTGCCGCACATCGGCATCAGCAATATCGTCGCGGAAAAGCGGATGGTCCAGGAACTGATCCAGCACGAGGCGGAGCCGGTTCCGATCGCCGACGAGGTAGACGCCCTTTTGAACCGGCCGGGGTACGCGGCGCAGATGCGCGAGGATTTCGCGGCGATGAGAGTGAAGCTTGGTAACGGCGGGGCCCTGGGTCGTGTGGCCCGACTCGCCTTGGAGATGATTCGATGAGCAGTGCAGTACCCCCGCAGAAAACTAGTGTGTTCAATCGCCTACTTGGCTACAGCCGTCCCTACGGGTGGCGCATCGCGCTGGCCGCGCTCGGCTCGGTCGGCGTCGGCGGCATGGACGGCGCCATGGCCTACCTGGTGGAACCGGTCCTGAGAAGGATCTTCTCGGGCAAGGAGACGGCGATCTTCGTCCTGCTCCCGCTGGGGATCGTCCTTCTCTATGCACTGCGCGGCATATGCCGCTACACCAACGACTACTTCATCAGGAGTGCGGGGCAGCTCGCCGTCCAGGACGTGCGCAACGACCTGTACGCGAAGAACATGAGCTTGAGCATCGGCTACTTCCACCGTCACGAGACCGGAACCCTCATGTCGCGCGTCCTCTCGGACGTCAGCATGATGCAGGAAGGGGTGGGGCAGGTGATCACCGGCCTGTTCCGCGACGGCCTCTCCGCCGTGGCCCTTCTGGGGGTCATCTTTTACCGGGACTGGCAGCTGGCACTCATCTCCTTCGTGGTGATCCCGCTCACCGTGGTTCCCGCGCGGAAGATCGGCAAGAGGATCAAGCGGGTGGCGCGGCAGGGGCAGGAGAAGATGGGGGATCTCGCCAGCATCCTGCAGGAGACCTATTCCGGGATCAAGGTGGTCAAGGCCTTCGGCCTGGAGAACCGCGAGATCGAGCGCTTCCGGGCGCGCAACCGCGACTTCTACCACTTCACCCGCAAGAACATCAAGTACGAGGGGCTCTCCACTCCGATCATGGAGTTCATCACCTCCTTCGGCATCGCGGCGGTGATCTGGGTCGGCGGCAGCAACGTCATGCACGGCACTCGCAGCGCCTCGGAGTTCTTCTCCTTCATCACCGCCATGGTGCTGGTGTTCAACCCGATCAAGCGGCTCTTGACCGCCTTCAACAACCTGCAGCGTTCCATGGGGGCCGCCGAGCGGGTCTTCGAGGTCATGGACGAAAAGCCGGAGATCGTGGACGCACCGAACGCCCGCGATCTGGGCAAGGCGCGCGGCGAGGTGGAGTTCCGCGAGGTCCGCTTCAAGTACGAGGACGACTACGTGCTGCAGGGGGTGAACCTGACCGCGAAAAGGGGCGAGGTGATCGCCCTGGTAGGCCCATCGGGCGGCGGCAAGACCACGCTGGTCTCCCTGATCACCCGCTTCTACGACCCGACCGGCGGGCAGGTCCTCATGGACGGCGTCGATATCCGCGAGCGCACCATGAAGAGCCTTCTGGAGCAGATCGCGCTGGTCGACCAGGAAACCATCCTCTTCAACGACACCATCGCCAACAACATCCGCTACGGCAGGATGACCGCGACCGACGCCGAGGTCGAGGCGGCGGCGCGGGCGGCGTTCGCCCACGACTTCATCCAGGAGCTTCCCGAGGGATACCTGACCAACATCGGCGACCGCGGCGTGCGCCTTTCCGGCGGTCAGCGCCAGAGGCTTTGCATCGCCCGCGCGATACTAAAGGACGCGCCTATCCTGATCCTCGACGAGGCCACCAGCGCGCTCGACACCGAGAGCGAACAGATGGTCCAGCAGGCGCTTAACAACCTGATGAAGAACCGCACCACCTTCGTCATCGCCCACCGGCTCTCCACCATCACCCATGCCGACCGGATCGTGGTGCTGGAGAAGGGGGTGGTGGCCGAGATGGGAAGCCACGATGAACTGCTGCAGGCCGAAGGCATCTACAGCCGCCTGCACGGCATGCAGTTCAGGGCGTGAGACAGGCAAAGCCCCTCACCCGGCCTTCGGCAACCCTCTCCCATAGGGCGAGGGGATGGACGCCTTCTCTCTGAGGGAAGGGGGGTGAGCTTTCTACGCGAGGGAAGAGTGATGTGATCCCTTCTCCCTCCGGGAGAAGGTGCCCCGCAGGGGCGGATGAGGGCGTTGCCACGCAGACCAGGACGGGGACTTTATTGCCCCGTTTTCTTCTGAGGTTTTTTATGTTTAAGCAGCTGCGCTGGTATCTCGAGATGGTGTTCTTCGTGGTGATCTCCTCCACCATTGCGCTGCTCCCCAACAGCGTCGCCCTCTCGGCTGGGAGGTTGCTCGGCAGGACGGCCTTCCTCTTTTTTGGGAGGAGGCGCCGCATCGCCATCGCCAACCTGGAAGCGAGCCTCCCCTTTCTGGAGCGCCAGCCGGGGTGGCGGGGGGGGACGGCCAGGGAGCTGGCCCGTGGGGTTTTCGAGAACCTGGGGTGCTGCATCGTCGAGGTCTGCAAGATCTACCGCGGGAGCGGGCAGGAGCTGATCGACAACGTCGAGTTCCGCGGGGTGGAACACTTCGATGCCGCCTTTGCCAAGGGGAAGGGGCTCATCTTCATCACGGCCCACAGCGGTAATTGGGAGCTCCTGGCGCTCGCCTTCGGGGTGCGCAGGCATGAGCTGTCCGTGGTTGCCAGGCGCCAGGACAATCCGCACCTGAACCGCATGGTCGAGCGGATCCGCAAAAGCTACGGCAACGGGCTCATCTACAAGGACGGGGCGCTCAGGGCCATGTTCTCCGCGCTTAGAAAGCGCGAGGTGGTCGGGCTCCTGATCGACCAGGCGGTGCAGTCGGAGTGGGGCATCCTGGCCAACTTCCTGGGGCGGCCGGCCTGGACCATGCGGATGCCCTCCCTCATCGCGAGAAAGAGCGGGGCTCCGCTGCTCCCCGCCTTCATCCACCGCGAGGGGAACAAAAGCGTCATCACCATTCATCCCGAGTACCAGCTCTCCGCCGCCGAGGACCCGGAGGTCGCCGCCGCCGAGGATGCCAACGGCCTGAACCGCTACATTGAGGAATACGTGGTGCAGCACCCCGGGCAGTGGTACTGGGTGCACAAGCGCTGGAAGAACGCGCCGCCGGCGGCGTAAGTCGAATGGCCCGTCTCCTCCGGTGCCCGCTGTAGGGGCAAATAATCATTTGCCCAGCCGCCGGTGCCCTGATCGCCATCGCTGCAGGAGAGCAGGCGTGCCTAAAGGCGGGCGAATGATTATTCGCCCCTACAGGAGCTGTGTGCTGGTGCTTAAGTGGATTTGCCCAGCCTCCTCCGGTGCCCGCTGTAGGGGCAAATAACATTTGCCCAGCCGCCGGGGCCCTGATCGCCATCGCTTCAGGAGTGAGCAGGCGTGCCCAAAGGCGGGCGAATGATTATTCGCCCCTACAGGTGTGTGCCGGTGCAAAGTGCATTTGCCCAGCCGCCGGTGCCCCGGCCGCCGTCATTGCGGGAGAGGTCGCGCGCACAAGGGGACGCATGACGATCCGCCCCTACGAGGTCTTTGTATCATGATCAACCTTATCTACAACCTTCTCCTGTGGCTCATCCTGCCGCTTTTGGTCCCCTATCACGCCTACCGCTCGCTCTCCCGCGGGCGTCGCACCGCATTCCTGGAACGCTTCGGCCGCATCCCCGCTGAGGAACTCGACCTGATCGGCGGCGGGGGAGGGACCATCCTGGTCCATGCCGTCTCCGTTGGCGAGACCAACGCCGCGCTGCCGCTCTTGAAAGGGATTCGCACCCGCTTCCCCGGAAAGAAAATCGTCATCTCCAACGTCACCGAGACCGGCCGCAGCGTCGCGCAAAAGAGTAAGGCCGCTGACCTCTGCATCTACTTCCCCTTCGACTACCCCTTTGCCGTCCGCTCGGTGCTGGAGAGCCTCCGCCCGGACATGGTCGTCATCATGGAAACCGAGATCTGGCCCAATTTCATCGGTGTGGCCCGCGAGATGGGGATCCCGGTGCTCCTGGCCAACGGCCGCATCTCCGACCGCTCCTTCGGCCGCTATCTGCGCCTGTCCTGGTTCTTCCGTCCGGTGCTTGAGCGCCTCTCCGCGCTCTGCATGCAGACGCCGGTGGACGCCGAACGCATCGCGGCGATCGGGGCTCCCTCCGCGGCGGTGCACGTCGGCGGCAACCTGAAGTACGACATCCCGGTTGTCAAGGCGCCGCCTGAGCAGGTGGCCGGGATCAAGTCGACGTACCGGATCCCGGCGGACTGCTTCGTCTTCGCCGCGGCGAGCACCCACGAGGGGGAGGAAGCACAGGTGCTGTCCGCCTACCGCGAGCTGCTGGCGCACGATCCGCAAAGTTTCCTGATCCTCGCTCCGCGCCACCCTGAGCGCGCTCCGGGGGTCGCGGAGCTGATCAAAAAAGAAGGGTTCCCCTTCCAGTCCCGCTCGACGCTCGATGGTTCCCCCCCGCTTCCCGCGGGTGGCATCATGCTGCTGGATACAGTGGGCGAGCTGGCGGGTCTTTACCGCGCCTCCGACCTCGTCTTCGTCGGGGGAACGCTGGTCGCGACCGGCGGCCACAACCCGCTGGAGCCGGCCGCCTGCCAGGTGCCGGTGCTGTTCGGGCCGCACATGGAGAACTTCCGCGAGATCGCCGCGCTGTTCGTTACGCATTGCGGCGCCGAGGTGCAGCCCGCCGACCTGGCCGCGCTCACGAGCGAGCTGCTGCGCCTTGCCGCCGATCCCGCACTTCGGGCAGAACTCGGCCGCCGCGGCGCCGGCATCCTCCTGGAGAGCGCCGGCGCCACCTCACGCCACCTCGACGTGATGGATTCCCTGCTGGAAGGGAGAGCAAACCGTGGCTGATCTGGAAACCTATTACCGCGACCTCATGGAGGGTAAGCGCAGCGGCCTGGGGGACAAGGCGCTGCTCGGCCTTTTGCGGCTCTCCTCCCGTCCCTACGCGGCGATCCTCCGGCTGAGGGCGCTCGGGTACCGGCTCGGGCTCATCCCGTCGCACCGGCTGCCGCGCCCGGTGATCTCGGTAGGGAACCTGGTCCTCGGCGGCACCGGCAAGACCCCGACGGTGGCCTGGCTCGCGGCGCACCTGATGAACAAGGGCAAGCGGGTCTGCGTGCTGTCCCGCGGCTACGGCGGGAGCGCCGAGGGGGAGATCCGGATAGTCTGCGACGGCGAAAAGCTGCTGCTCACTCCCGGGGAGGCTGGCGACGAGCCGTGCCAGCTGGCCGGGATGCTCCCGGGGCTCATGGTGGTTATCGGCTCCAACCGCTACCGCGCCGGCCTGCATGCCCTGGAAAAACTCGACCCGGACGTCTTCATCCTGGACGACGGCTACCAGCACCTCAAGCTGGAAAGGGACCTGAACCTCCTGCTGCTGGACGCGACCACGCCGTTCGACAACGGGCTGACCCTGCCGGGGGGCTTCCTGCGCGAGGCGCCTGCGGCGGCCGGCCGGGCGGACCTCGTCATCTGCACCCGGAGCCCGGAGGCAAAGGAGAGGACCGCCCCTGTTGCCGGCAAGCCGACCTGCTGGACAAAGCACCGTCTTTCTGGCATGATCCCGCTCGGCGGCGGCCCGGCCGCCGGTTTCGAAGCGGCGCAGGGGCCCCGGGTCATGGCCTTTTCCGGGATAGCCAATCCCGGTGCCTTCTTCGACGGGCTGGAAGCGGTCGGGGTGAGGCCGGTGACGACGCTCTCCTTCCCCGACCACGTGAGCTACGGCGAGCCCGAGCTCGCCGCGATTCTCCGGCTGAAGACCGCTTCACGTTCCACGGTGCTCCTCACCACCCAAAAGGATGCCGTTAAACTGCTCCCCCATGCCGACCAGCTCTCCGGCTGCTTTGCCGTGGTGCTTGAAGTGGAGTTCGAGGACTCGCGGCCGTTAGAAGCCGCCCTGGCGAGGCTGCGCTGACCCTTTTCACCTCCCTCTCCCTGGACAAGGGGGAAAGAACGCCCCCACCTCCCTCTCCCTCAGGAAGAGGGACAAGAGGGAAAGCATTCACCTCCCTCTCCCTTTGGGAGAGGGGCGGGGTGAGGGCGCTGCAACTGGCACGATCTTGCTCCTGCCATCGCCCTCACCCGGCCTCCGGCCACCCTCTCCCAAGGGGAGAGGGATAAAAGGCCCACCTCCATCTCCCAGGGGGGGAGAGGGATAAAAGGTAAAAAAACTTTGCAGCGAGTGAAAACTTAGATGCGCGTACTGATCATCAAACCATCCTCCCTGGGAGACGTGATCCAGGCCCTGCCGGTGCTCGACTACCTGCACCAGGCGGTGCCCGGCATCGAGGTCGACTGGGTGATCGAGGAAAGCCTCCAGGGCGTGCTGGCCGGGCATCCGCAGGTGAGCCAGGTGCACTCCGTCCCTGCGGCCCGGTGGCGCAAACAGCGCTTCTCCGCGAAGACCTGGCGCGGCGTGTCGGCCCTGCGCAAGACCCTGTGTGAACGGGCCTACGACCTGGTTTTCGACCTGCAGGGCGACCTGATCAGCGGGGTGATCTCACGGTACTCCGGTTGCGCGGACCGGCTCGGGTTCGAGCGGGACGCCGTCGTGGAGCCGCTGAACACCTGGTGCAACACCCGCCTGATCCCGGTCCGCCGGCAGGAGTACCACAACACCGACCGCTGCCTGCGCCTGGTGAGCATCCCTTTCGCCAAGGATTTCCGCTCCATGGAGCTTGCCGCCCACCTGGCCAGCTCGCCCGGTGACGAGGCCAACGCCGAGGCGCTGCTCGCCACGCTGGCGGACGGACTGGTTTTTCTGTTCCACCACGGCACGGCGCAGCCGACCGGGGCCTGGAGCGAAAAGGGGTGGACCGAGTTGGGGAGAGAGGTGCTGGACCGCTTCCACGACGCCACCATCCTGCTCCCCTGGGAGAGCGAGACCGAGCGCCAGGCGGCCTTCTCCATCGCCGCCGCCATCGGCCCTGGGTGCCGGGTGCTGGACCGCCTGTCCCTGAAGGGGATGGCCGCTCTTTTGAAGAAGGTGGATCTGGTGGTCGGGGGGATGCCGGGGGGGTGCAGATGGCAGCGGCCCTCGGCACGCCGACGGTGTCGTTCTACCGCGGCACGCTCGCCAGGAGGAGTGCGCCGCGCGGTGACGCCCACGTGGCCCTGCAGTCGCCCATGCACTGCGCGGGCTGCCAGAGGGCGTACTGCGACAAGGACGCCAAGTGCCGCGACAGCATCAAGGTGGAGGCGGTTCTGGCAGGAATCAACCGTCTCCTGCATCCTCACGAAGGGCGTTGAGTCCGGACGCGAGGGAGCGTCTATTGCTGGCCTTTTTGCTGCAGTTCTGCTATTGTTGGCCGCATTTTGCGTGAGCATCTGTAGGGGAGGAGAGTCTCGTTGAACGTCATTAGTAACGAGCAGTACAACATCGGTCATATCTGTACGCGTCAACAGTGCGACTCGGGTTTCGGCGGCAAGACCGCTTTCCGCTGGATCTCCGCGCACCACGAGCGGACCGATTACAGCTTCGACGACCTCGACCGCGAATCGAACAAGTTTGCCAATGCCTTAAAAGGGCTGGGGTTCAACCAGGGCGACATACTGTTCACCTTTCTTCCCAAGGCCCCGGAGCAGTTCTTCAGCTTCCTGGGGGGCTTGAAGCTGCAGGTCATCTGCGGCACGCTCTTCTCGAGTTTCGGTGAGGATGCCATCCTGGACCGCTTGGGCGATGCCGGGGCCAAAGGCGTCGTCACCAAGAAGAGCCTGATGAAGAAGATCCTCCGGGTGCGCGACCAGCTCCCGAAGTTGCAGTACATCATCGTGACCGACCTTGATGAGCATCAATCGGCTGACATCCTGAGTTACTGGCAGCTCGTACGCGAGGCTTCGGGTGATTTCGTCGCGCCGCAGACCGCGGCCGACACCCCCTCGGTGCTGCATTACACCTCCGGCTCGACCGGAAAGCCGAAGGGGGTGCTGCATGTCCACGGCAGCATTCTGCATCAAAGCGGCACGGCAGCCCGGGTACTGACACTTACCGGCAGCGACATCTACTGGTGTACGGCAGATCAGGGGTGGGTGACGGGGACTTCCTACGGCATCATCGGCCCCTGGAGCCTCGGAGTAACGCAGGTACACTACGGCGGCGGCTATGACGCCAAGACCTGGTTCGACTTGCTGGAGCAGGAAGGGGTAACCATCTGGTACTCCGCGCCTACCGCCCTGCGCATGCTGCTGCAGGAGGAGGACGACGTCTTCAGTGGACGCGACCTGTCGCGGCTGCGTCATATCTTCAGCGTCGGCGAACCGCTCAACCCCGAAGTCATCACCTGGGCGGAGCGGGTCCTGGGACGGCCGGTTTACGACACCTGGTTTCAGACCGAAACCGGCGGCATCATGATCAGCAACCGCCCCGGTGTCGCCGTTCGCCCCGGCTCGATGGGTATCCCCGTGGCGGGGATCGAGGCCGCCATTATAGCTGACGATGGTACGGTACTGGGGACCGGCGAACAGGGCAACCTGTGCCTGAAGCCGGGATGGCCGTCGATGTTCGTCACCTATCTCAACAACGCTACCGCTTACGGCCAAAAGTTCCGCTCCGGATTTTATTTCACCGGTGACACTGCTTTGCGTGATGAGGAGGGGTATTACTGGTTCAAAGGGCGCAGTGACGATGTCATCAATACTGCCGGGCATCTCATCAGCCCGTTTGAAGTGGAAAGCGCCCTTCTCGAGATAGAAGAGGTCGCAGAATCCGGAGTCATCGGGGCACCCGACGACCTTCTGTACGAGAAGGTCGTTGCTTTTGTCTGCCTACACTCCCGCTTCGAGTACTCGAAGCAGCTGGAAGTCAAGATAAGGCTGCACGTCAGCAACAAGGCGTCATCCATCGCCACGCCGCAAGAAATCATCATCGTAGAGAGCATCCCCAAAAACAAAAGCGGTAAGATAATGCGCCGCGTCCTGAAGGCCCGCTATCTCGGCGAGGACGAAGGTGATATTTCCACTCTGGAGACATGAAATGGAATTACAAGAGCAATTGAACGAAGTTTTCTGCCAGGTTTTTGACGACGAAGACATCCGCATTACCCCGGCGACGACCGCTGATGACATCGACGGCTGGGATTCCCTGTCCCATGTGAACCTCATAGTCGCAGTCGAAAGCACCTTCGGTATCAGGTTTTCCCAGAAAGAGGTGCTGACCTTCAAGAACGTCGGCGACCTGCTGGCATGCATCGCGAGCAAGGTGCAGTAAGGGTCCCATGGTATTCAATTCTCTGCACTACCTGATTTTTTTGCCTGTCGTCTATCTGATGTTCTACCTGGCTGGCGACCGGGCACGCTGGGGTGTGTTGCTGGCCGCAAGTTTCGCGTTTTACTCGGCGCTGAAAGTCCCTTACCTGCTTGTGGTACTGGTGATGGTGGCTTTGAACACCTATTTTTTTGGCATGTGGCTGGACCGGGCGCAGGGCGCCCGGGCAAAGCGCCTGGTTCTTTACGGCGGCATCCTGACCAACGTCCTTGTGCTGGTCGTGTTGAAGTATCTGCCGTTTCTTTCGGAAAACCTGAGGCAACTCTCCGCTTTCCTGTCGCTGGATTACCAGGTGCCGGCGGTCAAGGCCTTTGTGGCCATCGGCGTTTCCTACTACGTCTTCCAGGCGATTTCCTACCTCTTCGACATCTACCTGGAAATCGAGCAGCCTGAGCGGCACTTCGGGTACTTTCTCCTTTACATGGCCTTTTTCCCCAAGCTCATGCAGGGGCCCATCGAGCGCGCGGGGGACTTGCTGCCGCAGCTCAAGGAGAAATACACCTTCCATTACGACAACGTGCGCTACGGCTTGTTACTTTTTGCGTGGGGGCTTTTCAAGAAGGTGGTCATCGCCGACCGGTTCGGCATCTACGCCGACTCGGTGTACAATGACGTCCACGCCTACCACGGGGTGCAACTGTTACTCGGCACCTACGCCTACGCCTTCCAGATCTACATGGATTTTTCAGGCTACACGGACATGGCGCTGGGATCTGCCCGGCTCTTCAACATAAGCCTCACGCAGAACTTCAACAGCCCCTACCTCGCCACGTCGGTCGCCGACTTCTGGCGCAGGTGGCATATCAGTTTCTCGCGCTGGATACTGGACTACATATTCAAGCCGCTTCAGATGCAGTGGCGCAACTGGAAAAACTGGGGCACGGCCTTAGCCCTGGTCGTTGCTTTCATCGTTTCCGGGATATGGCATGGCGCCAGCTGGGGGTTTGTCATCTGGGGCGGGCTGCATGGACTGTATATGGCCTGTTCCGTCTTTTACAAGCCGTATCAGAAAAAGCTGTACAAGGCGCTGGGGGTCCAGAAGAGCCCGTACCTCAAGGTCTGGCAAGCCCTGGTTACCTTTCACCTTGTCTGCTTCGCGTGGATCTTTTTCAGAGCGAACAGCCTGGGGGATGCCTTGTACATCTGCAAGGCCGCGTTCACGGGTCCCCTGCCGGCCTTTCGTGCGTTGCTGGTCCCTGCCTTTGACAGGGCAAATGCCTACCTTCTCCTCGCTGCAGTCGTCGTGTACTGGGTGGGGGTGCGCTATTCCACAGAGGAAAAGGTGGTATCTCTGTGGAACCGGTCTTCGGCTCTCAGGTGGTGTTGCTACAATGCTTTGATACTCGGGCTCATCTTCATGCGCGTCCGGGTCGATGCAGGTTTCATTTACTTCAACTTCTAAAAGAGAAAAATGGACAAGCTTTTTAAAAAGGTTCTGCTGCTTGCACTGCCGTATGTTCTTTATCTGTCTATCCCCGTCTGGCTGCTGGTAGGTACAAAGGAGCTTGGTGGCAACATCAACCAGATAATAGACAATGCCTCCAAAGGGAACCCGCAGCTGGTCGGCTTTGGCTTCAACGAGTCATGTTACAGATACATGAAGCTCAAGATACTTGCGGCTTTGCCCCGGCGCGATGTCGTTGCTTTGGGTTCTTCGCGCGTGCTGCAGTTCCGCGACAAGATGTTTGCTCCAAACCGGTTTTACAATGCCGGTTATACGATAAAAAGCATCCCGGAGTTCATGACGTTCGTTTCGCTGCTGCCTGAGGACAAGCTGCCCCGTACCCTGATCATCGGTTTGGATCACTGGATGTTCAACGCACGGTACGATCACCTCAATGCCGCCCCTAACAAACAGGAGTGGCTAAAGTACGATGACATGGATGTCACCTCCGTGTTCAAAGCTTCCAAGAAGGTTTACAAGAGAACCTTCAGCGGCGTGGTCTCGCTTGACGACGTCCTGTTTCCGGACAAGGCCATGGCCCGTTCACAGAAAGACGCCGCCCTTGCCTCGGTGCCGAAGTTTGGCTTCAATGCCTGCGTGAACAAGACCGGTTTCAGAAATGATGGCAGCATGTACTATGGCATCCAGATAGAAAAGCTGATGGCAAATGCCTCTGACGCCAACGACTTCAAGTTCAAGGACACGCTGCACAAAGTTGCCAAAGGCCAGGACCGGTTCAAGCAGGGGGGGGAAATCAACGAGGAGGCAGTACGCCAGCTGAGGCTTTTCCTCGCATACTGCCAGAAGAAAAACATCCACGTGGTTGCTTTTCTTCCACCTTTTACCGATACCGTCTGGAACAAGATGGTTGCCTCAGGAAAGTTCCACTACCTGGATGGGCTGAATGCGCGGCTTCAACACGAGCTGGACGGTTACGGCTATGAATTTTACGATTTCAGCACCTTCAGTTCCGCCGGGGCCACGGACCTCGAAGCGATCGACGGATTTCATGGCGGGGAGTCGGTGTATCTCGGTATGCTGATCAGGATGCTCGACAGGGGCTCCAAGCTCAATGAATTCTGCAATGTCAACAAGCTGCGTGAAGACGCAGCGCGGAAGTTCAACAGGTACACGGTTTATCAGAGTTTTTAGCTTTCACCCTGTAAGCGGGACACGGGGCGGTAGCAACAACTTCCATCATACAATAACTTACTAAGAGATAAGCGGGGGACGAACGTGTTAAAAAATCGCAGCATTCTGGTCACCGGTGGCACCGGGTCGTTTGGCAAGAAATTCGTGGAAACCATTCTCACGGCATATCCGGAGATCGAGCGGGTGGTGGTCTATTCCCGCGACGAACTGAAGCAGTTCGAGATGTCGCAGCAGTTTTCCCACGACAAGTACAAGCAGATCCGCTACTTCATCGGCGACGTGCGTGACCGCGAGCGTCTCTCCAAGGCCATGGAAGGGATCGACATCGTCATCCACGCGGCGGCGCTCAAACAGGTTCCGGCCTGCGAGTACAACCCGTTCGAGGCGATCAAGACCAACATCCACGGCGCGCAGAACGTGGTCGAGGCGGCCATCGAGCGCGGCGTGAAGCAGGTCGTCGCCCTTTCCACCGACAAGGCCGCCGCCCCCATCAACCTCTACGGCGCCACCAAGCTCTGCTCCGACAAGCTCTTCGTCGCGGCCAACAACTTCAAGGGGAAGCACGACATCAAGTTCTCCGTGGTGCGCTACGGCAACGTCATGGGTAGCCGCGGCTCGGTCATCCCCTTCTTCATGAACAAGAGGAGCTCCGGCGTCCTCCCCATCACCGACGAGCGCATGACCCGCTTCAACATCACCCTCGAGGACGGCGTCAAGCTCGTGCTCTTCGCGCTCGAGAACATGTGGGGTGGCGAGATCTTCGTCCCCAAGATCCCGAGCTACCGGATCAACGACATCGCCGAGGCGATCGGCCCCAACTGCAAGCGCGAAGTCGTCGGCATCCGCCCGGGGGAGAAGCTGCACGAAGAGATGATCACCATGACCGACGCCATCTCCACCGTCGAGTTCGAGAAGTACTTCGTCATCCTCCCCTCCATCCCGCTTTGGGACGTGGACAAGTTCGCCGCCGCCTTCAACGGCAAGCTCTGCCAGGACGGCTTCTGCTACAACTCCGGCACCAACAGCGAGTGGCTGAACGTCGAGGAGCTGCGCGAGCTGATCAAGGAACACGTCGATCCGAACTTCACCTACTAGGAGGCAGGGCGTGAAACAGGCACCGATTCCCTACGGCCGGCAGTCCATCTCCGAGGCCGACATCCAGGCGGTTGTCGACGTTCTTCGTTCCGACTGGCTGACGCAAGGGCCGTCCATCGAGCGCTTCGAGCAGGCCGTCGCTGAGTACTGCGGCGCGAAGTACGCCGTCGCGGTGAACAGCGCCACCTCGGCGCTGCACATCGCCTGCCTCGCCGCGGAGCTGGGGGAGGGGGACACCCTCTGGACCTCCCCCAACACCTTCGTCGCCTCGGCCAACTGCGGCCTGTACTGCGGCGCCGGTGTCGACTTCGTGGACATCGACCCGCGCACCTACAACCTGTCGGCGGCCGAGCTGGAAAAGAAGCTGGTCCAGGCCAAGGCGGAGGGGAAACTCCCCAAGGTGGTGATCCCGGTGCACTTCTCCGGGCAGCCCTGCGAGATGGAAAAGATCGCCGCGCTCTCCCGCGAGTACGGCTTCTCCGTCATCGAGGACGCCTCCCACGCCATCGGCGGCAGGTATAAGGGGGAGGCGATCGGCGGCTGCCGCTTCTCCGACATGACCGTGTTCAGCTTCCACCCGGTGAAGATCATCACCACGGCGGAAGGGGGGATGGTGCTCACCAACCGCAAGGAGCTCTACGACCGCCTGATCCGCCTGAGAAGTCACGGCATCACCCGCGACCCCGCCTTCATGCAGTGGGAGAGCGACGGCCCGTGGTACTACCAGCAGATCGAGCTCGGCTTCAACTACCGCATCACCGACCTCCAGGCCGCCCTGGGGCTCTCCCAGATGACCCGCCTGGACGAGTTCGTGGCCGCGAGGCACCGCCTGGCCGCGCGCTACGACGACCTGCTGGCGGAGCTCCCGGTGGTCACCCCGTACCAGCACCCGGACAGCTATTCCGGTCTGCACCTCTACGTGATCCGGCTCAAGCTGGACCAGATCTCGAAGAGCCACCGCGAGGTATTCGAGGCGCTCCGTGCGCAGGGGATCCTGGTCAACCTGCACTACATCCCGGTGCACACCCAGCCCTACTACCGGCGCCTGGGCTTCAAGCCGGGCGACTTCCCCGAATCGGAGCGCTACTACGCCGAGGCCATCAGCCTCCCGATGTTCTCCAGCCTCTCCGACGAGCAGCAGGACCGCGTGGCCGCGGCGCTCAAAGAGGCGCTGTCGTGAACGTAGCCATCATCCCGGCCCGCGGCGGCAGCAAGCGCATCCCCCGCAAGAACATCAAGGAGTTCTGCGGCAAGCCGATGATCGCCTGGTCGATCGAGGCGGCGCTTGAAAGCGGCTGCTTCAGCCGGGTGCTGGTTTCCACCGACGACGCGGGAATCGCCGAGGTGGCCCGCTCCTTCGGGGCGGAGGTCCCCTTCCTGCGTCCCGCGGAGCTTTCCGACGACCACACCGGCACCATCCCCGTGATCCGCCACGCCGTCGAGTTTGTGGCGGGGGAGGGAGAGCGCCCGGAGTATGCCTGCTGCATCTACGCCACCGCTCCGTTCGTGACGCCCGCCGACCTGAAGCGCGGCCTCGACCTGATCAGGGAGGCCGGCTGTTCCTACGCCTTCTCGGTGACCAGTTACCCGTTCCCGATCCAGCGCGCCATCAGGATCGACGGCAACGGCCGCGTCGGGATGTTCGATCCCGCCCAGTTCTCCACCCGCTCGCAGGACCTCGAGGAGGCGTTCCACGACGCCGGGCAGTTCTACTGGGGGCGCTCCGAGGCCTGGATCGCCGAAGAGAGGATCTTTTCCGATAAGGCGGTCCCCGTCCTTTTGCCGCGCCACCAGGTGCAGGACATCGACACCCTGGAGGACTGGCACCGGGCGGAACTGATGTTCAAGGCCTGGCGCGAACAGGCGGCATGACAAACAGCACGAGGTAACGATGCGCCCTGAAGAATTCAACCTGCGTCCCATCGAAGAGCGTGACCTCGACCTGGTCCTCTCCTGGCGCAATTCCGAGCGCGTGCGCTCCTACATGTACACCGACCACCTGATCGCCCCCGAGGAGCACCGGGCCTGGTTCGCCCGGACGCGCGACGCGGAATTCCCCGCGACCCTCATCTTCGAGTACCAGGGGCGGCCGGTCGGGCTGAAGAGCTTCAACCAGATCGATCGTCACTCCAACCGCTGCCACTGGGGGTTCTACCTGGGCGACGTGGAGCTGCCGCGCGGCTGCGGCACGGTGATGGGATTTCTCGCGCAGGAGTACATCTTCGAGAAGCAGGGGTTCAGAAAGCTCTGCGCCGAGGCCTTCGCCTTCAACGAGGGGAGCATCAAGTACCACACCCGCCTGGGATTCGTGCAGGAGGGGCGCCTGGTGCAGCACGTCTTGAAGAACGGGCGCTACGAGGACGTGATCGTCTTCGGCGCTTTCAAAGAGAACTGGCTGGCCAACAAGGAAGCGTTGGCGGCAAAGATATTCCGGGAGGACGCAGCGTAATGAGCTCTATCCAGATCGGCGGGAGGGCCATCGGCCCGGACCACGCGCCGTTCATCATCGCCGAGATGTCGGGCAACCACAACCAGTCCCTGGAGCGGGCCCTGGAGATCGTCGAGGCCGCGGCCGCTTCCGGCGCGCACGCCCTGAAGCTGCAGACCTACACCGCCGACACCATGACGCTCGACCTGAAGGAGGGGGAGTTCTTCATCGAGGACCCCAAGAGCCTCTGGAAGGGGCGCTCCCTGTACGACCTGTACCAGGAGGCGCACACCCCCTGGGAGTGGCACAAGCCGATCTTCGACCGCTGCCGCGAACTGGGCCTCATCTGCTTCAGCACTCCCTTCGACGCCACCAGCGTCGAGTTCCTGGAGGAGCTGGACGTGCCCTGCTACAAGATTGCCTCCTTCGAGAACACGGACCTGCCGCTGATCCGCAAGGTGGCGGCGACGGGAAAGCCGGTCATCATCTCCACCGGCATGGCGAGCCTCGCGGAACTGGACGAGACCGTGCGCGCGGCGCGCGAGGCGGGGTGTCGCGACTTGGTGCTCCTGAAGTGCACCAGCACCTACCCGAGCACCCCCGAGAACACCAACGCGCGCACCATCCCGCACCTGAAGGAGCTCTTTGGCTGCCAGATCGGGCTCTCCGACCATTCCATGGGGGTGGGGGTCTCGGTGGCGGCGGTGGCCCTCGGGGCCACGGTGATCGAGAAGCACTTCACCCTGTGCCGTGCCGACGGCGGGGTCGATTCCACCTTCTCTCTGGAGCCGGAAGAGTTGAAGAGCCTGGTGCTGGAGACCGAGCGCGCCTGGCAGTCGCTGGGAGGTATCAGCTACGGCCCGACCGAGAAGGAGAAGAAGTCTCTGGTGTTCCGGCGCTCGCTCTACGTGGTCGAGGACGTCAAGGCCGGCGAGCCGTTCACCGGCAAAAACGTCCGCGCCATCAGGCCCGGCAACGGCCTCCCCACCAAGTACCTGGAGACCTTCCTGGGCAAGCGGGCGGCGGTCGACATCCGCAGGGGGACGCCGCTCTCCTTCGATCTCTTGGGCGGGCTCTAGCGCCGGTCGTTTTTTCCTCTGCGGCTTGGCGTCGCGGACGATGCAACTTTCAGAAAGGGTTTTGTGACTATGGCAATGAGGCTCCTGTGCGTCTCCACATCTAAGAACACCAGCGTGATCTTGCAGAAGATCATGGACCAGTACCGCGATGAGATCGAGTTCCTGCTGCACGTAGGGGACAAGGACTCGGACCTCAAGGCGTCGTCCATGACCAGGATGACGAGGACCCGGGCGGTCGGCAAGACCCACATCATGGACGGGCAGAAGTTCAACGGTCTGCTACACTCGGTTATCACCCGGGACGACTTCGAGAAGGACATCTCGATTTTCATAGACCACCTGCATCGCAGGGACGAAAAGTTCTGTTATAAATCTCATAACCTCGCCTGCATGCAGGACTACCTGGATTACTACTACATCCTGTTCGACGTGATGGCGGAGAAGGTGATTGAGAACAACATCACGCACATGCTGTTCTTCAACGTCCCGCACCTGGCCTACGACACCATCCTCTACCAGATCGGCAAGAGCCTCGGGCTGAAGATCGTGATCGTGACCCAGTCGCTGTTCCCGAACAAGTACTTCTCCATGCCCTCCATGGACGCCTATGGCAGCTTCGAACCGAAGAAGCACCAGGCGCCGCCGGCGCACATCGAGAAGAACAAGGAAATCGACCTCTTCTACATGAAGAACGTGAAGCAGGAGCAGGGGGAGACCGGGAAGATCACGGCGAAGGCGATCGGCCACATCCTCTCCTTCCTGGCCATCAAGAAGCCCTCGTACCTGGCGAACCCCGTCAAGCTGTACGACATCCTGAAGCGGACCAACGACATCTACCGGCGGCTCCCCAAGTGGCGCGACCCGTTTGCACGCTTTTTCCACGTGAACGAGCTGGAGTACTTCGAGCACATCATCCAGTACGAGAAGACGGAGTACGACCTGGACGTTCCGTTCGTCTACTTCCCGCTGCAGCTGCAGCCGGAGATGACCACCTCCGCGCTGGGGGGGTACTTCAGGGACCAGGCGCTCGCCATCGAGTGTCTGGCCAGCATCCTGCCGGAGAACGTGAAGATCTACGTCAAGGAGAACCCGAAGCAGGGGGCCTACAACAGGGGGCCGCTCTTCTACCACCGCCTGCGGCGCATCAAGAACGTGGTGATCCTCCCCTCGTTCGCCAACACCCACACCCTGACCGACCGCTCCCTCTTTGTCTGCACCATCACCGGGACCGTGGGGTGGGAGGCGCTCATCAAGGGGAAGAAGGCGCTCATCTTCGGCAACACCTGGTACCAGTCCTTCCCCGGCGTGTTCAAGTACGGGGACAGCACCAGCTACGACGAGATCATGAACTACCAGGTCGACCACGCCGAACTGGAGCAGGCCTTCGGCGCGCTCCTCTCCAAGTGCCACGACGGCGTGGTGGACCGGCACTACACCAAGCTGGTCCCGGAGTACGACGCGGCAAAGAACGACGAAGGTGCCTGCGCGCTCCTGATGGACCTCCTGAGGGGGAAGGCGGAGTTCACCTTCACCCCCCGCCCCGCGTAGGAGCGGAAACAGGCGCCGCCGATTGCAGGGCGGGGCGCATCGATGCCCAAAGCCGGCGCCGGAAGCCGGCCTCCTGTTGCAGCCAGTACATTTTTGCCGTTCCAGAAATCTGGCCGCCCCCCGCGGCATAGGAGGAATCATGAGGAAGATGCTGGTTACCGGTGCCGCCGGTTTCATCGGCTTTCACCTGAGCAAGAGACTTTTGGCCGCCGGCGTCGAGGTGGTCGGTCTCGACAACCTGAACGACTACTACGACGTCAACCTGAAGTACGGCCGGCTGAAGCAGCTGGAAGAGACGCCCGGCTTCCGCTTCGTCAAGATGGAGCTCGCAGACCGGGAGGGAATGGCGGCCCTGTTCGAGCGCGAGCGTTTCGACGTCGTGGTGAACCTCGCCGCCCAGGCGGGGGTACGCTACTCCCTGATCAACCCCTACGCCTACGTCGACAGTAACCTCTCCGGTTTCATGAACATCCTGGAAGGGTGCCGCCACCACGGGGTGAAGCACCTGGTCTACGCATCCTCCAGTTCCGTGTACGGCGCCAACACCTCGATGCCCTTCTCCGTGCACCACAACGTGGACCATCCCGTCTCGCTCTACGCGGCCACCAAGAAAGCCAACGAGCTGATGGCCCACACCTACTCGAGCCTCTACGGCATACCCACCACGGGGCTGCGCTTCTTCACGGTGTACGGACCCTGGGGACGCCCGGACATGGCGCTCTTTTTGTTCACCAAGGCGATCATCGAGGGGCGTCCCATCGACGTCTTCAACTACGGCAAGATGCAGCGCGACTTCACCTACATCGACGACATCGTCGAAGGGGTCACCCGCGTCATCGACCGCGTCCCGGAGAAGGATGGCTCCTGGAGCGGCGCCCATCCCGACCCGGGGACGAGCTACGCCCCGTACAAGATCTACAACATCGGCAACAACAATCCGGTTGAACTGCTGCGCTTCATCGAGGTGCTGGAGCAGGCCCTGGGGAAGGAAGCGCAGAAGAACCTGCTCCCGATCCAGGCCGGCGACGTTCCGGCCACCTATGCCGACGTCGACGACCTGATGCGGGACGTCGGGTTCCGCCCCGCCACCTCCATCGAGGACGGCGTCAACCGCTTCGTCGCCTGGTATCGCGAGTTCTACGGGGGACAAGGCCTGTAACAGGCGCCCCCAATCGGCAAGCTCTCCAGTTTCCTCTCCAACACCCTCTCCCCCCGGGAGAGGGTGCCCGAAGGGTGGGTGGGGGGCTTTTGAAGCTGGAATGCCCTCACCCTGGCCCTCTCCCGGAGGGAGAGGGGATGCTGGATATTTACACCACCAAACACGCTGCAGAAAGGATCGCTGTGAAATACCGGCCACTCGATTTTTCTGGTGTCAGCACCTACCCGATAGCATCCCGCAAGAACAAGATGAACGTGCAGGAGCACTTCGCCAAGCCGGTTAGGCCCGGCATGACCGTTGCCGAACTCCTCGCCGCCATGCCCGACCAACTCGGCTCGCAGGCCCTGAACGGCGTCATCGACGCCGTCGTCGCCGCCCGCGCCAAGGGAAAGCCTGTGGTCCTGGCCATGGGGGGGCACGTGATCAAGTGCGGGCTCCAGCCGGTGCTCAAAGCCCTGATCGACGCCGGCGTCGTTACCGCCGTGGCGCTCAACGGTTCCGGCTCCATCCACGATTTCGAGATCGCCCTGATCGGGGCCACCAGCGAGGATGTGGGGGCCGTCCTTCACGCCGGCAACTTCGGCATGGCCGAGGAGACCGGGGCCCAGATCAACGAAGCGCTGAAGCAGGGCGTCGCGAAGGGGCTCGGGCACGGCGAGGCGCTGGGGCGTATGATACTGGAGCGCGAGCTGCCGTATCGGGAGCAGAGCCTGATGGCGGCGTGCGTGCAGAAGGGGATCCCGGTCACCGTGCATGTAGCCATCGGCACCGACATCACCCATCAGCATCCCTCCGCCGACGGCGCCGTCCTGGGAGCCGCGAGCTTCACCGATTTCCGGATCTTCACCTCCGTCGTGTCCGAGCTCGGTGACGGCGGCGTCTATCTCAACATCGGCAGCGCTGTGCTGCTGCCCGAAGTCTTTCTGAAGGCCCTTTCCATCGCGCAGAACCTGGGGCATCACGTCGACCGTTTCACCACCGCCAATTTCGACATGCAGCAGCACTACCGGCCGCTCACCAACGTGGTCAAGCGTCCAACCTCGGGCGACAGCCGCGGCTACACCGTCACCGGGCACCATGAAATCATGATCCCGCTCTTGGCGGCGGGGATCATGGATCGGATGGGCACCGCCACTTGATTCTGTCGTCCGACCTGTAGGGGCGAATAATCATTCGCCCCCGCCGCAGGCTATTCCACATTTGGAGGTGGCGATGCCCTACGACCCGCACCTGCACCATCGCCGCTCGGTTCGCCTGGAGGGCTTCGACTATTCTCAAAATGGCGCGTACTTCGTCACCGTTTGTGCCCATGAAAGACAAACTTTATTCGGTAGATTAGTGGCGGGCGATGCCGGAGTAACGGTGGAGCTGAGCGAGGCCGGTGCGGCGGCGCAGAGCTGCTGGCTGGAGATACCGCGACATTTCCCACTGGTCACCCTGGACGCTTTCATCGTCATGCCCGATCATCTGCACGGGATACTGTTCCTGTCGGGGCATGAACAGAGCTCGGGGCGGGTGAGGGGGGCGAATGATTATTCGCCCCTACAGGGAAACGGGACATCATTGACGGTAGGTTCAGTGGTTAGAGGATTCAAGATTGGTGTAACGAAATGGTTCAAAGAAAACCAACCATGTGCCGATAAGGTTTGGCAGCGCAGTTACTATGAGCACGTCATCCGAAACGACAACGAGCTGGATCTGGCCCGGCAGTACATACTTGAGAATCCAGCAAAGCTGCACGAACACCAATGACGTTGCAACGGGCTACACCTGTAGGGGCGAATAATCATTCGCCCTGCCAACCCCGCAAGGCTGCATGAACACCAATGACGCTGCAACGGGCTGCACCTGTAGGGGCGAATAATAATTCGCCCTGTCCACCGCCCCAAGCACCATCAGGAGAACCCATGGATAGGCGAGAAGTTGAATCCTTTTTCGAGCGTGCCGCCTCGGTGCGCGCCCTCGTCGTCGGCGATCTGATGCTGGACGAATACCTCTGGGGACGGGCGGAACGGATCTCGCCGGAAGCGCCGGTGCAGGTGGTCGAGGTGGCGCGCGAGGACCTGCGCCTGGGGGGCGCGGGCAACGTGGTCAACAACTTGGCCGCCCTTGGCTGCCGGGTGTCGGTCGGCTCGGTCATCGGCACGGACGAAGACGGCCAGATCCTGCGCCACGCCCTCGCGGAAAAAGGGGCAGGTGTCGAAGGGCTGGTCGAGGACCCGGAACGGACCACCAGCAAGAAGACCCGCGTCATCGCCGCCAACCAGCAGATCGTCCGGATCGACCGGGAGATGCGCTCTTCCATCGGCGCTGGCACCGAAAAGGCGCTCACCGACTACCTCCTCGCCCACCTGGGCGAGTTCGACGTGGTGGTGGTCTCGGACTACCTGAAGGGGGTCTTGACCCCGGCGCTTCTCGCCGCGCTCTGCCGCAAAGGGCGCGAACTGGGCGTGCCGGTGGTGGTCGACCCCAAAGGCGACGACTTCGCCAAGTATCGCGGAGCCACGGTGCTCACCCCCAACCGCAAGGAGGCGGAGGTCGCCTCGGGAACCGCCATCACCGACCAGGCCTCGCTGGAACTGGCCGCGGCCGACATCCTCTCCAAGCTGGAACTCGACGCGCTCCTCATCACCCGCAGCGAGGCGGGGATGTCGCTTTTCCCCGCACAGGGGGAGGCGGTGCACATCCCGACCGTCGCCCGCGAGGTGTTCGACGTGACCGGCGCCGGCGACACCGTCATCTCGGTCCTCTCCCTGGGGCTGGCCTGCGGACTCGCCCTCGCGGACGCCGCCTGGGTGGCCAACGTGGCGGCCGGAATCGTCGTCGGCAAACTCGGCACCTCCACGGTTTCACCGCGCGAGATCATCGCGGAGGTGGGGCACTCCCTGCGCGACAGCGATTCGAAGATCAAGAACCTGGATGTCCTGACCCACCTGATCACCCGGGAACGCGCCCGGGGGAAGGAGGTGGTCTTCACCAACGGCTGCTTCGACCTGTTGCACGTGGGGCACGTGAAATACCTGCAGAAGGCGCGGGAGCTCGGCGACCTCCTGGTGGTCGGGCTCAATACCGACGATTCGGTGCGCCGGCTCAAGGGGGAGGGGAGGCCGCTCATCGAGGAGAAGGAGCGGGCGCACATCCTGGCGGCGCTTGGGTGCGTCGACTACGTGGTGCTCTTCGACGAGGACACCCCGCTTCGGCTGATCGAGGCGCTTCGCCCGTCCATCCTGGTCAAGGGGGGGGATTACAGCATCGACCAGGTGGTGGGGCGCGAACTGGTTGAAGCCATGGGAGGGAGGGTCGCCCTGATCGAGTTCGTGGACGGCCGGTCCACCAGCCGCATCATCGACAAGATCCTCTCTACAAAATAAAGTTTCGACCGCACCGGTTGCCATACGGCCGCTGCATGTTATTCATTGTTGGATCAAATTTTATGGAGGCCTCATGAAGAAGGCATTTATCACCGGCATCACCGGGCAGGATGGATCCTACCTCGCTGAACTCCTGCTTTCCAAGGGGTACGAGGTGCACGGCATGATCCGCCGCTCCTCCTCCTTCAACACCGGCCGGATCGATCACATCTACCGCGACCCGCACGAGGCGGACACGCGGCTGTTCCTCCATTACGGCGACCTCAACGACGCCAGCTCGGTTAACCGCCTGCTGCGGGAGATCCATCCCGACGAGATCTACAACCTGGGCGCCCAGAGCCACGTCCGGGTCTCCTTCGACGTCCCGGAGTACACCGGGGAGGTGGACGCCCTGGGGACGGTGCGCATCCTGGAGGGGATCCAGGAGGCGGGAATCACGACCCGCTTCTACCAGGCCTCCTCTTCCGAGCTTTACGGCAAGGTGCTGGAGACGCCGCAGAAGGAGACCACCCCCTTCTACCCCCGCTCCCCGTACGCCTGCGCCAAGGCCTATGCCTTCTACATCACGGTGAACTACCGGGAAAGCTACAACATGTTCGCCTGCAACGGCATCCTCTTCAACCACGAGTCCCCGCGCCGCGGCGAGACCTTCGTGACCAGGAAGATCACCCGCGCCGCAGCGCGCATCAAGCTGGGGCTGCAGGACCGTCTCTACCTGGGTAACCTGGAGGCGAAGAGGGACTGGGGGTTCGCGGGCGACTACGTCGAGGCGATGTGGCGCATGCTCCAGGCTGACCACGCCGACGATTACGTGGTGGCGACGGGCGAGACCCACAGCGTCAGGGAGTTCGCCGAGCAGGTCTTCGCGAGCCTCGGCATGCAGCTCGCCTGGAAGGGGGAGGGGGAGCGGGAGCAGGGGGTCGACGTCAAAAGCGGCAAGACCCTGATCGAGATCGACCCGCGCTACTTCCGCCCCGCGGAGGTCGATCTGCTGCTGGGGGACGCCACCAAGGCCAGGCGCGAACTGGGGTGGGAGCCAAAGACGACCTTCCCGCAACTGGTCAAAATGATGACCGATTCCGACCTCGCCATCGCCGAAAGGGAGTTGAGAGCCGATGGAAAATAACGCCAGGATCTTCGTGGCCGGACACCGCGGCCTGGTCGGTTCCGCCCTGGTGCGGGAGCTGGAGCGCGAGGGATACGGCAACCTCGTGCTGCGCAAGAGCTCGGAGCTCGACTTGCGGGACCAGGCCGCGACGCGGGCCTTCTTCGAGGCCGAGCGTCCGGAGTACGTGTTCCTGGCGGCGGCCAAGGTGGGGGGCATCGTCGCCAATGACAGCTTTCCCGCCGAGTTCATCTACGACAACCTGATGATCCAGAACAACGTGCTGCACTCGAGCTACCTCGCCGGGGTGAAGAAGCTGCTGCTCCTGGGCTCCACCTGCATCTATCCGAAGCTCGCGCCGCAGCCGATCAAGGAGGAGGCCCTGCTCACCGGGCCCCTCGAGCCGACCAACGAGCCCTACGCCATCGCCAAGATCGCCGGCATCAAGATGTGCCAGTCCTACAACCGCCAGTACGGGACCCGCTTCATCTGCGCCATGCCCACCAACCTCTACGGCCCCAACGACAACTTCGACCTCACCACCTCACACGTCCTTCCCGCCCTGATCCGCAGGTTCCACGAGGCGAAGGGCGCGGGCGCTGAAAGCGTCACCATCTGGGGAACGGGGACCCCGTACCGCGAGTTCGTGCACGTGGACGACGTGGCCGGCGCCTCCCTTTTCCTGATGCGGCATTACGAGGGGTGGGACCCGGTCAACGTGGGGAGCGGCCAGGAACTCTCCATCGCCGACCTGGCGCAGACCATCGCGGCGGTGGTCGGCTTTTCCGGGGAGATCCGCTTCGACACTTCCAAGCCCGACGGCACCCCCAGAAAGCTCAGCGACGTGAGCCGCATCCACGAGCTGGGGTGGCGGCACAAAATCGAACTCGACCAGGGGCTCAGAGACACCTACGCCTGGTACCTCGCCAACCGCTGCTGATTCCGTATCCTTTCCCGACAGGCCCGGACGCCGCCGGTCCCGTTTTTCGAGCCGGGACCGGCGACGCATTAAGCTGCCGAATTCTCATGAATTCCTTGCCCAAATGTTGTTTTTTGTCTTCTTCAATCTTTGTGCCAAAAATTTCGAAGCGCACCAAAATGCGCTTTACAGTGAATTTTTTAGATGCTATACTTCCAGCGAAATCATGCATAACTTCAATAATTTCAAGCGATTCCTCGGCGTTCTGGCAGTTGTCGCCTCCCTGTTGGTGGTTGCCACCATACTCTTCCGCATGCAGCAGGAAGTGGCCCCGAAACTGTCGGTGCGCAAGCTTCCCCTCCAGGTGGATGTTTCCCTGCAAAAGTTCCATTACACGGAAACCAAACAGGGGATCAAGCGTTGGGAGTTGACGGCGGAACGGGCCGACTATAACAAGCAGGCCGACATCTCCTACCTCTCAGGCGTCATCATGCTGGTGCATGGCGCGGGCGGGGTTGGCGATCTGCAGATCACGGCGCAGCGCGCCGAATACCACAACGGCACCAGGGACGTCGTTCTGACCGGCGACGTGCGGGGGAAGAGCAGCAAGGGGTACCAGTTCTTCGCCCCCCGCGTCGATTACGTCGCGGCGCGTTCGCTGCTGAAAAGCTCCGAGCGGGTCAGGATGACGGACATCGGAAGTGAACTGGAAGGGACAGGTATGGAGTACTACACGCAGACTCGGAAGTTCAAGTTGCTGAAGGACGTAAGCGCCGTGTACCGGCAGGGGGGGGAGTGATGCGCCGTATCGTCTCCTGTCTCGCTCTGCTGCTCGCTTTGGCGACGGCGGGCAACGCCGCGCAGGGCGGCGCCAACAAAGAGCCATTAAAGATAAAGTCGGACACCCTCAATACCGATAACGACAAGAAGACCGCGATCTTCGAGGGGAAGGTGGTTGCCCGCCAGGGTGACATGACCCTGTACACGGACCGCCTGGTGGTCTCGTACAGCGGCCCCAACAACGAGGTGTCGCAGGTCGAGGCGTTCGGCAACGTGCGCATCGTCCAGGAGGAGCGCCAGGCGACCGGAGCCCACGGGGTGTACGATCCCAAGCTGGCGCGCATCATCCTGGACGGCAACCCCAAGGTGGTATCGGGCGAGGACGTGGTGACCGGCAGGATCATCACCTACTACGTCAACGAGCAGAAGAGCGTGGTTACCAGCGGCCCCAAGGAACGGGTGGAAGCGGTCATCCATCCGGGAGGAAAGAATGCCGGTGCCAAACCGTAGCACCCTCTACACCAAGGGGCTTCAGAAGGGGTTCAACAAGCGCATGGTGGTGAAGGGAGTGGACCTGGAGATCTCCTCGGGAGAGGTGATCGGGCTGCTTGGTCCCAACGGCGCAGGCAAGACCACCACCTTCTACATGGTGGTGGGGCTCACCCGCCCGGACCAGGGCGAGGTCTTCCTGGACGGGGACCCGATCACCGGGCTTCCCATGTACCAAAGGGCCCGCCGCGGCATCAGCTATCTCCCCCAGGAGCCGTCGGTGTTCCGGCGCCTCACCGTGCGGGACAACCTCCTCGCCGTGCTGGAGACCATGGAACTCGAACCGGTGCGGCGCAGAGAGCGGGTCGAGGAACTGCTGGCGGAGTTCCGCATCGAACACATCGCCGGGAGCCGCGGCTACGCGCTTTCCGGCGGGGAGAGACGCCGCGTCGAGATCGCCCGGGCGCTGGCCACCGATCCGAGCTTCATACTGCTGGACGAGCCGTTCGCCGGCATCGACCCCATTGCCGTGATCGATATCCAGAACATCATCACGGCGCTGAAGGGGAAGGGACTCGGGGTGCTGATCTCGGACCACAACGTCCGCGAGACCCTGGGTGTATGCGACAAGGCCTACATCATGAACGCCGGCGAGGTGCTCGAAGTGGGCGATCCCGTGCAGATTTCACAGAGCAAAAAGGCGCGTGAAATCTATCTGGGAGACAAATTCAGGCTGTAAAGAAAAAAGACGTTCTATGTTCCAGGATCCACGTTCTACGTTAAAATGCGAAATCGAGTCGCCAAAGTTTGTTGCCCGCGCTATAATGAGAACAAAGAGAACAGGTACTCCATGAACATCGGGAAATTCAATTCTCACACAGCACGCGCCCTCGTCAATTACACGGTTTTTCAACAGGTTTCCGTTTTTCAGCGTAGAACATAGAACGTAGAACGCAGAACGGTTTTCAAGGGTTTGTGAGGACTTATGGCAATTGAGATGCGCCAGCAGATGAAAATGAGTCAGCAACTGGTGATGACCCCCCAGTTGCAGCAGGCCATCAAGCTGCTTCAGCTCTCCCGGCTGGAGTTGCAGGACGTAGTGCGCCAGGAGCTGGAAGAGAACCCCATCCTGGACGAGGTGATCGAACAGGAGGAGATCCGCGAGCCCGAACAGCTCGAGTTGCGCGAGAAGGAAGCGGAGCCCGAAAGTTCCACCAGCGACTTCCAGGAGGTCCGCGCCGGCGAAGAGACCCGCGAGGCGGACTGGGACTCCTACATCGACGGCTACAACTACAGCTCCGGCGAGCAGTACTACGACGACGAGGACCGCCCCTCATTTGAAAACCTCCTCACCAAGAAATCCACCCTGTTCGACCACCTGCTCTGGCAGCTGAGCCTGACCCGTCTCACCGACCGCGAGATGGCGGTCGGGGCCGAGATCATCGGCAACATCGATGAGGACGGCTATCTCCGCGCGACCCTCGAGGACGTCGCCTCGGCCTGCGTGCAGGTGAGCCCCTTCAGCGAGGAGGCCCTGGAATGGGCGGGGCTCGCCGCGGGCGCGCCCGGGGAGCAGGTGGCCGAAGCGGCCGACGGCTTCGCTGAGAGCGTGCTGACGCCGCTGGTCGAGGGGGTCCTGAAGCGGATCCAGGAGTTCGACCCGGTCGGGGTGGGGGCACGCGACCTGCGCGAGTGCCTGCTGATCCAGGTGGCGAGCCTGGGGATGTCCGGGAGCCTGGTCGAGGCGCTTTTGCGCGACCACCTGAAGGACCTGGAGAGCCACAAGTACAAGCAGGCAGCCAAGGTGCTCGGCGTGGACGTCAACGACATCCTCGCGGCCACCCGCATCATCGCCGAGCTCGACCCCAAGCCGGGGCGGGTCTTTGGCAGCGACGACGTGCAGTACATCTCCGCCGACATCTTCGTCCACAAGGTGGGCGACGAGTACGTGGTGATGCTCAACGACGAGGGGATGCCGAACCTCCGGATCAACCCGATCTACGCCCCCGAAGCCAAGAGCACCCGCCAGGTCGACAAGGTGGCCGAGGACTACATCGGCGAGAAGATGCGCTCCGCCATCTGGCTCATAAAGAGCATCCAGCAGCGCCAGCGCACCATCTTCAAGGTAGCGAAGAGCATCGTCAAGTTCCAGCGGGACTTCCTGGACCGCGGCATCGAGCACCTGCGCCCGCTGGTTCTGCGCGACATCGCCGAGGACATCGGGATGCACGAGTCCACCATCAGCCGCGTCACCACCAACAAGTACATGCAGACCCCCCAGGGGCTCTTCGAGCTGAAGTACTTCTTCAACTCAGGGATCTCCACCGGCGAGGGGGATTTCATCGCCTCCGAGAGCGTCAAGAGCAAGATCAAGGAGCTGGTGGACAACGAGGACCCCAAGCGCCCCTACTCGGACCAGCGCCTGGCGGAGCTCCTTTCCGGCCACAACATCGTGATCGCCCGGCGCACCGTCACCAAGTACCGCGAAATGCTCCGCATCGGTTCGTCCTCGGAGCGCAAGAAGCATTTCTAACGCGAACGCCGCCAAGGCGGGCTCTTCGCGTGTATTGTCAATAAAGGGAGGTACTTCGTATGCAGATAACCACGACTTTCAGGCACATGGAACCGAGCGAAGCGCTGAAGAGCTACGCGGAGGAGAAGCTGGACCGGGTTAAGAAATATATAGACGAGCCGATTGTCGTCCAGGTATTTTTGACCGTTGAGAAGATCCGCCACATGGCTGAGGTGACCATCAACGCCAAGGGGATCACCATCAAGGCCGCGGAAGAGACCAACGACATGTACGCCTCCATCGATGCGGTATCCGACAAGATCGAGCGCCAGCTGCGCCGCTTCAAGGAGCGCATCAAGGCCCACAAGCCGGCCTCCGACGCGCGCGAGCGCCAGGTGCAGAAGGCGATCGTCCAGGCCCAGGGTATCGAGGAAGGGACCCAGGCCCCGGTCATCATCAAGACCAAGAGCTTCACCATGAAACCGATGTCCGTCGAGGAGGCGGTGATGCAGATGGAGCTTCTGCACAAGGACTTCCTGGTCTACACCGAGTCCTCCACCGAGACCATCAACGTGGTGTACCGCAGGAAAGACGGCAACTACGGCCTGATCTCCCCGGAGAACCCGTAGCGTTCTTTTGAACCGTAAAAGACGGCCCGGAGCGCGCGCTCCGGGCCGTAAAGGCGGATGGGAGGCGTCCCCGTGGCGCCTCCCATCGTGATAACGGCCCCTTCTGGGGCTGTTCGCGTGCACGGGGGAAAGGTCCCAGCATTGACAAGCATGAGCCTCAGCATCAAGGATCTGTTGGAAGACAAGGCGTACGGCCTCGACCTGCAGCTTCTGTGCGGCGAAGCGGGCCTCAGTAACCGGCTCTACAGCTCCCGCATCCAGAAACCCGGCCTGGCCCTCACCGGCTACACGGAACACCTGCATCCGGACCGGGTCCAGGTGCTGGGCAACACGGAGATCTCCTACCTAAGCCAGATCCCCGAAGAGGTCGGCTCCCGGCACATCGAGAAACTCTGCAGCTACCCCATCGCGTGCTTCATCGTCACCAAGGGGCTCGATCCCCCCGAGTTCCTGAAGCGTTCCGCCGAGGCGGCCGGCATCCCGCTTCTGGTGACCCACCACCAGTCCTCCACCTTCATAAGCCTCATCACGAAGTTCCTCGAAGAGAGCCTGCTCCCCTCCACGCACATCCACGGCGTGCTGGTCGACGTCCTCGGGGTGGGGGTGCTCCTTTTGGGCAAGAGCGGCATCGGCAAGAGCGAGTGCGCCCTCGACCTCGTGATCCGCGGGCACCGGCTGGTGGCCGACGACGTGATCCACATAAAGAAGAAGATGCCCGCGGCCCTGGTGGGGCAGGCGGGGGAGACCATCCAGTACCACATGGAGATCCGCGGCCTGGGGATCATCAACATCAAGGACTTGTACGGGGTCTCCTCGATCCGCGAAAAGAAGATCATCGACATGGTGCTGGAGCTCATGGAGTGGGACGCCAACCAGGAGTACGAGCGGCTCGGGATCGACGAGCCGGTGAAGACCATCCTGGGGGTGGACCTGCCGCACCTGAAGATACCGGTCCGCCCGGGGCGCAACCTCACCTCGATCATCGAGGTCGCCGCCAGGAACTTCCTGCTGAAGGGGATGGGGTACCATTCCGCCCGCGAGTTTCACGAGAAGCTCCTGGCCCGCCTGGAGTTCCGCCCCCTGGGCAACGAGGTGGAATAGCATGCGCATCGTCATCATAACCGGCCTCTCCGGCTCGGGAAAATCGACGGCGGTGAAGGCGCTGGAGGACGAGGGGTTCTTCTGCCTGGACAACCTCCCGGTCTCGCTGGTGAGCACCTTCATCGAGCTGGTGGAGCACTCCCGCGAGGACATCAAGGACGTGGCCCTGGTGATGGACATCCGGAGCCGCGACTTCATCAAGGGCTACGACCAGGTGTTCCAAGCCATCGCCTCGGCCGGGCACAGCGTCAAGATCTTCTACTTCGACGCCACCGACGAGGTCCTGATCCGTCGCTTCTCCGAGACCCGCCGCCGCCACCCGGCGCTGGAGGGTGCGAGCGTCCCCGAGGGGATCCGTTTCGAGCGCGACCAGCTGGCGGGCCTTAGGCGCATCGCCACCGCCATCATCGACACCTCCGAGATGAACGTGCACCGCCTGAAGGAGGTGGTGATCGGACTGGTCAAGGGGGGGGAGGGTGCCCTGGAGATGCAGGTGAACCTGCAGTCCTTCGGCTTCCGCTACGGCCTCCCTTTGGAGAGCGACCTGGTCATGGACGTGCGCTTTCTCCCCAACCCGTACTTCGTGGCCGAGCTGCGCCCCTATTCCGGCCTGGAGCCGGGGGTGCGCGACTACGTGTTGAAGCAGAAGGAGACCGAGGTGTTCCTGGAGCGGTTCCGGGACATGCTGGAATTCCTGCTGCCGGGATACCGCAGGGAGGGTAAATCCTACCTCTCCGTTTCCATCGGCTGCACCGGCGGAAGGCACCGCTCGGTGGCCATCGCAGAAGAGCTGTACCACTACTTCCGGCAGCGGAACGTGAACATAAAAATTTCCCACAGGGACATAGAGAAGGGGCTGGGATGATAGGACTGCTTTTGGTAGCACATGCCGGCGTGGCCAGTGAGCTTCTGACCGCGGCGGAGATGATAGTAGGGAAGCTGGAACTTGCCGAGGCGGTGGGGATCGCCCCCGACGCGTCGGCGACGGACGTCATGGCGGCCATAAAGGACGCCGTGGCCCGGGTATCCGGCGACGGAGCCATCATCATGACGGACATGTTCGGCGGCACTCCCTCCAACATGAGCATCTCCTTCCTGCAGGAAGGGAAGGTCGAGGTGCTGACCGGGGTGAACCTCCCCATGCTGATCCGCTTCACCCAGGAGCGCAACCGCTGCGGCGTCGCGGAACTCGCCCTGAAGCTCAAGGAGAGCGCCCAGGAGGGGATCACGGTGGCCGGGGATTTCCTGAAGAAGTAAGGACAAAGGAGGATTCGCCCTCCCCCGGCCCGTGCCGGGGAAGGCGAGTGCACGATATGATCGAAGGACAATTCGTAATACCGAACAAGTTGGGGCTGCACGCCAGGGCCTCCGCGCTCCTGGTGAAGACCTCCAGCGCTTTCTCCTCGGAGATCAGGATCGAGCGGGAGGGCGTCGAGGTGAACGGCAAGAGCATCATGGGGATCATGATGCTCGCGGCCGCCAAGGGGAGCACCGTCACCCTGAAGGTGGAGGGTGCGGACGAGGTCGAGGCCTATGCCGCAATCGGGGAGCTGATCCGGAATGGATTCGGAGAAGAGTGAGTCGAGGGAGCTGAACGGGATCGGCGCCTCCGCCGGGATCGCCATCGGGCAGGTGCGCATCACCGACCGGCGCCGGGTCGCCGTCACCGAGGTGGTGGTCGCCAACGAGGAGATCCCGGGGGAGCTGGACCGCTTCACCAGGGCGATCGAGCGCGCCAAGGGGGAGCTCTTCGCCCTGCGCGAGCAGCTCTCCAGCACCCACGGCCCCGAGCACCTCTGCGTCATCGACGCCCACCTGATGCTCCTTGACGACACCATGCTGGTCGGCGAGACCACGCAGTACATCGAGCGGCTCGGCATCAACGCCGAAGGGGCCCTGAAAAGGACCCTGGGGCGCTTCAAGGCCTTCTTCGAGGGGGTGGATGACGAGTACCTGCGCGAGCGCGGGGGGGACGTCGAGACGGTGGTCGAGCGCGTCCTCAGGCACATGGTGGGGCAGAAGCAGGAGCCCATCGACAACATCCAGGGGAAGGTGATCGTGGTGGCCCACGACCTCTCCCCCGCCGACATCCTGCAGATCGACAAGAACAGGGTGATGGGGGTCATCACCGACCTCGGGGGGAGGACCTCCCACACCTCGATCCTGGCCCGGGCCTTCGAGATCCCCGCTGTGGTGGGGCTCGAGCGGGTGACCGCCGATGTCCGCGACGGGGACACCCTGATCATCGACGGCTCGACCGGGGTGGTCATAGTCAACCCCGGGGCGGAGGAGTTCAAGGAGTACCTGCAGAAGAAGCAGCGCTACGAGTACGTGGAGCGGGAACTCCTGAAGCTGCGCGACCTGCCGGCCCAGACCCTGGACGGGCACCGGATGCGCCTGAAGGGGAACGTGGAATTCATCGAGGAGGTCGCCTCGGTGCACAAGCACGGCGGCGAGGGGATCGGCCTGTACCGCACCGAGATGCTTTTCATGAACCGCGGCACCCTTCCCACCGAGGAAGAGCAGTTCCAGGCCTATGCCGCGCTGGTGAAGGGGATGGCGCCGCAGCCGGTGACCATCAGGACGCTGGACATCGGCGGGGACAAGTGCCTCACCGACCTCGACCTCTCCGACGAGATGAACCCGGCGCTGGGGGTGCGTGCGATCCGCCTCTCGCTGCGCCAGCCCGCCGTCTTCAAGGCGCAGTTGCGGGCCATCCTGAGGGCGAGCGCCTTCGGGGAGGTGAAGCTCTTCTTCCCGATGGTTTCGGGGGTGGCCGAGGTCCGGGCCGCCAAGGCCATTCTGGAGGAGGTGAAGGAGGAGCTGCGCGGCACCCACCCCTTCGACGAGAAGGTGCAGGTGGGGATCATGATAGAGATACCCTCGGCGGTGGTGATCGCGGATCTCCTGGCGGCGGAGGTCGATTTCTTCAGCGTCGGCACCAACGATCTCATCCAGTACACGCTGGCCATCGACCGCACCAACGAGCACCTCTCCGCGCTGTTCCAGCCGCTGCACCCGGCGGTGCTCCGCTCGCTGAAGACCATCGTCGACGCGGCTCACGCCGCGGGGATCGAGGCCAGCATCTGCGGCGAGATGGCGGGAGACCCGGAGTACCTTCCCATCCTTTTGGGGCTTGGTTACGACGAACTCTCCATGAACGCGGTCTCCATCCCGCGGGTCAAGAAGATCATGCGTCGCTGCACCCTGCAGGAGGCGCGCACGGTGGCCCTGAAGGCCCTGAGCTTCGCCACCGCGGCGGAGGCGGACGCCTACCTGAAGGGTGAGATCGCCGCCCGTTTTTCCGAGAGCTTCGACTAAGGCTGGCTCTGCCGCGTCAGCGCCTGCAGCGCAAGTTCGACGGCCAGCGCCAGCCGCTTCCCCGCCCTCCGGCAATTCCCTGACAGCCTGATCAGTTGCGGAATCAACCAGGGCCGTTTCGAGATGGTCCACGCCACCCGCCAGGGGACCAGGTTCAGGTTGCCGTCGCAGAACTCCTCGATGGAAAAACCGAGCTCCTCGTCGGCCGCGTCGCTTACCCCCCGGATCGCAACCAGAGGAATCCCCGCGCCCTGCGCCTGTTCGAGCACCGCCGCCGTCTCCATCTCGAGCAGGGGGAGCGCTGTGCTCCCACCGAGCCGGCTCGCCATCTCCGCCTTGTTCCTGATCCCGCTGGCGGTGATGTAGCCTCCGCGCCGCAGCTGCAGCCCTACCTTGGCGCAGTGCTCCTGGAGCAGGGTGGCGAGGGCGGGGTCGGGCAGGGGGAGCTCGCTGAGCGCGCCCTGGTCCAGACGGAAGACGCGCTCCGCCAGCACCAGTTCGCCGACCTCGAGACCGGGAAGGACCGCGCCGCCAAAGCCGAAGTTGATGATGGCGTCCGGTTCCGCGTGCCTGATCAGCGCCCTGGTCGCAGCCGCCGCCTGCGCGGGTCCCATCCCCGACTCGATGAGGTAGACGCAGCTGCCGTTCACGGGGAACCGGTACAGGTTGCGCCCGTCGATGTTTCCCCGGGCGTATCCCTTTATGCGCGCCAGAACCGGCGCGATCTCCTGGGGCATGGCGGCCACCATGCCCAGGCTTTTGTTTTCGTTGGCCATTGGGCTTCTCCCTTTCGATCGGCCACTTTATCAGAGGGGAGCCGCCGCCGCAACGCTTTCCCGGACTTTGCCCCGGTTCGCCTTGACAAAAGGAGGCCGCCGTCTTATAGTCAGGGCTTCTTTTTTTGGTGTGCCGATATTAATCTGGAGGGGTGTATGAAGCCGTTGTTTTTGAACCCGCCGACCTTCGAGGATTTTGACGGAGGTGCCGGTGCGCGTTACCAGGCCTCGCGCGAGGTGACCTCTTTCTGGTTCCCCGGCTGGCTCACCTATCCGGCGGGGATGATCGAGGGGGCGCGCGTCGTCGACGCGCCGGTGCAGCGCCTCGATCTCGATGCCTGCCTCGCGATAGCCAAAGATTACGACATGGTGGTGATGTACACCTCCACCCCGACCCTCGCCATCGACGTGGAAACCGCGCGCCGGGTCAAGGCGCAGAAGCCGGGCACGGTGACGGTGCTTACCGGTCCGCACGTGAGCATCCTCCCGGAGGAAAGCCTCCGTTTCGCCGCCGGCGCGGTCGACATCGTCTGCCGCGGCGAGTTCGACTACTCCACCAAGGAGTTGTGCGAAGGAAAGCCCTGGGACGAGGTGGACGGTATCAGCTTCCTGAAAGATGGCAAGGTGGTCCACACCAAGGACCGCGCCCCCATCGCGGACCTCGACGTCCTTCCCTTCGCAAGCCAGGTCTACCAGCGCGATCTTCCCATCGAAGAGTACGTGATCCCGCATTTCAGGCACCCCTACGTCTCCATCTACGCCAGTCGCGGCTGCCCATCCCGCTGCATCTACTGCCTGTGGCCGCAGACCTTCTCAGGGCGCACCCTCAGGAAGAGAAGCCCGCAGAACGTCTATGAAGAGGTGAAGTGGATCAAGGAGAACCTCCCCCATGTGAAGGACATCTCCTTCGACGACGATACCTTCACGGCGGACAAGCAGCACGCCATAGCCATCGCGAGGGCCATAAAGCCCTTGAACGTCTCCTGGGTCATCAACGCCCGTGCCAACTGCGACTATGAAACCCTGAAGGAGCTGCGCGACGCCGGGATGCATCACGTGGTAGTCGGGTACGAATCGGGAAACGAGCAGATCCTCAAGAACATCAAGAAGGGGGTCACCAAGGCCCAGGCGATCGAGTTCACCAGGAACTGCAAGAAGCTCGGCATCACCGTGCACGGAGCCTTCGTGCTGGGGCTGCCCGGCGAGACCCGCGAGACCATCAAAGAGACCATCGCCTACGCCATCGACCTCGACCTCACCTCGATCCAGGTCTCCCTGGCCTCCCCGTACCCGGGGACCGAGTTCTACCAGATGGCCAAGGAGAACGGCTGGATCGCCTCCGACAGCTTCCTCGACGAGACCGGGCACCAGAAGTGCGTCATCAACTACCCGGATCTTTCCAACCAGGAGATCTTCGACGCCGTCGAGCTGTTCTACAACAAGTTCTACTTCCGTCCCCGCTACATAGCGCGCAGCATCTTCAGCATGCTGGTCAATTCCCAGGTGCGCCGCAAGCTCCTGAAGGAAGGGGCCCAGTACCTGAGCTACATGCGAAAGCGCAAGCAGGCCGCCTGCTAGCGATATCTGGATGAACCCGCACCGGTAGGGTCCCCTCCCCCGGAGGGGGAGGGTTAGGGAGGGGGAGCTGCGTGTTCGCCCCTCCCGGCCTCCCCCCTCCTGGGGGAGGAGATGATAGGGCACATGAAAGAGATAATACTTAACGCCGACGACTTCGGCCTGAGCGCCGGGGCGAACCGCGGCATCATCAGGGCGTGGCAGGAGGGGATGCTCACCAGCACGTCGCTCATGGCGGGAGGAGACGCCTTCGAGGAGGCGGCTGCCTTCGCGCGCGCGAACCCCGCCCTGCAGGTCGGGCTGCACCTCACCCTGGTGCAGGGAAGCGCGGTCCTGCCGCAGCAGGGACTGCCCGCCCTTACCGGCGCGGCGGGAGAGTTCACCGACGACGCGGTGCTGGCGGGGATGCGCTATTTCTTCCTGAAGGGACTGAGAAAAAAGCTCCGCCTGGAGATCGACGCGCAACTGGCGAGATGCCGCGACGCGGGTGTCGAGCTTTCCCACGTCGACGGTCATCTAAACATCCACATGCACCCGGTGGTGTTCGACATCCTGTGCGAACTGATGCCTGCCTACGGCATCAAGAGCTTTCGGCTCACCAGGGAAAACCTGCGGGCGAACCTGGCGCTGGACCGCACGAGGGTGGTGGGGAAGTGCGCCGACGCCTTCATCTTCGCCCGGCTCGCTGAGCGTTGCCGGCCACGACTGCAGCGGCTCGGCATCCGCTACGCAGGCGAGGTGAAGGGGCTGCTGAATTCCGGCCACATGACCGAGGAGTACCTCGTGCGGGCGCTGGACGGGGTGGGGGAGGGGCTCACGGAGATCTACTTCCATCCCGGCTGTCATCCCTGCTCCACGCTTACGCGCCGGATGCCTGATTACCAGCACGAGGCGGAGCTCGCGGCGCTCACGAGCCCGCGGGTGCGGCAGAAATTGGAGCAGGCCGGCATCACGTTGAGAAACTATCGGGGAGAGGAAAAGACGTATGTTTAAGACCGTAGTGGTCATGCTGGCCGCGGTGACCGCGGGTACCATCGGCGACCTGCTGCTGGCCAGCGGGATGAAGGAGCTGGGAGACATCTCCACCATGAACCTCAGGGGTATCCTGAGGGTCGCCGTGCAGGCACTCACCACCCCGAAGCTCGTCTTCGGCACCGCGATGCTGGCGGTTTTCTTTTTTCTCTGGCTTGCGGTCCTCTCCTGGGAGGACCTCTCCGTCGCCCTGCCCATGCAGGCCCTGAACTACATACTGGTCGCCTTCCTGTCCCAGTACTTCCTGCACGAGGTGGTGAGTCCGCTGCGCTGGGCAGGGACCGTGCTGGTCGCCATCGGCGTCATCATGATCACCAAAAGTAGCGGGGCCTAGTCCTCGGAACCGTCCACCTGCAGGGGCGAACCATCGTTCGCCCCTGCCCCCTCGCCCGCATCACTCCCCCGGCTCCGGTGCCTGTCATGTTTGAAACATCTAACATTAGGTAATCCCTAAGCTTTTTCCCTTGAAAAAAAATATCGCCAGGGGCTAATCTGTGGACATGAAAATTTCAGCCTTATTGTCCTTTTTCGCAGTTCTCGTCGTTTCCGCCCTTCCGGCCCGCGCCATGAGCCCCAACGAGAAGCTGGTCTACGAGGTGAGCTGGACCGGGATCAAGGCCGGGACCACGACCCAGGAGCTCAGCACCAAGGGGAACGAACTCCACATCGTCACCACTACCCGCTCCACGCCATGGCTGGACACTTTCTTCCGGGTGGAAGACCGTGCCGAGTCCGTGGTCGTTCGCGGCAGCGGCGACCGCTTCGGTTTCCCCAGGTACTTCCGCAACAAGATCAGCGAGGGGAGTCACCGGCGCCTCAAGGAGGCCAGGTTCGACCAGCAGAAGCTGAAGGTCGAGTCGAAGGATCTCCTGCACAAGACCCAGCGCGTCGACGACATCAGCGCGACCACCTACGATCCTCTTTCTGTTGTCTACTACGTCCGGACCCTGGACCTCGTGCCGGGACGTTCGCTGTTCGTGGACATCTACGATTGCAAGAAGCTGTGGAACACCGAGGTGAAGGTGCTCAAGCGGGAGGAGGTCGAGACGCCAGTGGGGCGGTTCAAGACCATCGTGGTGCAGCCGATGATGAAAGCCGACGGTTTCTTCGCCCGCACCGGTGACGTCAAAGTCTGGCTGACGGACGACGCGCTCAGGATCCCGGTCATGGTTTCGACCAAGGTGAAGATCGGCAAGATCAAGGCGGTCCTCGTCGGCGGGAGCTACTGGCCCCAGACGGCGCAAAAAGAATAAGACCAGGATAAGGATTAAGAACGAAGAGAGGCAAGGCGCCACGGGCCTTGCCTCTCTTCATATCTGCTTTCAGAGCTTCCTTCTTGCCAGAGATGCTGGATAACCGGATGTCCGGTGATCTTCCGCTCGTTCCCTCTCCCTCCGGAGAGGGTCCCCGAAGGGGGGGAGGGGATTTACCCTGCCCTCTCCCGGGGGAGAGGGGTAGGGAGCGCGTGCCTGGTCACGAATTTCAGAATTCCGCGTGCCTCGGCGTCCTGGGGAAGGGGATGACGTCCCTGATGTTCTCCATCCCGGTGAGGTACATGATCAGCCTCTCGAAGCCGAGCCCGAAACCGGCGTGCGGCGTCGAGCCCCAGCGCCTGGTGTCGAGGTACCAGGAGAGCGACTCCGGTGCGATCCCCGTTTCCAGCATGCGCTGTTCCAAAAGCTCCAGGCGCTCCTCGCGCTGACTCCCGCCGATGATCTCCCCCACCTTGGGGACCAGGAGATCCATGGCTGCGACGGTCTTGCCGTCGTCGTTCTGCCTCATGTAGAACGCCTTGATCTCTTTGGGATAGTTGAGGATGAAGACCGGGCCGCCCACTACCTGCTCGGTCAGATAGCGCTCGTGCTCGGATTGCAGGTCGAGCCCCCACTCAACGGGGAACTGGAACGATACCGGCGCCTTCTTGAGCCGTTCGATCGCCTCGCCGTACTCCATGCGTGCGAACGATGCCTGCGCCACTCCTTCGATCCTCTGGATCAGTCCCTTGTCGATCTGCGCATTGAAGAATTTCATGTCGTCGTCGCAGTGGTCCAGCGCGAAGCGGCACAACCTCTTGAAGAAGGCCTCCGCCAGGTCCGCGTCGTCGGCGAGGTCGGCAAAGGCCATCTCCGGTTCGATCATCCAGAACTCGGCCGCATGGCGGGCGGTGTTCGAGTTCTCGGCCCGGAAGGTCGGCCCGAAGGTATAGATGTCGGAGAAGGCCTGGGCGAAGAGCTCCCCCTCCAACTGCCCGCTCACGGTGAGCCCGGTGGCGGTGGCGAAGAAGTCCCTGGAGAAATCGACCGCGCCGTTCACCAGCGGAGGGTGGGCGAGGTCGAGCGTGGTTACCCGGAACAGCTCCCCGGCCCCCTCGCAGTCGTTGGAGGTGATGATCGGGGTGTGCACGTAGAGAAAGCCGCGCTCGGCGAAGAAGCGGTGCACCTCCTGGGCCAGCGCCGAGCGCACCCGGAACACCGCACCGAAGGTGTTGCTGCGCACCCTGAGATGCGCGATGGTGCGCAGGTACTCGAAGGTATGCCGCTTCTTCTGCATCGGGTATTCCTGATCCGCCCCGCCGACCACCTCGATCTGCTGCGCCTTCAGCTCCAGGGCCTGCCCGGCGGCCGGCGACTCCTGCAACAGCCCGGTCACCGCAAGCGCGCTGCCGGTGCCGATAGCGGTCACTTCGGCAAAATTCGGGAGATCCGGCTCGACAACCACCTGGATTCCGGAGAGGCACGAGCCGTCGTTGAGGGCGATGAAGGTGACTTCCTTGCTGTTTCGTACCGTGCGCGCCCACCCCTTGACGAGGATGGTGCTGCCGGCTTTACCTTCGTCCAGAGCCTGTTTCACCTTGGTCCTAGCAGTCATGTGAACAACTCCACTGGTGGATTTTAATGCATCACTTATAGCATAGAGGGGTGGGCTCGGCAAAAGCATAGTTGACAGCCGGGGGGGCTCTCGTATAACTTCACTGGCCATGTTCAGGATCATTCATGCCATACTGCTCTTCGCCCTGTTGCTGCTGCCGGCCTACAGTCATGCTGCCGCCGCTTTCGGCGGGGTGGGGATCGACGGCGTGCCACGGGCCGACGGCACCATCGTGGTGCGGCAGCTGGTCGCAGGGGGGCCGGCGCATCTGGCCGGAATAAAGGCAGGCGACATCATCACCCAGGTGGACAGCACGCCGACCGCCGGGAGTGACTTCAAATTTATCGTCGAGCGGCGGTTGCGCGGGCGTGCCGGGGCCCCGGTGCTGATCCTGGTGCGGCGTCCGGGAAATCCCAAGACGTTGAGCTTCAAGATGGTCCGGCGGCAGCTCAAAGTAACCGGCAGTAAAAACGAACAAAAGGGGGAGTAACATGCGCATCCTGCTTACCGCAATCCTGGCTTTATCCCTTTTAGCTCCAATCGCTGGACGGGCCGAACAGCTCCCGCAGAGCCCGCTCGGAAGCCACAGCGTCCAGACCAAATATCCGAAGATCGTTCTTTTCTCCACGTCCTGGTGTCCGCATTGCCGGGCTGCCAAGGAGTACTTCACCAGGAACAACATCCCCTTCATCAACAGGGATGTCGAGTTGGACAGTGCCGCCATGGAACTGGTCACCGGAAAGTACAAAAGCCAAGGTGTTCCCGTCATCGTGATAGGGGAGGACGCCAAAGTACTGAAGGGATTCGACCAGGCGCGTTTCGAAAAGGCGCTGGACGAGGTACGCAAGAAGAAATAACGAATGCGACGAGTTGTAGCAGGAATGAGAAGGGGGAGCACTGCCGTGCTTCCCCTTTATTTTTGTTGGTGCATTGACCGGGTGCAATGCCAGGTGTGGACCTCTCCTACGGTTTAACACCGATTTCTGAGCCCCATTACGGGTTTTTTCAGACCATTTCTGCAAAAAAACAGACTTGTTTTTGTGGTGTGGTCGAAATCGCTAATATAATTGGCCAGTTGGACCGACGAAAAACGAGTTTGATTTTGAGTTAAACGCGATCTGTTTTGTGAAAAACGAGTCTTGTTTTGGGCTGAACGAGTTTGGTTTTGAGAAGAACGAGTTTGGTTTTCAGCTGAACGAGTTTAGTTTTGGGCTGAATGAGTTTAGTTTTGGGTAGAACGAGTCTGGGCTTGGGAAGAACGGGTTTTCCAAAGGACGAGTTGTTTCCTGAAGAGGTGGGGCTATTCGCTGAGCGCTGGATGGCCCCTTGGGGCACGTGATCCTGTGACGGGAAACAAGAGGGGATCTCGTCGGAGATAGTGCTAGCGCAGCAATTTCCTGATTGAAACTGCACTATCGCAAGCCATTTTTGTCGCGAGCAAAGGACGCTTCGCGATTTCAGATCTCTGTCGGTGCATCCTCCGCCAGCAGGAAGAAGAGGGTCTGCACCAACTTGGGATCGAGGTTCGAGCCGCTCATCCCCTTCATGGTCCACATGACCTCTTCGCGGTTGAACCCCTTGCGGTAGGGGCGGTCCATGGTGAGTGCGTCACAGATGTCCGCGGTCGCGACGATCTGCGCCTCAATGGGGATCTTGCTTCCTGCCAGCCCGTGAGGATACCCCTTGCCGTCGAATCTCTCGTGGTGGTAGAGCACTATGTTCTGGACCGTCTTGGAGAGGTTCGCCTTTCTGACCACTTCGCACCCCCACTCCGGGTGCTTCATGACGATCTTGAACTCCTCCGGTGTCAGTGCGCGTTCCGCGTTGAGGATCGCCTCGGGAACGCCGATCTTGCCGCAGTCGTGCAGCCAGCTCCCGTACCTGATCTCCTGCTGGACATCCTCGGGGATCCCGAGCTTCGCCGCCACCCTCAGTGCCAGTGTGGCGACGCGGTCGCAATGCCCCTTGGTGCAGGCGTCCTTGAGCTCGATGGTCTGTGCCAGCGAGTGCAGGATGAACTCGTCCTCCCGCTTGATCGCCTGCAGCACGCGGTAGCGGCGGAGGCCGTCCTTCACGGCGCGGAGCATCTCCGCTTTCTTCCATGGCTTCAGGACGAAACGGAATACCTCGCCGCTGTTGATGGCAGCCAGGGTCGTGGAAAGGTCGGCACTGCCGGTCATCATGATCTTCACCGTGTGGGGCGAGACCTCCTTGATACGGGAGAGGAGCTCGATGCCGCGCATTCCGGGCATTTCGTTGTCGGAAACGACCACGGCGACCGACTGGTGCTCAACGATCTCCAGCGCCTCCATGGCCGAAGAAGCGGTGAGAATATGGAGCCCCCTGTTCTCGAAGAGCTCGCTGGTGTAGGCCAGGTAGCTTTTCTCGTCGTCCACGAAGAGGACCGTTTCACGTTGTGCTTCGTTGTTTTCCATGTGCCGTCTCCCGGCTACTCATTAAGTAGCCACCGTATTCTTATCGGCACAACTGCCGCGAAGAAAAGGGGAAAAACGCGCTTTCCTAAAAAGGTAGTGGTTTTGCGGTGCTACACCGCGTCCCTGCTTGACATGGAGACCATAAGCGATACCATCCAACGGTGGAATCTGTAATTAAAACCGAGGTGGCTGCGCTCTATTAGAGGGTACGCCCCAGCTCCGGGTGGGACCGAAGCGAAGGAGGAAACGATCATGCTGGCATCCAAGACTTGGTACACACCCGCCGAGGCCTGCGAAAAATTCGGTGTCGAGATGGAGCGTTTGCAGGTATGGATCGACGAGGGGGTGATCCGCACCGAGGAGAATAACGGTCAGGTGGTGCGGATAAACGGCGACGATCTGGAACTCAAGATCGAGGAGTTGACCGGGATATGAACCCCAATTGATACTGACGATTGACAATGTGGTGCGCCCACGGGACAAGTGACTAAAGCTTCCGCCGCAAGTGACGATACTGTAACTGACGTAGCCTTCGTGCTGGCGCGCTTTTCATTGTCAACTGTCAGCTGTCAATCATCCACCGATGTAAAGGGGGTTGCCTTGAGCAACAGCATAACGTTCGAAGAGATCATGTTCACCATCATGTCCGCCACCCAGGACACCTTCAAGAGCTACATGAATACCGACATCTATGCGGGGAAGGTGGAGAAGAAGATCAACCCGCTGCACAGCGACGTGGTGGGGATTGTGGGCGTCGCCGGAGACCGGGTCGGTTACATCATCTTCGCCACCGAGAAGGGGCCGGCCGAGCAGATCGCCAAGGACCTCCTGATGCTTGACGAGGCGGATGACGAGGCCATCAGCGACGCGGTCGGTGAGGTGGCCAACAACATCGCCGGGGTCTTCAAGACCAAGTACCATGAGCAGTACGGCAGCGTGGCCCTGGGACTCCCCCTGGTCCTCTCCGGGCGTCTGAGGCCGATGACCGATCCTCCCGAGCAGTCCACCATGGACGGGAGCATGAGCGTGCAATGCAAAGGGGTTACCATCCCCTTCACGACCATGGACGGGAGGCTCCACTTCCGGGTCATGGTCTATATGTAAGGGCAGGGGCTGGGGACTGGGGACTGGGGACTGGAAAGATCTCCCACCCGATCTGGCCGACACCATGTGACACACTAAAGCAAAAGCCCCCGCTGCCATGACGGCAACGGGGGCTTTTTTGATGCACCGCTGATCCTGTAGGGGCGAATAATCATTCGCCCCCTCTCACATCTGCAACTAAATCCCCAACTGTTTGAAGAAGTCGTTCCCCTTGTCATCCACCAGGATGAATGCCGGGAAGTCCTCGACTTCGATCTTCCAGACTGCCTCCATCCCCAGTTCGGGGAAGTCGATGCACTCGACCTTCTTGATGTTCTCCTCGGCCAGGATAGCGGCCGGGCCGCCGATGGAACCGAGGTAGAAGCCGCCGTGCTTCTTGCAGGCGTCGGTTACCTGCTGCGAGCGGTTACCCTTGGCGATCATGACCATGGAGCCGCCGTTGGCCTGGAGCAGGTCAACGTAGGAGTCCATGCGTCCGGCGGTGGTGGGGCCGAAGGAGCCGGACGGCTTTCCTGCCGGGGTCTTGGCCGGGCCCGCGTAGTAGATCGGATGGTTCTTCAGGTACTCGGGAAGCGGCTTGCCGGAGTCGAGGATCTCCTTGAACTTGGCGTGCGCGATGTCGCGGCCGACCACGATGGTGCCGGAGAGGAGCAGCGGGGTCGAGACCGGGTGCTTGGCCAGCTCGGCCAGGATGTCCTTCATGGGCTGGTTCAGGTTGATCCTGACACCGTGCTCGTGCTTGCCGCGGAAACGCTCGGGGATGAGGCGACCCGGGTTGTCGTCCATTTGCTCGACCCAGATCCCTTCCTTGTTGATCTTGGCCTTGATGTTGCGGTCCGCAGAGCAGGAAACGCCCATGCCGACCGGGCAGGAAGCGCCGTGGCGCGGCAGGCGGATGATCCGCACGTCGTGGGCGAAGTACTTGCCGCCGAACTGGGCGCCGATGCCGGACTCCTGGGCCGCCTTCAAGAGCTCAGCTTCGAGCGCGAGGTCCCGGAAGGCCTGGCCGTGCTCATTGCCGCTGGTCGGGAGCGCGTCGAGGTACTTCGCGCTGGCGAGCTTGACGGTTTTGAGGCAGGCCTCGGCGCTGGTGCCTCCGATGGCGAAGGCCAGGTGGTACGGCGGACAGGCGGCGGTACCCAGGGTCTTCATCTTGGCCACCAGGAACTTGACCAGGCTGTCCGGGTTGAGGAGCGCCTTGGTCTCCTGGTACAGGTAGGTCTTGTTGGCGGAACCGCCACCCTTGGCCATGAACAGGAACTTGTACTCGGCACCCTTGGTGGCGTACAGGTCGATCTGGGCCGGGAGGTTGGTCCCGGTGTTGGTCTCCTTGTACATGTCCAGGGCGACGGTCTGCGAGTAGCGCAGGTTCTCCTCGGTGTAGGTCCGGTAGACCCCCTTGGAGAGATACTCCTCGTCGTTTGCGCCGGTCCAGACCTGCTGCCCCTTCTTGCCCATGACGATGGCGGTGCCGGTGTCCTGGCAGATGGGGAGCTCGAAGTTCGCGGCAACCTCTGCGTTTCTCAAGAAGGCGAGGGCAACACCCTTGTCGTTCTGGGAGGCTTCCGGATCGGTCAGGATCTTGGCAACCATCTCGTTGTGCTCCGGGCGGAGCAGGAAGGAGAGGTCCTTCATGGCGGTGTTGGCCACCACGGTGAGGGCCTCCGGGGCTACCTTGAGCACCTCCTGTCCTTCGAAGTTGGCGACCGAAACGTACTGCTGGGAGTCCGGGATGAGGCGGTACTTGGTGGTGTCCGGCCCGAGCGGGAAAGCTTCCTGGTACTTGAACTCTGGAGTTGCCATCGGTTCTGTTCTCCTTTGCGTGGGATTGATGGTGACTGGTATCCGTAACCGTGCGGACGGCACGGTAAAAAATGTATACACGATTGGCGGAATATATTGCAAAAGGCCAATTTTGTCGAGAGCTAAGTTTGGGTGGGGAGTGCCTGCAAAGGATTTGGGGAGGGGGGAGTGCGGCGCGGGTGGTGCCGGATGGGGGGCGGGCCCCGCCTGAGGTGGCGGGGCCCGGCTGGATCATGACGGAGAGGCGAAGAGCCGCGATGCCGGCGCCGGGATCACCCGGTAGGGGGGCAGGGACGGCAGGGCGCGGCGCACTTTGGGGAGCGAGGCGGAGACGACGGCGGGATCGATCACCAATCCGGTGCGGACGAAGTAGGCCATCTGCCGCTGCCCCAAGAGGAAGCTCTGCGGCGAGGTGACCGGGTCGATGAGGAAGCCGTGGCTCACGTCGGGCTGGTCGAACTGGAAGTACCCTTCGCGCGGCCCGGCCGCGGCGGCATCTCCGGCGGCGGGAGCGACCTTCGGTACCACGGCGCCGCCGGAAACGGTCATCATGAAGGGGGCGGGAACCCGGCCGGAGAGACAGCTCAACTGGTCGAAGCCCGGCGCCACCGCGAGCGCCTCCGGGGTGCCCAGGACGCCGCGCCCACCCAGGGCGTTGCCGAGGTAGCGGGTGCTCCAGTTGGGAATGACCAGGTCGCCGTTGGTCGGGCGCCCGTTGGCGTCAAAGGTCGTGCTGGTAGCCTCCTGTATCAGCACCCTGCCGGAAAGCCTGGCGGGGAGCACGCTCCCGGTACGCAGGTCGGGGAGGGGGGTGGTCATGGTGGCGGGGTCGACCGGGTCGAAAACCGACTGGGTGAGCTGGAAGAACTTTTCGTAGGTCGGCGTCCCTGAGGTGATCCCGGCGCGGGCGAGGCCGGCGTTGATGCTGGGGCCGAAATCGACGCTGTCACGCAACAGGTAGGCGATGCGCGCGCCGGGGACGCTCAGGAGCCCTTTCATGTCGGCGTCGAGGGAGGACTGGGTGTAGGGAGGGGTGCCCTGCGCCGCGGAGAGGGTGGTGTTGCCGGCCAGGTAGTAGGCCCCGACTATGGAGCCCAGGCTCACGCCCACGTATTTCGGTTTCAGTCCCGGGTTGGGCGCGTTGGCCCCCAGGGGGGTGAACCCCTGCGCCGCGAAGGCGGGGTTGAAGGAGGGGGTTGCCAGCACCAGCTCCAGGCGGTCCAGGTTGAAGGCGGCCTGCTGGACGTTGGTCCGCGCGGCAAGCGGCGCCCCCAGGGCGATGAAGTCCTCTCCCCAGGCGGTGCCGGTGACGTGCCCCGGCACGGCGAGGGCGCCGTGCAGCGGGAGATCGATGGCGACCACCGCGTACCCCGCGGCGGTGAGGGTACCTGCTACGGCGATCGCCTGCTCCTTGCTGCCGTTGATGGCATGCTGGTAGATGGCCAGGGGCCACCCCCCTGCGGGAGGGGTGCCGGCGGGTGCGAAGTAGACGAAGGGGATCTGGCGGTCGCTGTAGTAGAACCCGGTGAGCCTTCCGGTTGCCGCGTCGCGATAGGGTAGCAGCACCGCGCTCGCCGCGCTGTAACTGCCGAAGGCGAGGTGCTGGTTCATGACCGGGTTCCCTCGGGCGACCACGGGGTTCATGGAGATGTCGGCGCTGGCGATGCTTCCGGTCACCACCGCTCCGACGCTTGCCGGCGCTGCAACGGGGATTCCGGTCCCCGCGAGGACTGCGCCCCAGTACGCGGCAGGAGTGAGGGTGCCGGTCACGGTGACCGAGTTGAGCCCGGCGCCGAGCCAACTCTTGCCGGAAAGCCCGCCGGGGAGGTCGCTGCCGGCGGCGAAGGCGCGCAGCGCGCTCTCCACCGGCACCAGGCTCCCCGCCGGGTCCGCCGGATCGGTCGCGATGAAACCTGCCGCGGTGGTGTTGAAGCGTCCGATGAGGGCAATCTGGCTGCGGTTCGACACGCTGCTCACCGATGACGCGGCGGTCAGGTCCTTCATCACCTTGGCGTAGCCTGAGAAGATCACGTTGCCGCTGCCGTCGACGCTGTTCCCCCTGATCTGCTCGAGCGGCGAGAACGGCCCGACCAGGGGAAGGTCCGATTTGAGGGCGGAGAAATAGACCGAACTGCTCACCGAGCCGCCGGTGGCGGCGTCCTTCACCCGGTCGGTGACCAGGTAGAGGTAGCGGCTGCCGGGGAGGAGCGGGAAGGTGGGGAACAGGGCGACGTCACTGCGCCCGGGAGTATAGCTGAAGCCGAAAGCGCCGGTAACGTCGGCGAAGCGCAGCGGGTTGTTCTCGGTCGCGGTGGGCGCCGCCGTGTCGGCCGCTACAAGGAACACCTTGATGTTCGCCGCGTTCACCGTGTCGGGCATAAGCGGGCGGGCGAAACGGAGGTAGATGGGGGCGTTGACGCCGGCCACCGCGTTGCTCCCGCCGACCTCGTAGCGGTTCACGTAGGCGAGCGCCTCCAGCGGGTTCATGGGGCGGTTAGCGGGTCTCAGCCCCACGGCCCCCGTGGCCGGGTCGGCGTACTGGGTGATGGGGTCCCGGGCCGTGGCCGTAGCCAGGACGTTGGGCAGGGGCACTTCCCCGGTGGTGGGGTCGAAAAGGGCGGAATTGGGGCTCACCGATTGGCTCATCCCTGAGTCCGAGCCGCACCCCGCCAGGGTGAGGAGGAAAAACAGCAGGATGCCGAGCAGGCGTAGCAGGTGTCGGGTCATATCGTACCTCCGCAGCCGGGTGCGACTCAGAATTTGAGGTTCAGGTTCGCGGCAAGCAGATAGGCGTCGCTCTTGAAGACGCCGTTTGAGCCGCGCAGGGTGGTCATCTCCTGGTTATGCACCGCACGGTCCACGAAGTGCACCCACATGTAGGCGAGGTCGACGGAGCCGAGCGTGGTCCCTATGCCGGTGCCGACCGAGAAGCTGTGCCGGTCGGCATCGGGGAGCAGCGGGTCCACGGTCTGGTCGGGTACCGGAGATTCGTCGAAGGAGTATCCCGCGCGCAGGGCCAGGCGCGGATTGACGACGTACTGGGCGCCGAACTTGTAGCTCCAGACGTCGCGCCATTTCCTGGGGTCGGGCTGGTTGTTGAACGCGGCGAACTGCGGGGAGTCGAAGTGGAACTCCAGTTTCTCGAAACTGCTCCAGCCGGTACGGGTGGCGTCGAATTCGAGGGTGATGCGATCCGTCGGCCGCCAGGCGATGGCGAGGTCCAAGGTGTCGGGGAGGGTGATGCTGGTCGAGGCGCTGCTGCTGGCGTGCGCCCTGGTGTAGGGGAAAAGGGCGGAGTCCGAAAGGCCGATGGCGCCCATACCCGTCGGCGTCGTCGCCAGGAAATTGGCGTCGCCGGTGATGTCGAGGGTGATCTTGCTGCGGTAGGCGAGGCCGAAGCTCAGGTCCCGGCGCGGCTTCCACAAAAGCCCGAGGTTGTACCCCATATAGATCGCGGTCCCGTTCAGGCCGAGCGATCCCACCTCGTAGGCCCCGAAAGGGGGTGCCGGCGCGGTGGGATCGATGACCGGGGAGTAGAGCGACTTTTGCAGCGATACCATTGCGTAGGTGATGTCGATCCCAGCTGCGACCCCCAGGTTGAGGGCGTCGACACGGTAGGCCACCGTGGGCTGGAAGTTGATCGGCTTGATCGACGCGATCTGCACCTGGTTACGGAAGACGCTGGAGTCATCCCAGGATTTCGACAGCGGGTAGGTCGCGTTGACGCCGAGGCCGAAGGAGAGGGGGAGGTTCTCCAGGGCATAGCTCGCATAGAGGGTGGGAGCTATGACGATGTCGCGCCTGGAATGTTCGGTGACCACCGCCGTCCCGGTATCCAGAGGCGGAGTGCCGGAAAGTGGCGTGGTGCCGTGAAAGTCGGTCTGGGGCACCAGGATCCCCAGTGCCCCGAGGCTCACCTGGATCCCGGGAAGAAAGGCGATACCCGCCGGGTTGAAGTACAAGGCGCTCGCGTCGTCGGCCTGGGCGGCGAAGGCGTTCCCCATCCCCATGGCCTTGGCTCCCTGCTCGCTGACCTTGAAGCCGGCGCCGTGACACACGCCGGAGAGCCCCGGGAGGGCGCAGAGGAGCAGAACGGAGACCAGCCACTTTCTCATTGGTTTCCCCCCTGCCGATCCTGCTGATATCCTGCCGGAGCCCGCCTTGCCGCAGGTGGCAAAGTCGCGTCAGCAGGAGGATTTTGGCCCGGAGGAGCAGCGCGCCGCGGAGCTGTCGCTTGCATGTGAACCCCAGGGGATCGGCAATAATTAGTGTCTGCTAATCCTACCGTCCATGAGGTCGAAGTCAAGCGAAGGGGGAAAGGTGCTCAATGCACGGTCTTTTCCTTTATCATACCTTCCAGCATCCGGCGCAGGGCGTCCTCCTCGACGAAGCAGAACAGAGCGCTGTCGCCGAAGGCGACCTCCACCGCCCCCCTTTTCTTTTTGAGGGTGACCTCCACTTCGTGCACGCCGTTGCCCAAGAGTCCGTGGTAGACCTGCAGGAAGGATTTTCCCGTGCGGAGTGCCTCCTTGCCCCGCATCTCGAAGTAAACCGCTTGGTCCAGCGCATCGTTGGTAAGGTAGATCATGGTGCACCTCCTGTTTTTCTACAGGAAACCACAGCCGAGCGACAGAATGTGTCGCAATTGTCGCGACCGCCGGATGCGCCGAGGTGGCAGGTGAATGCAGCGTTGTTGAAGTGAAAAGGGGACAGGCTACTTTTTGCTATGCCTCGCTTCGACTGTGCGGCTGAGTGAAGGGCTTCCCAGTCCCTCCCGGCGGGCGTGGAAAGGCTTGACAAGTGCTGCGAAAATGGGGAATTTGTGCTCGGCCTTTCAAGAAAAGGCAGGGGAGGGTGAGGGCATGGAATCCGATCGCATCAAATGGGACCAGCGTTACAGCGGCCCCGAGCATTTCTTCTCGCAGAGCCCCTCGCGGTTGCTGGCCGACACCCTGGAGCGCATCATGTCCCTGGTCCCGGGGCGGCGGTCGCTCGACCTCGCGTGCGGCGAGGGGCGCAACAGCATCTACCTCGCGCAGCATGGTTTCATCGCGACCGGCGTGGACATCTCGCCGCGGGGGCTGGAGCGCGCCAGGAGGCGGGCTGCCGAGGTCGGGGTGGCGGTGGAGTTCATCGAGGCGGACCTGGACTGCTGGCGTCCCCAGGGGGAGTACCACCTGATCCTCAACTTCAACTTCCTGATGCGGGAGCTGATCCCGTCGCTCATGGAGGCGCTCGTCCCGGGGGGGGTGCTCCTCATGGAGACCATACTGGACGCGCCGGGAATGCCGGGAGAGCACCGCAAGGATTTCCTGCTGCAACCGGGGGAGTTGGGGCGGATTTTCGCGGGGTATGGGGGGAGGATCCTGCTTCTGGAGGAAGAGCTCGACGCCCCGGAGATGCCGGTGGCGAGGATCATGTTTCAAAAGCAGGTTTAGGCCGCGGCATGGGACGTCTGAAATCCCCTGCGGGACGCCTGCGCGTCGGGGAAAAAAGAAAGGCTATGGTAGAAACCATAGCCTTTTTCTCTGCCCTGACCTAAACCCCGGCCTGGTTCTATTTCGTTCCGACGTAGACGGTGGCGATGCCGCCGGTGAGGTCGAAGTGGTGCACCTCTTTGAAGCCGACCTCTTCCATCATCCCCTTGAACACCTCACGCGAGGGAAACTCGAGGACGGAATCGGGAAGGTACTGGTAGGCACTGAACCGGGAGAAGGCACCGCCGATCTTGGGGAGCACCTTCAGGAAGTAGAAGTGGTAGATGTCCTTGAACACCGGCATGGTCGGCGTCGAGAACTCCAGGATCACGATCTTGCCGCCATCCTTGAGCACGCGGCGCATCTCGGTCAGCCCCTTAAGCCGGTCGACGACGTTCCTGATGCCGAAGGAGATGGTGGCGGCGTCGAAGCTGCTGTCCGGGTAGGGGATGTCCTCGCACGGGGCAACCTCGAGCTTGATGCGGCCGGCGTGACGCGACTCCTGCACCTTGACGCGCCCGAGTTCGATCATCTCCGGGGTGAAGTCGATACCGACGATGCTCACGGAAGCAGGGGTCTGGGTGGCTATCTCCAGGGCGACGTCACCGGTGCCGGTCGCGACGTCCAGCACGAGCCCCGGTCCGCGCAGCCCGATCTTGCCCACGGCGAAACGGCGCCAGCGCCGGTCGATGCCCAGCGACAGGAGCCTGTTCAACAGATCGTAGCGCGGAGCGATGCTCCCGAACATGGCGCGGATGCGCTCACCCTTTTCCGACAATGCGTACATATTTTCCTACCTTTTTGACGCCTGAAATGCTATAAATTTTGACCGCTTCCCGCGCCGGGAAGCCTTTTGGCAAGGCTTGATTTTTAGCACAAAGCGCCACGGCTTGCCAGCAAAAAGCGGCCCGCGCCGTTTATAACGCCGCCCGCTTCGAACACCCCGCCCGCGCCGTCGCCCAAGGAGGCACCCGTTGTACCCGCAAATCAGGCCGCAGGATATCGCCGACATACTGATCATGACCTTCCTGGTCTACCAGCTTTACAGCTGGTTCAAGAACTCGAAGGCGCTCCAGGTGGTGCTGGGGCTGTTGTTCCTCGGGGTGCTTTACTTCGTCACCAAGAGTTTCGGCCTGTTCATGACCAGTTGGATCCTTCAGGAGCTGGGGACCGTGCTCCTGGTTCTCCTGATCGTCGTGTTCCAGTCTGAAATACGGCAGGCGCTGTACCGTCTGAGCCTGCTGCGCAACCTCTTCGAGCATCAGGAGAGCGTGGTGCGGGTCGATCTTTTGGAGTTCTCCGCCACGGCCTTCTCGCTCGCTTCGCAGCGCATCGGGGCCCTGGTCGTGTTCCAGCGCGAGGAACTGCTGGACGACCTGATCCTGCACGGCGTCCCGATGGACTCGCTGGTGAGCGGTTCCCTGGTCACCAGTATCTTCATGCCGGGATCGCCGCTGCACGACGGAGCGGTCCTGGTGAAGGACGGCAGGGTCGCGCTCGCCTCCTGTCATCTGCCTCTGTCGGTGAGCGCGGAGGTGCCGCAGCACCTGGGGACCCGCCACCGTGCCGCATTGGGGCTCTCCGAGCGCTCCGACGCGGTCATCGTCGTGGTTTCCGAGGAACGGGGCCAGGTCTCCCTGTCGCTGCAGGGTGACCTCGAGGTGATGGCATCGCAGGCGCAACTGCATGGCCGGCTCACCTCGCTGCTGCAGCCGCTCTCCCGCGAGGAGCAGCGCGTCGGTCTGTTCAAGCGGCTCATCTCCAATTTCTGGCCCAAGGTCGGCATATTCTGCGTCGTCCTGGCGAGCTGGCTCCTGATAACCTACCGGCAGGGTGAGATCCTCACCGTGACCGCGCCGGTCACCTTCCACAATCTCCCCGAGAGCCTTACCCTGACCCGGAGCTACCCGGACGAGGTGGACCTGCAGCTCAAGTCCTTCTCCAACCTGGTCGCCTCCCCGAAGAACCTCGACATCGTGGTGGACCTCGACCTCTCCAAGGCGAAGGAGGGGAACAACAACATCCAGATCAGCAAGGATCTGATCAGGCTCCCCCCCGGCGTGGTGGTGGTGAACATGGACCGCTCCCTGGTGCGGGTTACCGTGGAAAAGAAACAGGCGAAGCTGCCGCCCCGCAAGCGCTGAAACAAGGAAAATCGCCTGGTTGCGTTTGCGGTGCTGCAGAGCGGAGGGCATTAAAGTTGACAGGGGGCGTCTTTTGTTATATAAATCGACGCACCCGCTTTTTTTTCTAAAACAATGAAGGAGGACTCATGATAAAAAGCCTGAAGCTCTTTGCCCTGTGCATCGTCATGCTCTCCATACCTTCGCTCGCCTTCGCCGCAAAGACCCATCGTGTAAAGAAGCACGAAACCTTATACTCACTCGCCAAAAAATATAACGTCACCGTCGAAGAGCTGAAGGCCGCCAACAACCTGGTCGGCAACAGCGTGAAGCCGCGCGTGCTCCTGGTCATCCCTCCCCGCTCCGTATCCGAGGGGAAGAGCGCATCGGCCGCCGACTCCAAGGTGTACAAGGTTAAAAAGAGCGAGACCCTTTCCCGCATCGCCAAGAAGACCGGTGTTTCGGTCGCCGAGCTGAAGAGGTTGAACGGTCTCAGCGGCAGCAGGGTGAAGGCGGGAAAGGTGCTGGTACTTAAGGAGAGCGAACCCGCGGACGAGCCGAAGGTCAAGGTGTCGAGGAAGCTGCAACTGCGTCACCCCGACCTTTTCAACGAGAAGGACTACGAGCAGGGGCTGCAGGAACTCGCCTCGCTCGAGCCTGAGCGTCAGGTCGATCTTTCCAAGAACACCGAACTGAAGGCAGACAGCATCAAGGAACTGAAGAAGTCCGCCTACGGCTTCCTGGGGACCCGTTACCGCTTCGGCGGGAGCTCGCGCTCCGGTATCGACTGCTCCAGCTTCGTGCAGCACGTCTTCAAGGAGCTGGAAGTCTCCCTGCCGCGCACGGCCCGCGAGCAGTTCGAAGTCGGCAACGCCGTGGCTCCGGGCGATCTGCAGAGGGGGGACCTGATCTTCTTCGCCACCTATGCCTCCTATCCTTCCCACGTCGGCATCTACCTCGGCAACAACAAGATGATTCACGCCTCCTCGCGTGACCGCAGGGTGGTGATCTCCTCCCTGAACACTTCCTACTACCGTTCGCGCTTCCTCGGAGCCAAGCGGATCGCCAAGGTCAACCCGGATGTCTTCAAGCTTGACGACCTGATCCTCGGGGTCGAGGAGGACAACTCTGAGAACTCCATGGAAGAGGACGGGCTCACCAGCAACTAGTCTCCGGCACAAGGTACCTTCCACGAATCCGGCCCTCGGGCCGGATTTTTTTATGAGCGCTGCATGAAGATTCTCCTGGCTTACAAATGCCATCCAGAAGGGGCGCGTGACCCGTTCACCTCGCTCTTGCCGGTAGGCCTGCTTTCCCTGAGCGCGGTGCTCAGGGATGCGGGGCACAGTGTGACCCTCGCCAACCTCTCCCGCCTCCCGTGGCCGCAGGTGCGTGTGCTTTTGCACCGGCTCTCGCCAGAGCTGGTCGGCATCTCCCAGTTCACCCACAACCGTTCGGAATCCATTCGCCTGGCCCGTCTTGCCAAGGAAGTCGACCCTTCCTGCTGCGTCGTCCTAGGCGGTCCGCACGCGACCCATTCCTGGCGCGAGCAACTGGAGCGGCACCGTGAGGTGGACGCCATCGTGCTGGGGGAAGGGGAACAGACCCTGCTGGAGCTGGTTGAGGCCCGCACGGACGGGGGGGCGCTGTCGCAGGTGGCCGGGGTCGCCTGCCGTGAAGGCGGGGGGATCCTGCTGGGACCCTCCCGCGCAGCCGTGGCCGATCTGGACCAATTGCCCCTGCCGGCGCACGACCCCGGCGCGACCATCGGCGTCGATCTGCGGCGCCAGCTCGAATTCGTGATCACCTCCCGCGGGTGCCCGGCTAGTTGCCTGTTCTGCTCGTCGCCGCTTTTCTGGGGGCGCGGCGTCCGTTTCCGCTCGCCGGCCTCGGTGGTTGACGAACTGCGGTTTCTGAAGGAACGCTACGGGCTGATCTACTTCTCCTTCCGCGACGACACCTTCACCGCCAACCGTGCTCGCGTGCTGGAGATCTGCCGCCTCATCGAGGAGCAGCGGCTGCACATCCTGTGGAACTGCCAGTCCCGCGTCAACGCGGTGGATCAGGAGATGCTGGTCGCCATGAAACGGGCCGGGTGCGAGTGCGTTCAGTTCGGGGTGGAATCCGGCTCCCCGGAGATGCTCAAGGCGCTGGGGAAGAAGATCCTTCCGGCGGACGTGGAGCGGGCGGCTGCCGCCGTGCGCAAGGCGGGGATCAACCTCTCCGTCTATCTGATCACCGGTATTCCCGGGGAGGACGACGAGGACCTGCAGCAGACCGTGCGCCTGATCGACCGGATCAGGCCCCAGGACGGGCAAGTCTCACCCCTGGTGTACTACCCGGGAACGGAACTGCTGCACGGCGCGGTGCGGCGGCACGAGGTGCCGGCCGATCTCTTCGAGGAAAAGGAGGGGGAGGGGTTCCTGGTACGCCGCGATCCCTTCGTGGAGCGCTCGCGCCAGTCCATACTGAAGGCGCTGCAAAAGGCCGGCAAAAAGGGGCGCTTCAGCCGTGCCGATTTCGTCGCGCAGCGGGAACTGGTGGGCTACTGCTTCGTGACCGAGCTGCTGCAGGCGGAAACCCTGGAGCAGGAGGGGGACTGGGAGGGGGCCGTCAGGCTCTGCAAGGGGATGACGCGGCAGGAGCCGGATAACCCGTGGGGGTGGCTGCAGTTGGCGGGCTTGCAGGAGCGGGGGGGCGACCTCGAGGGCGCAGCGCGCTCCTACCGGAAGCTCGCGCAGTTGGTTCCCAACCATCTCCCGGCTTTCGTGGCCCTGGGAGAGCTGGCCCTGGCGCAGGGGGATCGTGCTGCGGCGGCGCGCCACTACCAACGGGCCCTGGAACTCGACCCCGCTGACGAGGCGGCCCTCGATGGTGCCGCCCAGGCGGGCGTGGGGCGCGGGAAAAGGTCTACCAAGCGCTGAACGTGATCTTGAGTCCTTCCCTTCGACAGGGGAGGCTGGGGCGAGACGAGAACGCGTGGGATCTCTTTGTTTCCCAGGCTGACGAACAATAAAAAAGGCGCCTCCCTTGCGGGGGGCGCCTTTTTATATCCTTGCTGCGGAGGATGGCTTACTTGTTGACAGCCAGGCCCGGTGCGAAGATGATCTTGTCGAAGGTGCGCTTCAGAGTCTTGCTCTGGAAGTTGATCATCGGCGGGGAGTCCGGGAACTCGACGGTGTCGCCGACTTTCACCGGGGTCTGCATTGCTGCAACCCACAGCTTCTCGCCTTTCTCCTCGATCAGGACGTAGGTGTACCCGCCGGAGTCCATGGTCTCGAGGACCTTACCTTTGTGACCTGCGCCCGCCTTCACTTCCTGCGGCTTCAGACCAGCGTGCGGATCGGTACCCGGAGCTGCTGCGGGCATCTGGGATGCGGGGGCTGCAGCCGGTGCCTGCTGTGCAGGTGCCTGCGGAGCTTCTTCTTTCTTCTTGCAGCCGGCAGCTGCCACTGCAACGATTGCCAACAATACGACCAAAGTCTTCTTCACAGTTTCCTCCGTGTTGGATGAAATTAAGGAATTCACAACGGTTAGAAAAAATAGCACAACACTAACGGACTTTACAACTAAAAAAAGTCTGGTATACGCGAGCGCCCGACCGTTTAGCGCCCGATGATAACCTCTCCGGTGTCGGTGATAAGGCGCGCGGGGAGCTCGAAGACCCGTTTGAAGATGTTGAAAACCCCCTTGGCGAGCGATTTAACCGGCACCGCCGTTACCTGGGGGTCCTCGATGCGTCCCTTCGCCTCGAAGTAGGTGGTGATCAGCGATTTGTCCTTTCCCGTCAGTATCCACCCGAATATCGGGATCTTGCTCACCACCTTGTCCACCGTCTGCAGCGGCTGTACCCCGACGTTCAGGTCCAGTTCGTCCCTGACCAGGTCCACTTTCCCCACCGCGGAGATGTTCATCGCGTTACTGTCCACGAACAGGTTCTGCGTCGACGCGACTCCGTTGGTGAAAGCGATGTCCCCGGTGATCTTGTTGAAGGGCATCCCGCCCGAAACCATGTCGGGGAGTTCCCCCTTGAAGAGCTGCGACACGTTCAGGATGGAGAAGATCTTCGAGAGGGTGGAGAACTTCCTGATGCTTCCGCGTTCTATCCTGAGCTTCACGTTCCCCTGGAGGCTCCGCTTGAAATCGGCCGCACTCTCCCCGCGCACGTTCAGGTCGCCCTGCAGCGAGATGGCCCCGGTCACCTCCTGTTTCTTGACCCCCAGCGAGCGCAGGAGCGCTGCGGCCGAGACCTTCTGGACGCTGCAGGTGAGCGCGTGGTGGGCCGGCGCGGTGAGGTCGCTGCGCAGCCTGCCGGTGACCTCACCCTCGAAGGAGCTGAATTCGAAGGGGAGCAGTTGCAGCACGCGGTTCTCGTAGAAGACGCTGGTTCTTAAGTGCTGGAACGGGAAGTCCTTGAATTTCCCCTCGGTCGCGGTGACGTGGGCCCTGACGGTGAGGTGCCCATCCCCTCCGGGGCCGCCGAAGAGCGGCATCAGGTCGTCGGGGTTCAGGTAGGGGGCGGCGACCACCAGCTCCGCCAGCGGGTGCTGCAGGTCCTTGACGCTCCCCTTTACCTGGAGCGAGGTCTTGCCCAGCGAACCGGAGAGCGATGTGATCTGCAGGTTGTCCTTTTGGTAGGTGAGGTTCCCCTGCACCCGCTCCACCCGCACCGGAGCGCCGCCGGTGGCGATCCCCAGGTCGGCGGGATCGACCGAGGGAGAGGTGAAGATGAGCTGCCAGCTGGGATTCTGCACCCCGGTCAGCACCCCCCGCCCGGTGATGCTGGTGGTGCCGAGCCGGACCTGGAGCTGCGAGGTCTCGTAGGTTTCGCCGTTCACCTTCACCGTGCCGTTCACCCCGGTCAGGGGCTTGATCTTCTCCCCGGGCTTAAGCGTGACACCGCTAAGGCCCACGTTGCCGCCCCAGGTGAGCCGGTCCATGTCCGGGCCCGCGGCATGCAGGAGGAGCTGCACCATGCCGGTCGGATGGTACTTCTTCACCATGGGGACCAGCTGCCCCACCTCGGTGCTCTGGAATTGGTTGGTGCGGATCTCCATGCTGACCGGGCCGTCGTATCTGCTGACGGCGGTCGCTGACAGCGAAGCGGGGGGAAGCTGGTAGCGCAGCCCCGTGATGCGGAACTGCTCCTTGTCGAACTCCATGCTGAAGGAGACGCTGTTGGTGCGCCCGGCGGGCTTCGCGACCAGGTCCTTGAAGCTGTAGGAGGCCGTGGTGAGGTCGCTGTCGCCGGAGAGCTTGTAGAGTGAGGTCCCCCCCTCGCCCTTGAGGTTGACGATGCCGTTGGTGGTGAAGGAGCCGATTCCCTTGCCCAGAAGCCAGACCACTTCCGGCTGCCTCGGCTGGACCTTCGCGGTGAAGGGGTACTGGCACGGGTGGTCGAGCGGGTAGTCGGTGATGCGCCCTTCGAGGGTAAGCGGCGAGGTGCCGAAGCGCCCGGTCATCCCCTTGAGGAAGAAGTCCTTCCCCGCAAGCTCCAGCTGGCCTTTTATGCCGGTGAAGACGGGTATGCCGGAGCCGTAATTGACTACCCCGTCCTCGACGTGCGCCTTGATGTAGAGGACGTTGTAGTTCTGCCCCCGCTCCATGTGCAGGATCTGGCTCACCCTCCCGTCCAGGCGTCCCTGGTCCAGCCGGTACACGCCGCCGGTGATTTTCTGCTCGATGAAGTGCGAGGTGTCGTCGACGATGATGCCGTAGGGGATGTACTGGTGGTAGTCGCGCAGGTTGAAACTGTTGCTGCTGGCGGTCGCGGTGATGCGCAGGTCCCCGGAGTGCAGGTCCGAGAGCTTCACCTTGCCGCTCACCTTGAAGCCGTCCAGGTCGGTCTTCACGTGATCGATCTCGAGGTCGCGCTCGGTAAGCTGTAACGAACACGAGCCCTTGAAGGACTTCGGCGTCAGCCTCGCGTGGAACACCTGCGGGTAGTCGAGGTTCATCCTGGTGAAGCGGAAGTCGGTTTTTCCCTTGAACTTGTTCAGATGTCCCTTGAGGTTCGCCTCCAGCTCCAGTTGGCCGGAGAGGCTTTTAAACGGGACGAAGCGGCTGTAGTAGGGCCAGAAGTGGCCGACGTCGATGGGGCCGGTCTTGATCTTGCCGTGAACGGGCATCGAGGTGAACGGCACCCCGGCAGCAGGGATCCCCGCCACCCCGGAGATGTCTATGGGAACCCTGCTCTTCCCGGAAGCGAGCTGGCCGTTGAGCTTGAAGTCGCAATCCCTGCCGCGGGTGATCCGGCTCAGGAACAGGTCCGCATCCGAGAGTTCCGTGACCACCGGCCGCTCCCCGAAGGCGTAATCGGCGAAGTGGATCGTGGCCTTCTTGAGTTCGACGCCGTGGATGCCCGGGGCCTCGCCGCCAGTGGGGGTAAGGAGGTCCGCGATGTTGAACACCCCTTGCCGGTCGCGCCACAGCCTGATGGCCGGGTGATCCAGTTCGATCCGGGAAAGCACCAGTTCGCGGCGCAAAAGGGGGAGGATGGCGATTCTTACCGTGAGCCGGTCGGCGCTGGCGAAATTGGTCGAGCCGTCCTTCTCCTTGATGGTTACCCCGGTGAAGGTGAAGGCCGGGGTGAGCCGCATGGTGAAGGCGCCGGTCTGGTACTGCAGGTCTCGTTTCAGCGAGGCTTTCACCTGTGCCAGGATCTCGGCTTTGTAGGTGTCGAGGTCGAGCAGGCGGGGGATGAGGCTCACGCCCAGGACGATGACGGTCAGTATGGTGGCCAGAAGCGGCAAAAGCCAGGCCCGTATTTTCTTAAGCTGCATATCTTATCTCTGCGGGGCGGGTCAGTCGTGCCGACCCAGCACGCCCTTTCGTTATCAATACCCGAAACATCTTCTTCAGCAGTGCCCGGGCCTTCTGCTAAAACGCCCTCCTCCCCTTGCGGGAGGGGGTACGGGGGTGGCGGAAGGTGCCATCAGCGATGCCGCTGCCGGCTTCACCCACCCCCCGGCCCCCTCCCGTCAAGGGATGGGGGGGAGAGTTCAAGCGTCGGCGGGGAGCTCGATGATGAAGCGGCTCCCCTTGGGGTGGTTCTCTTTGGCACGGATGAAGCCGTGGTGGTCGGAGATGATGGTGTTGACGATGGCAAGGCCCAGGCCGGTGCCGCTCTTTTTCCTGGAGAAGTACGGCTCGAAGAGCCGGGGGCGGTCCTCTGCGGCGATGCCGTGACCGGTATCGGATACGGTGAAGGTGGCCATCTTGAGGGTGCTGTCGTAAGAGGTGGCGAGTTCGATCGCTCCCTCCCCCTCGATGGCGGCCACGGCGTTGTCCAGCAGGTTGATCACCACGCGCTTGATCTGATCACGGTCCAGCATGATGGGGGGCATCTTCTCGTCGGCGTTCAGGGTGAAGCGGATGTGGCGGTGCGCCTCCACGTAGAGGGTGAGCGCCTCCTTGAGGATGTCGTTCAGGTCGTTGGGCTTGGGTACCGAGGCCGGCATGCGGGCGAAGTTGGAGAACTCGTTCACCAGCCCCTTCAGCTCGTCCACCGATTTGATGATCATGGCGGTGCACTGGTCGAAGACCTCTTCCTCCCCCTCGAAACGTGAGAGGTAGCGCTTTCTGAGCCGCTGCGCCGAGAGCTGGATCGGGGTGAGCGGGTTCTTGATCTCGTGGGCGATCCTCCTGGCCACCTCGCGCCAGGCCGCCATCCTCTGCGCCTTGATCAGGGAGGTGAGGTCGTCCAGCACCACCACCATCCCCATGAAGGCGTCGTTCTCGTCCTTGAGGACGGTCAGGTTGGTGAGCAGGGTCAGTTCTCCGTCCCGCATCGGTATGGTCACCTGGCGCACGATGGCGTCGTGCTTGTCGAGCACCATGTCGCGCAAAAGCCCCTTGACGATGTCCAGGTGCTCGGCCTGCAGCACCTCGCGGAAGTTCTTGCCGGTGACCTTGTCGCTGTTGATCAGAAGAAGCTTCTCGGCCGACTTGTTGACCGTGGTGAGCAGGCCACCCTTGTCCACCGAGATGATGCCGGCGGTGACGTTGGCGAGCACCGCCTCCATGTAACGGCGCCGCTGTTCCAGTTCCAGGTTGCTCTTTTGCAGCTCCTCGTTGGTGTGCTGCAGGGCGAGCTGGTTTTCACGCAGGTCCTCGGTCATCCGGTTGAAGGAGGCGATCAGCATGCCGATCTCGTCGCCACCCCCTTCGCCCAGGTGCACGTCCAGGTTCCCCTCGGCCACCTGCCGGGTCGCCTCGGCCAGTTCCTGGATCGGGATGGTGAGGCTGCGGGCCAGGTAGACCCCGAACCAGACCGCGAGGAACACGATCACCATGGTGATCAGGAACAGGGTCAGGATATAGCCGGTGGCGATCGGATGCTTCATGATCTTCAGCTGGCGGAATTCGTGGTAGGAGGCGGAGATCTCCCGCATCTTGGAGACCAGGGAGTAGGGGACGTAGTAGTTGACCACGATGACCCCCACGACGTCCTTGTCGTTGAAGTTGCTCCGGATCGGGACGATGCCGCGGATCAGGTCGGCCTTGCCGATGGCGTTGACCCGGGTCAGCTTCTGTCCGGCGAGCCCCACGTTGATGTCCTCGGACGAGGGGTTGGTGAACTCGCCCATCGGGAGCTTGGGGTTGCCGGCGCGGAAGAGCTCCTCGCGCTGCGCGGAGAACACCTCGACCACCCCCAGGTTGTACTCCTTCTGCTTCTGGCGCACCAGGGCTTTCAGTTGGGGCAGGTTCTCCTCGTTGAGGAGTTTGCGTTCCTTGATCGCCTCGCTGATCTGCTCGCCGTAGTAGAGCGCGTTGGTGGCGGAGGTCTTGTAGTAGACCTGCGCCACCTCCATCGACTCGTTCAGGGATGTTTCCACCTGCTTGTTGAACCAGTTCTGGATGCTGTTGGTGATGAAGCCGGCGGAGACGAAGAAAAGGAGCATGGTCGGCACCAGCGACAGGGTGACGAAGGCGAGCACGAGCTTCGTGCGCAGCTTGGCTCCGGGCGTGTTCTTGCGCCGCTCCAGGAACAGCTTGGTGATGTTCCTGAACACCAGGTACACCAGGAGGATGATGAGCAGGATGATGACGTTGATGATGGCGAAGATGACGATGTTGCTCCCCATCGGCACCTCGGAGGAGAGGCGCGACAGGTGGATCTCGAGGTAGGTGAGGAGCACGATAGAGAGCAGCGACACGCAGACGATGATCGCCTCGCGCTTGCGCTTTCTGATCTCTCCGGCGGGTAATTCGGTACCCTGCATGTACGGGGGGAGCCCCCTTTTGGGTCGGACATCGGCATCTGGCCACTTTATACGAATGGGGCAGCAGTTTCAAGCAGTTCCATGCTGCGCCGGGAACGAAAAAAGCAGCCCCCGGAGGAGCTGCTTCGTGATTTTTCTTAACCTCGACCCTAACCTGCCCGTTACGCCTCCAGCCAGGCCAGTTCCGGCATGGCGAGGTTGAAGGGTGCGTTGAAGGCCTGCGGGGTGAACTCGATCAGGGTGTAGCAGTCCGGGCGCTTCAATATTTCCATGACCAGCTTGTGGTTCAGGTCGTGGCCGGACTTGGTTGCCTTCACGTGGCCGATCAGGCGGTGGCCGGCGAGGGAGAAGTCGCCCACCGAGTCGAGGATCTTGTGGCGCACGAACTCGTCCTGGAACCTGAGCCCTTCGGGATTGAGGACCCCGTTGTCGCCGATGACGACCGCGTTATCCAGCGATCCCCCCAGCGCGAGGCCGTGGGACTTCATCATTTCCACCTCGGCGAGGAAGCCGAAGGTGCGGGCTGCGGCGAACTCGTCGGTGAAGCTGGTCTGGCTGAATTCAAACGAGCGGAACTGGCTCTTCACCGCCGGGTGCGCGAACTGCATGTCGAAGGAGATCTTGTAGTGGCGCGACGGGATGATGGAGGCCTTCTTGTCACCCTCGGTCACGCTGACCGGCTTCTTGATCACCAGGTACTTGCGGGGCTTCTTGGATTCCTTGATTCCCGCCTTGACGATGGCGGCCACGAAGGGGGCGGCGCTGCCGTCCATGATCGGCACCTCGGGTCCGTTGATGTCGACGTGGGCGTTGTCGATGCCGCAGCCGTACAGGGCCGCCATGAGATGCTCTATGGTGGAGACGCTCGCCTCGCCGCGGCCGATGGTGGTGGAGAGCCTGGTGTTGACCACGTTGCTGCCGTGCGCTTCGATGGAGACAGCCGGGGTGAGGTCAACCCTGTGGAAGACGACGCCGGTGCCGGGCTCCGCCGGACGCAGCGTGATGGTGATCGTCTTGCCGGTGTGCAGGCCGATGCCGCTGAAGGTTACCTTGTTGCCCAATGTCTGCTGGAATATCATCTGCGTGCTCCCGATTGTCAGTATGCTTACTATCTAGCAAATAATGAGCCAAATCGGGCGCTACGCTTCTCATTGGAAAAAAGCACGCAGCTTCGGCGTTGTAGACGTTATCGCACCGGGAAGGGGAGCGGCCGGGGGGTGTGGTAAAAATGCCCGTGTGGTGCCTGCGCAACGGGGGGTGTGGCTTTTTTGCTACAGTCTGCCGGAGCGGAGAATGGCGACCATCCACCATACGCCGACGATCCCGGCGCAGCTGTAGCCGAAAAAGGCGAAGGCGGGCAAGCCCCAGAGCATGGGGCCGCGGTTCCCCTGCATGGCGATCGAGGATCCGATCAGAAGCGCCGCGATGATGAGGGAGAGGCAGAGCCGGTTGGCGGAGCGGTCCAGTTCCTTGGAAAAACGGTCCAGGCCGCGGTGCTCCAGGTCGATGCGGAACTTGTTCCGGTTCACCTTGTTCAGGATCTCCCGGACGTCGCGCGGCAGGTTGCGCGCCAGGGTGAGGTAACCCTCGAAACCCTGCTCCACCTCCCGGAACAGGCGGCCGGGGGAGCGCTGCTGACGGAATTCGCGCTCCAGGAAGGGGCGCAGGTGCCCGACCATGTCGAAATCGGGGTCGAGTTTTCTCCCCATCCCTTCGACCACCACGAGCACCTTGACCAGCATGGTCAGGTCGGGGTGCACCTTGATGCGGTGCGTCGAGACCAGGTCGATGAATTCAAGCAGCATGCGCCCGACCTCGATCTCCTTGAGCGGGATCTCGAAGTAGCTGTCCATGAACTCCGCGAGTGCCTTTTTCAGCGCCTGCATGTTGACGGTTTCGGCGGCGTCACCCGCCTCGACGATGACGTAGGCGAGCCCCTCGATGTCCCGGTTGATCACCGCCACCAGGACGTCGGTCAGGTAGCGCTTCACCGCCGGGTCGAGCCGCCCCACCATGCCGAAGTCGAGCAGGCAGATCACGTTCTCCTTCAGGATCAGCACGTTGCCGGGATGGGGGTCGCCGTGGAAGAAGCCGTGCTCCAGCACCATCTTCAGGAAGACCCTGGCGCCGCGTTTGGCGATCTCGCGCCGGTCGAGCCCCGCCGCCTCGATGGCGCAGATGTCGCTCACCTTGATGCCGTCCACGTACTCGGTGGTGAGCACCCCCTTTGAGGTCGCCTCCCAGTAGACCCCGGGGAAGTAGAGGTCCGGGTCACCCTTGAAGTTGTCCCGGATCCTCTCGATGGCGTGTCCCTCCCGGGTCAGGTCCATCTCGCGCCGGATGGTGTAGGAGAATTCGCGCACCACCCCGACCGGGTCGTAGATGTCGCTTCGGGCCATGTGGCGCTCCAGCAAGAGCGCCACCCCCATCAGGATGTCGATGTCCGTCTCCACCGCCTCGACGACTCCCGGGCGGCGCACCTTGACCACCACGTCCTCGCCGGTGATGAGCCGCGCGCGGTGCACCTGCGCGATGGAGGCCCCCGCAATCGCCTCCGGCTCCACGTACAGGAAACGCTGCTCCAGCGGAACCCCGAGCTCGTATTCGATCTGGACCTTGATCTCCTCGAACGGCATGCAGGGGATGTTGTCCTGCAGGTGGGCCAGTTCCTGGACGAAGGAGGCGGGGATGATGTCGGCGCGGGTGGAGAGGAGCTGCCCGAGTTTTATGAAGGTGGTGCCGAGTTCCTCAAGAGCAAGGCGCAGGCGCTCCGGCGGCGTCAGGTGTTCCGCCTTCGGGCTTCGCCGATTGAAGACACGTCGCGAGAAATCGACCACCTGGCCGAGGTTCAGATATTCCAGCAGGTGGCCGAGGCCGTACCCGCCGAGCACGGTGATGATCTGGCGGTAGCGCCGGATGCTCCTGACGTTGCGGTTGATGTTGACTATCCTAAGCACTCATCCTCCGGCTGAGAGGCGACGGTCTCGGCCGCGATTGCTTCAAGGGCCCTGACGCGCCGCTCCAGCCTGTCGAAGTCCTCCCTGGACACCATCCCCATCCGGTCCAGCGCCTTCTTCACCTCGGTCTCGGCGACCTCGGCTGTCTTTTGCTGCCCGGTGCGCGCCATCTCCTGGATCCGGTCCAGGAAGGCACGTCCTTCCTCCTCGCTGATCTTGTAGCGGGACTTCATCTCCTGGATCAGTTCCTCCCCCTTTTTCTGGGTGAGTGCTGCCGCGCCGAGCGCCGTAAGCACCGCCTTCTCGAACAGTTCGAACATGGTACCCCTCCTTTGGCATCTGTAGTGGCACGCCGATTCATAGGCGCCATTTAATGATATCGGCGAGGCGTCCGTTGTCAAACTTGCCACCTCCTTGACATCACTATGTTTCTCGCCGATAATCGCATACTTGTTCCCATTAAAAGGTGTCGGCCATGCAGAAAAAGAAGATGGTCACCATCAAGAACGTCGCTCAGATCCTGCTGCAGCGGGGCCTGATCGACGAGGTGCAGTCCGCGGAGCTGCTCGCCAGGGGGGATGCCCAGGCCCAGCGGCTGGCGGGCGCCCAGCAGGCGGGATACTCCCGGCGGTTGCAGCAGGGGCCGGAAAGACCTTCCCCCGCCGAGATCATCGCCTCCCTGAACCTGGAGATCCCCGGCTCCGGTGGGAAGCTCCTGACCGAAGATGCCATCACCGAGGTGCTTGCCGCCGCGGTGGGGCTTCCCTACCTGAAGATCAACCCGATGAAGCTCGACCTCGAGCTGGTCACCGCCCACATCTCCCGCCCCTTCGCCCTCAGGCACCTGATCGTCCCGGTTGGGTACGCCGACGGTGTGGTGACCCTCGCGGTAGCCGATCCTTTCAACGACGATGTCATCGAGGAGCTGAGGGCCCTGAAGAGGATGGAGTTTCGCCGGGTGCTCGCCTCGCGCAACGACATCCTCAAGATCCTGAGGGAGTTCTTCGGCTTCAGGGCCTCGGTGCAGGCGGCCGAGAGCGAGGTTTCCACGGCGGTGGACCTCGGGAACCTCGAACAGTTCGTGCGGCTGAAGAGCGGACACGAGATCGAGGGGACCGACCGCAACATCATCTCCGCCGTGGACTTCCTCTTGCAGTACGCCTTCGACCAGCGGGCGAGCGACATCCACATCGAGCCCAAGCGCGAGAAGTCGCTGGTGCGCCTGCGGGTGGACGGGGTGCTGCACAACGTCCACGTGGTGCCCAAGCAGCTGCATCCCCCCATCGTCTCCCGCATCAAGATGCTCTCCCGCATGGACCTGGCAGAGAAGAGACGCCCCCAGGACGGCAGGATCAAGACCAGCCACCAGGGGCGCGAGGTCGAGCTGCGCGTCTCCACCCTGCCGGTCGCCTTCGGCGAGAAGGTGGTGATCAGGATCTTCGACCCGGACGTCCTGATGCAGGACCTGGACTCGATCGGCTTCTATCCGCGCGAGTACCAGCTCTACAGTTCCTTCCTGCGCCGACCCAACGGCATCATCCTTGTCACCGGCCCCACGGGGAGCGGCAAGACCACCACGCTCTACTCGTCGCTTAGGACCCTCTCCTCGCCTGAGGTCAACATCGTCACCGTCGAGGACCCCATCGAGATGGTGATGGAGGAGTTCAACCAGGTGGGGGTGCAGGCCGGCATAGGGGTCACCTTCGACAAGGTGCTCAGGAACGTACTCAGGCAGGATCCGGACATCATCATGGTGGGGGAGATACGGGACAAGGAGACCGCCGAGAACGCGGTGCAGGCGGCCCTCACCGGGCACCTGGTGCTTTCCACGCTGCACACAAACGACGCCCCCTCCTCGGTGACCCGCCTGATCGACCTGGGGGTGCCTTCGTTTCTGATCTCATCCACGGTAATCGGCATCATCGCCCAGAGGCTGTTGCGCAGGATCTGTCCCGCCTGCAAGCGGGAGAGCCAGTTGAGTGCGGAGGAGCTGGAGTACCTGGGGCTGAAGCGTCCGGTTCCGGTATGGTCCGGTGAGGGGTGCGCCGAATGTCGCGGCACCGGCTACAAGGGGAGGACCGGGATTTTCGAGGTGCTGGACGTGAACGAAGCCATCAAGGCCGTGATCGGCGAGCGGGTCGACCTGGCCGGGTTGCAGGCCGTCGCCCGGAAAGACGGCCTTGTGACGCTGCGCGAACAGGCGGTGCGGAAGATGCTGGAAGGAATCACCACCTACGAGGAAGTCATCGCGGTCACCGGGTGACCTGTCTGACCTGCCTGCTGGCGCCAAGGGAGGAAACCATGAAAAACAGTGCCACCGGAACCGCCACCCAAACCGCCATCTTCGCCGGTGGCTGCTTCTGGTGCATGGAGCCGGTCTTCGACAAGATGCCCGGGGTGCTCTCGGTGCTCCCCGGGTACACCGGCGGCAGCACGCCGAACCCCAGTTACCGCGAGGTCTGCGAGGGGGAAACAGGCCACGTCGAGGCGGTGCGAATCATCTTCGACCCGGCACAGGTGAGCTACCGTGAGCTGCTGCAAGTTTTCTGGCGCAACATCGACCCCACCACCAAAAACCGCCAGTTTTGCGACTACGGCAGCCAGTACCAGACCGCCATCTTCTACCTGGACGAGGAACAGAAACGGCAGGCGGAGGAGACACGCGACGAAGCGGGGCGCGCAAACCTCGCGGGTGCCGCCGTTGTCACCGAAATCCGGCCGGCTTCGGAATTCTACCCGGCCGAGGAGTACCACCGCCAGTACTACAAGAAGGAGCCCTACCATTACCAGCGCTACCACGACGGGTGCGGCCGCAATTGGAGATTGAAGGAGCTGTGGGGGAGGGAGACGGAGTAGCCGGAAGGGGCGCCGGTCAGTGCCTGGACAGCACCCGCTCCAATGCCTGTTGCAGTTCGTCGCAGCGGTAGGGCTTGACCACGGCGGCGCAGAAGCCGTAGTCGGCATGTTCCGCCATGACGGGATCGTTGGAATAGCCGCTCGAGACGATGAGCCTCGCGCCCGGATCCAGCGCCAGGATCTGCTGCGCCGCCTCCTTGCCACCCATGCCGGCCGGAATGGTGAGGTCCATTATCGCGACCGCGAAAGGTTTCCCCTGCTGGGCCGCCTCACGGTACAGCCGCACCGCCTCCTCGCCGTCGGCGCAGGTCACTACCTGGTATCCAAGGTACTGCAGCATGTCCCGCGTCAGCGTCCTGATCGCCTCCTCGTCGTCCATGACCAGCACCGTTCCTTCCCCCGGCTTCCCCGGACGTTCCGGCTGCTGCGGCGCCTCTTCCGGCGCGGCTTCACCGACGGAGGGGAGGTAGAAGGTGAGGGTGGTCCCTGCACCGGGGGTGGAAGCCACCTCGACCCTGCCGCCATGTTTGATGACGATGGAGTGCACCGAGGCGAGCCCCAGTCCGCTCCCCCCGGGCTTGGTGCTGTAGTAGGGATCGAAGATGAACTTCTGATCCTCGTACGGAATGCCGCACCCCTGGTCGATGAAGGATACCTTGACGTAGTTCCCCGCGGGGAGCCCCAGTTCGTTGTTGGCGTGAAGGGGTGCATTCTCCGCGTTCACGGTCAGCACCCCCCCTCCCGGCATCGCCTGGCACGCGTTGATGACGACGTTGCTGAAGGCCTGGTTCATCTGCCCTTCGTCTGCCTCTATGGCGTGCAGATCCTCCTGGATGTTCAGCCGGGTCTGCACCTTGGTGCCGTGCAGGGACAGGGAGAGGGATTCCTGCAGGAGCTTTCCCAGCGGGATCACCTTCTTGATGGGCTGTCCTCCCTTGGAGAAGGTCAGCAGTTGGTGCGCCAGTTCGGCGGCGCGCTGCGACGCCTTCCCTGCGTTCTTCACCGCTCCCTGCGCCGGGTGGTCCGGGTCGAGCAGCAGTTCGGCGAAGGAGAGGTTCCCCAGGATTCCGGTGAGGATGTTGTTGAAGTCGTGGGCGATGCCGCCGGCGAGGACCCCGAGCGATTCCAGCTTCTGGGCCTTCAGCACTTCTTGTTGCATCGCCTCCCACTTGGTGATGTCGGTCAGGGTGAACAGTATGCGGTGGTGAACCAGGCGGGTGTTCAGGATGATGTGCTTGGAGGAGCCGTCGACGCAGGAGATCTTCGCCTCCTGCGGAGTGACCGGGACGCCGCTCTCCGGCGTTGTGCCGATCTCTTCGCGCCAGAGCGCCAGGACCTGGTCCCGGTAGGCGCGATCGGGAAGGGCGCGTTCCATCAGCTCTTCCAGGGTCGGGTGATCCCCGGAGACATAGCCCAGCCAGTCGTTGACGTAGCTGTTGAGGTACTGGATCCTGCCGCTCTCGTCGGCCCATCCCACCCCTGCCGGCATCTCCTCCATCAGGACCTGGAGGATCTCCTCGTTTTGCCGCAGCGCCTCCTCGATCTCCTGGCGCGCCGTGACGTCGCGCACCAGGACGATGATGCGGTCGCTGCCGCCGATGTCGGCCCGGCGCAGACTCACCTCGGACCAGAACAGCGACCCATCCTTTTTCCTGCTGCGCCACCGCACCGTCATCGGGGGACCCGACGCCGCCATTTTTAAAAGAAGGAGCGCGTCCTCCTCGGTGTAGGGGGGCTCCCCCAGGCTCAAGTCCCCGACGGTGAGCCCCCGGGCCTCCTCCGGGGTATAGCCGAACATCTCGCACATGGTGCGGTTCACGTCGACCAGCGCGCCGGTGGCGGCGTCATGGATGAAAAGCGCGTCGTTGACGCTGTGGTAGATGGCCTGGAAGCGCGCCTCGCTCTCCTCGAGCTTGGTCACCGACTCCGCCAGCCGCCGCGCGAAACGCCAGATGAGCTGGTAGAGCAGCGCGGAGGTGACCATGATGAACATGAGCCCCTTGTAGACCTCGATCTGCTCCGCGATGTGGCGGTCGGAAACCAGCCAGATCAGGGCGTAGCCGGAGAGATAGATCCAGGCGCTGCCGAAAAGGGCGTAGACCCCGACGATCTTGTTGATCTCGCGTCTTTGGTTTTGTTTCGATGCTGCCCGCATGCGTGCTCCCGCCCGTGGGGCGTCCGGCTGCGGTGGCCGAGGTCGTTGCGGCTTTTCCGGCGCTGCGGCCTGCTGCGCCCCAGCGCTACTTTGCTTCCGCCATCGAGACCACGACGATGCCCGATTCGGTGACCCGGTATCCCTTGGCGAGGTCTTCATCGTGGTCATAGCCGATCTCGGTGCCGTCGGGGATGACCACGTTCTTGTCGATGATGGTGCGCTTGATCTTAACGTGACGCCCTACGGTGACGTTCTCGAAGAGGATGGAATCCTCCACTTCGCTGTAGCTGTTCACCTTGCAGCGCGGCCCGAGGATGGTGCGGCGCACCGTGGCGCCGCTGGTGATGCAGCCGGCGCAGACGTAGGAGTCGATGTTCATGCCGCGCCTTCCCTCCTCGTCGAACACCGTCTTCGCCGGCGGCAGGTTCCCCTGGTTGGTCAGGATGGGCCACTTGTAGTTGTACAGGTTGAGCTGCGGCGAGACGTGGATCAGGTCCATGTTCGCCTCGTAGTACGACTCGATGGTGCCGACGTCCTTCCAGTAACCTTTCTCCTCCGCCTTCATCCCCGGGATGATGTTGTCGTTGAAGTTGTAGGCGAACACCTTGTCCTTTTTCTCCAGCATCATCGGGATGACGTGCTTGCCGAAGTCCAGGTCCTCGTACATCTTCTTTCCTTCCTGAAGCACCTCGATCAGTTTCTTGGTGGAGAAGATGTAGTTCCCCATGGAGGCGAAGCAGGTGTCCCTGCCCGGGATGCTCTCCGGGTGCTTCGGCTTTTCGGTGAAGGCGGTGATCTTGTAGTCGTCGTCCACCGAGAAGACCCCGAAGCGGCTGGCATCCTGGACCGGTACTTCGAGGGCGGCGACGGTCAAATCGGCCCGGTTTCTGCGGTGGTAGTCGATCATCTGGCTCACGTCCATCTTGTAGATGTGGTCTCCGCCGAAGATGGCCACGTAGTCCGCGTCCGAGGACTCGACGAAACGCAGGTACTGCAGGATGGCGTCGGCCGTTCCCTTGAACCACTCCTCGTTCTCCGAGCTGGTTTCGGGCGAGATGGCGACGAAGAACTCCCCCAGCCCGGTCCATTTGCCCCAGGACTCCCTGATGTGCTTGTTGAGGGAGTACGCGCGGTACTGGGTCAGGATGTAGACCTTCTTGATCCCGGAGTTGAACAGGTTGCTCAAGACGAAGTCGATGATCTTGTATTTGCCGCCGAACATGACGCTCGGCTTGGCCCTTCTGATGGTGAGGGGGCTGAGGCGCTCCCCCTTGCCGCCGGCAAGCACCATGGCGATGGTGTTTCCTACATTACTCATTGCGTACATGCGGTGTTTTTCCTCCGGTGTGGCGGTCGGGTTCGCTGCCCGGCCGGTGTCAGGGCTTGCCGTGTTTAGGCGCCTCTCCTATCTTGAATAGCACTTCGAGATCCAGAATCTCTCCCTTTCTCTCCAGCTTCAGCGTGGACTTGTCCCCCACATGCTTCTGCTTCACCGCGTAGACCAGGTCGAGGCTCTCTTTCAACTGTTCTTTGTCCAGTGAGAGCAGCAGGTCCCCCTTCTGCACCCCGGCCCGGGCGGCGTTGGACTCGGGGACCACCGTGTTTACCACCAGGCCTCGCCCCTTCGGGTCGGGCTCGAACATGACGCCGAGCAGTACCCCCTGCTTGGGGAGCCCCTCGTAGGCGTAGTTCACCAGGAAATCGAAGGGGACGCTCGGGAAGTCCGGAAGCGTCACGTCCATCATCACCGGCTTTTCGGCGCGCTGCACCGTGAGCTCGCGACCGCCGATGGTGGCGTAGGACGTGGGGAGACGGCGGAAGACGCGGCGCGGGATGCCGAAGCCGTAGCTTATGTGATTGCCGCCGGCGACTACCACGAGATGGCGCTCCTTCCCTTCGGGGCTGGTCAGGTAGCGTACGGCGGATTCCGCCATGGTTTCGTCCCACAGCGTCTGGGCCCTGATGAAGCCGTCGATGGCCATCTTGCCGTGGCTGTTGTGCCCTGAGAAGATGCTTTCGGTCTGGGCGCGCTGGTAGGGGTCGGTGAGGTCCATCTGCGGCAGCTGCGCCTTCTGCTCGGCGGTGAGTTCCTCGAGCGGCTTGGTGCGCACAGCCTGCACCAGCTCCTTCTCGGCGTTGAGCGCGATCACCGGGATGTGCTTCTCCTTGGCGTAGAGGAGCAGGTCCCGGTAGTAGGCGAAGTCCATCTTCCAGTTGTCGTACCAGCGCGACGCCTTAAGAAACGCCTTCTCGTCCAGTTCCCCCGCGATCCAGCGGTCCAGGACCGGCTGCTGCGACTTGACGAACATCTCCATCCCGAGGGCCGCCTTGCCGGGGTAGCGCTGCTCTATCGCCTTCAGGGTGTCGAGCTCAAGGCGGTGGGCTGCCGGGTTGTCGTGGGTCTCGCCGACGTAGACCACGCGGGCATCGGTGACGACGTCGAACATCTGCTGCGGCGTTACCAGGCTCCCGGTGGGGAGGTGGACGATGTCGCCGATCTCCGGCGCCTTCTGCAGGGGGTACGGGTTCTCAGGGTCGCCGAGCACGTGTCTGCCGGCTGCGGGCGTCGAACAGGCGGTCATGGTGAGCAGGGAGAGGGCAGCGGCAAGCTGTCCCAGGCGTGCGATGGATAGCATTTCATCTCCTGAAAATATAATGTTCCCTCTGGGGGGACGGTCATGGTGTTCATGGCTCCATCGAGGGGGTACGGCTTGGTAGATGCGGCAATGATACCTACTCTAATGAACTTGTCCAGTCTCTGCTTCTCGTTAGCGCCTCTTCGCAGGGGAGTGTCCGCGAGGAGGGAACTGGAGCGGGACCAGCTTTGAGCTTGACGAGGAATGTACCACAACACCTCATGAAGATAAACTGAAAGTTTTATTTTTCTCTAATAAAGCGACATTGGTGGCGCTCTTTGCCAGTCATGACTGAACCAGTCGCCAAAGCATTAACTCATAGTCATGGTTTGGCCCGCTAAACGTATGTTTGACGGCCTTTTTTATGTTGACAATATTACTGTCCCGCAAATAGAATCGCTAATTTAATACATATCGGAGGTTGTGCAATGGGACAGCTTTTTAAAGTGGCGGTGCTGCCGGGTGACGGCATCGGCCCGGAGGTTATGGCGGAAGCGCTGAAGGTGCTGGACGCGATCGAGAAACGCCATGAAGTGAAATTCGAGCGTACCCACGCCAATGTCGGCGGCGCGGGGATCGACCTGGAAGGGCGTGCCCTCCCGGAGACTACAGTAAATATATGCAAGGCTGCTGACGCCATCCTGTTCGGCTCGGTGGGCGGTCCCAAGTGGGAAACCCTTCCCCCGGATGAGCAGCCCGAGCGTGGCGCCCTGCTGCCGCTTCGCAAGATCTTCGGCCTGTACGCCAACCTCCGTCCCGCCATCATCTTCCCGTCGCTGACCAGCGCCTCCTCCCTGAAGGAAGAGGTCATCGCGGGAGGTTTCGACATCCTGGTGATCCGCGAGCTGACCGGCGGTATCTACTTCTCGCAGCCCAAGGGGATCGACGGGGCGGGCCGCGACCGCGTCGGCGTGGACACCATGCGCTACAGCGTGCCGGAGATCGAGCGCATCGCGCACGTCGCGTTCCAGGCGGCACAAAAACGCGGCAAGAAGGTCTGCTCCATCGACAAGGCCAACGTCCTCTCCACCTCCGTGCTCTGGCGTGAGATCGTGATCAACATCGCCAAGGAGTACCCGGACGTCGAGCTTTCCCACATGTATGTGGACAACGCCGCGATGCAGCTGGTAAGGTGGCCCAAGCAGTTCGACGTGATCCTGTGCGAGAACATGTTCGGCGACATCCTCTCCGACGAGGCGGCCATGCTGACCGGCTCCCTGGGGATGCTCCCGTCCGCGTCGCTGGCCGAGGGAACCTTCGGCATGTACGAGCCCTCCGGCGGCAGCGCCCCGGACATTGCAGGTCAGGGGATCGCCAACCCGATCGCCCAGATCCTTTCCGCCGGCATGATGCTGCGCTACTCCTTCGGCATGGTCGAGGCGGCCGACGCCATCGACAACGCCGTCGCCAAGGTCCTTGACCAGGGCTACCGCACCCGCGACATCTACCAGGAGAAGGCCGGCGAGAAGCTGGTCAACACGAAAGAGATCGGCGACGCCATCATCGCCAACCTGTAAGAACGACACGATTGAGGCGGGGGAGACCCCGCCGCACATTCACACCTAATAAATTAGAAAGGAAGGTCGCCTATGAAAGTCGGAATGGTCGGTTGGCGTGGCATGGTTGGCTCGGTTCTCATGCAGCGCATGCAGGAAGAGAACGATTTCGCAGGTGTTGAGCCGGTATTCTTCACCACTTCGCAGGTGGGGCAGCCCGCTCCGCTGAACGCGGGGACGCTGAAGGATGCGTCGGACATCAACGAACTGAAGAAGCTGGACGTGATCATCACCTGCCAGGGGGGCGATTACACCAAGGCCATCCGCCCGGAACTGAAGAAGGCCGGCTGGAACGGCTACTGGATCGACGCGGCGAGCACCCTGCGCATGGAAGACGACGCGGTCATCATCCTCGACCCGATCAACCGCAACGTCATCGACGCGGCCCTCTCCAAGGGGATCAAGGACTACATCGGCGGCAACTGCACCGTGAGCCTCATGCTCATGGGGCTGGGCGGGCTCTTCAAGGCCGGCGTGGTTGAGTGGCTCTCCTCCATGACCTATCAGGCGGCCTCCGGCGCCGGGGCTCCCAACATGCGTGAGCTTCTCTCCCAGATGGGCGTCTTGCACGGCTCCGTGGCCGCGCAACTCGCCACCCCGGGCTCCGCGATCCTCGAGATCGACAAGAAGGTCACCGCCACCCTGAGAAGCGCCGAGATGCCGACCAAGGAGTTCGGCTTCCCGCTGGCCGGCAGCGTCCTTCCCTGGATCGACCGCGAGGTCGAGGACGGCCAGAGCCGCGAGGAGTGGAAAGGGTACGCCGAGACCAACAAGATCCTCGGCGCGGTGAACCCGATCCCGGTGGACGGCATCTGCGTCCGCGTGGGGGCGATGCGCTGCCACAGCCAGGCGATCACCATGAAGCTCACCAAGGACATCCCGATCGCCGAGATCGAGGACATGATCAAAAACGACAACCAGTGGGTGAAGTTCATCCCGAACAACAAGGCCGACTCCCTGGCGGGGCTCACCCCGGCAGCCGTTTCCGGGTCGCTGACCGTCCCGGTCGGCCGCGTTCGCAAGATGAAGATGGGGCCGCAGTACCTCTCCGCCTTCACCTGCGGCGATCAGCTCCTGTGGGGCGCCGCCGAGCCGCTGCGCCGCATGCTGCAGATTTTGAAGGAGCGTTAGGCTTCCGTCCCCCCGCCCCTTGGGGGAGGGGGCGTTTTCACCGGTGTTGGTAAAAGGTAGAGCAGCAAGTTGCGGAGCGCGTCGCCCGGCTATAACTGGTGGCGCGCTCCCGTTTTTGTCTTGAGGAGATGTAACGAGTATGAAGAAAACGTGGAATGTGGCAGTGGTGGGCGCGACCGGCGCCGTCGGCACACAGATGATCGAGTGCCTGGAAGAACGGAACTTCCCGGTGGGGAACATAAAATTCCTGGCCAGTGCGAGGAGCGCCGGGCAGGTGCTGGAGTTCAACGGCAAGCCGGTGCCGGTGGAGGAGCTGAAGCACGATTCCTTCGAGGGGATCGACATCGCGCTCTTCTCGGCGGGCGGGGCGCGTTCCGAGGAATTCTGTCCTTCCGCCGCCAAGGCGGGAGCCGTCTGCATCGACAACTCCAGCGCCTGGCGCATGGACCCGGACGTGCCGCTGGTGGTTCCCGAGGTTAACCCGCACGCCATCGCCGGCTACAGGAAGAAGGGGATCATCGCCAACCCGAACTGCTCCACCATTCAGATGGTGGTGGCCCTTAAGCCCCTGCATGACTTCGGCACCATCAAGAGGATCGTGGTCTCCACCTACCAGGCCGTCTCCGGAACGGGGAACAAGGCGATTGACGAGCTGCGCATCCAGACCGGCGAGCTTTTGAACTGCCGTCCGCCCAAGAACGAGGTCTATCCGCACCGCATCGCCTTCAACTGCCTGCCGCAGATCGATTCCTTCTGCGACAACGGTTACACCAAGGAAGAGATGAAGATGGTTAACGAGACCAGGAAGATCATGGAGGCCGACATCGCCACCACTGCGACCTGCGTCCGTGTTCCCGTCTTCTACGGCCACTCCGAGTCCGTCAATATCGAGACCGAGAAGAAGATCACCGTGGCCAAGGCGCGTGAACTCCTGGAGGACGCGCCGGGCGTGGAGCTGGTGGACAACCCGGCTAACGGCGAATATCCCATGCCGATGGACGTGGCGGGCGAGGACCTGACCCTGGTGGGGCGCATCCGCGAGGACGCCACCGTCAAGAACGGTCTGAACCTCTGGGTCGTCGCGGACAACCTGAGAAAGGGCGCCGCAACCAACGCCGTGCAGATCGCCGAGATACTGGTGGAGAAATATTTGAAGTAGGGTCCATCCTCCCTCTCCCTCCGGGTGAGGGTCGGGGTGAGGGCGCTGCACCAGGCGTTTGGTCGGTTCGTGGCGACACCCTCACCCCCAGCCCCTCTCCCGGTGGGCGAGGGGGGAATCGACGGGGCCACTCGAAAGGTATATGCGCAACATCAAGCTGATCATAGAGTACGACGGCACCGCCTACGCCGGCTGGCAGGTGCAGCCCAACGGGCTCACCGTCCAGGAGGTCATGGAAAAGGCGCTGGCCAGGATGCTCGGGGAGCATACCACCCTGCACGCCTCCGGCCGCACCGACGCCGGGGTGCACGCCCGCGGCATGGTGGCCTGCTTCAAGACCGAGCGCACCATGCCGCTGCGCGCCTTCCGCGAGGGGCTGAACACGCTGCTTCCCAGCGACATCGCAGTGCGCGACGCGGCCGAGGTGCCGCTCGACTTCCACCCGCGCTTCGACGCGCAGGGCAAGCACTACCGCTACACCATGCTGCTCGATGACCTCCGCTCGCCGCTGGTGCGCCACACCGCCTGGCGCCTCAAGGGGAAGCTCGATGTCGAGGCGATGCGCGAGGCATGCAGGCTCTTTGTCGGCGAGCACAACTTCGCCGCTTTCCGTGGCGCCAACTGCGCCGCCAAGACCACGGTGCGCCGCATCTACAGCATGGAACTGGTGCAGGAGGGGCGCCTGCTGCACCTGGACATCAACGGCAGCGGTTTCCTGAAGAACATGGTGCGCATCATCACCGGGACGCTCATCGAAGTGGGGCAGGGCAGGATGAGCTTGGCCGACGTAGCGCGCCTGCTCAAGGGGGGCGACAGGCAGAACGCCGGAATGACAGTCCCGCCCCAGGGGCTCTGCCTTATGCAGGTTTTCTACCCGGGGCAGAGCGGGGAATGATGCCACTTTAATAGAGCGTTAATTCTCTCCCCGGTTTTTTGTCTTGACATGGACGGACTAATCGATTAAATTCTCAATCTTCTGTAAGTTAATGTGCTAATTCCAGATAGCTGTGAGGTTTCAATGAAGACGCAAGTTGCCAAAAAAGAAGAAGTTACCAGGGATTGGTACCTGGTTGATGTGGATAGCAAGGTGCTCGGCCGTGTCGCGACTGAAATCGCCAACGTGCTGCGCGGCAAGAACAAGCCGACCTTCACCCCGAGCGTTGACACCGGCGACTTCGTCATTGTCGTGAACGCGGAGAAGATTGCCCTGACCGGCAATAAGTTTGCTAACAAGACCTACTACAGCCACTCTTCGTTCCCGGGCGGGCTGAAAGAGATCACCGCCGCCAAGCTCATCGACAAGAAGCCGGAAGAGCTGATCAAGAAAGCTGTCAAAGGCATGCTGCCCAAAAACAAGCTTGCCCGCCACATGCTGAAGAAGCTGAAGATCTACAGCGGCGGTGCTCACCCGCACGCGGCTCAGAATCCGAAGAATCTGAACATTTAATTCGTTCATCAGGAGATAGAAAATGGCAGTCAGCTTTTACGCAACTGGGAAAAGGAAGTCGTCCATCGCCAGGGTTTGGATCAAGCCGGGCAACGGCGAGATCATTGTAAATACCAAGACTCTTGACAGCTACTTCGGCCGCGAGACCTCCAAGATGGTGGTCATGCAGCCCCTCGAGTTGACCGAGAATGTCGGCAAGTTCGACATCTTCTGCACCGTCAAGGGCGGTGGCGACTCCGGCCAGGCCGGCGCCATCAAGCATGGCATCACCAAGGCCCTCATCGAGGCCGATGCCGACCTGCGCGGTACCCTGAAGAAAGCCGGGTTCATCACCCGCGACTCGCGCATCAAGGAAAGAAAGAAGTACGGCAAGAAGGCGGCACGCGCCAGCTTCCAGTTCTCCAAGCGTTAATCCGCTGCCGGGGACGATTGCTGTCTGTATTGCAAAGGGGGAATCCGTCAGGGTTCCTCCTTTTGCTGTTTCAAAAACCCTTAAACTAAAACCGTTGGCCACGGAGAAAATCTGAGGACATCTGAGAAAACCAAAAACAAAAAGGTTTTGCTTCTCTCAGATTTCCTCCGACGTTCTCCGCGGCTACCGGTTTTGAGGTTTAGGGTGTCAAGTCCGTAGGAGCTGTGCTAACATCAAGCTCCTATTCTTTCAGATGTAAGTAGAGGAGGACCTTCATGATCAAGGTTGCCATCGTCGGTGCCAGCGGCTATACCGGCGTCGAACTTATCCGTATCCTGCATGCCCACCCCGAGGTCGCCGTCACCTGCGTCACCTCCGAGCAGAGCGCCGGGCGCCCGGTGAGCGACGTGTTCCCCACCCTGCGCGGCAGGTGTGATCTCGTCCTGGAGAATCTGGAGCCGGTCGGGATCGCCGGGCAGGTGGACATGGTCTTCACCGCGCTGCCGCACAAGGCGGCCATGGCGGTGGTGCCGACGTTCCTGAAGATGGGCAAGGACGTGGTCGATCTCTCCGCCGACTACCGGCTGCACGATGCGGACGTGTACGGAAGGTGGTACGAAAAGCACCTGACCCCGGAGCTGCTGTCCCAGGCGGTCTACGGTCTTCCCGAGCTGCGCCGCGACAAGATCCGCGAGGCGAGCCTGGTCGCCAATCCCGGCTGCTACCCCACCAGCGTCATCCTCGGTCTGGCCCCGCTGTTGAAGGGGAAGGTGATCGACCCGAAGAGCATCATCGTCGATGCGAAGTCCGGGACCTCCGGCGCCGGGCGTAGCGCCAAGGTGGATAACCTCTTCTGCGAGGTGAACGAGGGGTTCAAGGCTTACGGCGTGGGGGGCGTGCATCGCCACATCCCCGAGATCGAGCAGGAACTCTCGCTTCTGGCCGGCAATCCGCTCACGATCTCGTTTACTCCGCACCTGGTTCCGATGGACCGCGGCATCCTGTCCACCATCTACAGTGTCCCGACCGGAAAGGTGAGCGCGGCGGAACTGATCACCCTGTACCAGGCCTTCTATGAGGGCGAGCCGTTCGTCAGGGTGCTTCCAGAGGGAGTGCTCCCCTCCACGGCGCACGTCAGGGGTTCCAACTTCTGCGACATCGGCGTTGTGGTGGACGACCGTACCGGCAGGATCATCGTGGTTTCCGCCATCGACAACCTGGTGAAAGGTGCCTCCGGGCAGGCGGTTCAGAACATGAACCTCATGTGTGGGCTTCCCGAAACCCTCGGCCTCGATTTCGTGGGGATCTTCCCGTAAAGTCAAAACCATTGGCCACGGAGAAAATCTGAGGACATCTGAGAAAATAAAAAACAGATAAGTTTTGCTTCTCTCAGATTCTCTCCGAAGTTCTCCGTGGCTGACGGTTTTAAGGTTCATATGAAACAGGCACGACCCAAGCAGTCTCCTTCCCGGTTCCTCCCCATCACCCTCTCCGAAGCAAAGGCTCGCGGCTGGAACGAACTCGACGTCATCTTCGTCTCCGGCGACGCCTACGTGGATCATCCATCTTTCGGAATCCCGCTGCTCGCGCGGCTCCTGGAATCGAAGGGGCTCCGGGTCGGCATCATCCCTCAGCCCGACTGGCGCAGCAAAGAGCCTTTCATGGCGCTCGGGCGCCCGCGCATGTTCTTCGCGGTAGCCGCCGGCGCCATGGATTCGATGGTTGCGCACTACACGCCGGCGCGGAAACTGCGCCGCGACGACGCGTACACTCCCGGCAACCGCCACGGTGCGCGCCCCAACCGCGCGACCATCATCTACACCTCCCGCCTCAAGGAAGCCTACCGTGACGTCCCGGTGGTGATCGGCGGCATCGAGGCGAGCCTCAGGCGCTTCGCCCACTACGACTTCTGGGAAGACAAGGTGCGCCGCTCCGCGCTCATCGATGCCAAGGCCGACCTGCTCATCTACGGCATGGGCGAGAGCCCCCTTCTCGAGCTGGTTCAGAGGCTGCAAAAGGGGGAGCCGTTCTCCTCCATACGCGACATTCGTGGCACGGCCTACCCCACGTCGGCCGCGCCGGAAACGGGCCCCGACTTGGTGGAGCTTCCGAGCTACGAGGAGGTGGCCGCCGACAAAGCCGCCTATGCCCGGTCGTTCCGCCTGCTGTCGGGGGAACAGAACCCCGGTTGCGCCAGGACTGTGGTCCAGCGCCACGCCCAGCGTTACCTGGTCTGCAATCCTCCGGCGTTACCGCTTTCCGGGCAGGCGCTGGACGCGCTCTACGCGCTCCCCTTCGTGAAAGCCCCGCACCCGGGCTACAAGGAAACGATCCCGGCTTACGAGCAGATCCGCAACTCGATTACCACGCACCGCGGTTGTTTCGGCGGCTGCGCCTTCTGCGCCATCACTCATCACCAGGGAAAGACGATCCAGTCCCGCAGTGAGCAGAGCGTGTTGCAGGAGTTGGAGCGGTTGGCGGCTCTTCCCTGGTTCCGCGGCAGCGTGAGCGACCTGGGCGGGCCGACCGCCAACATGTTCGGCCTATCCTGCGGCAACCCCGAGGCAGGCGCCAAGTGCCGCCGCGACAGCTGCCTGTTCCCGAAGATATGTAAGAACCTCGTCACCGACGACGCCGGCAGTTCCAGGCTCCTCGCCAAGGCCCGCCGCATCTCCGGCGTGAAGCACGTCGCCGTTTCGTCGGGGGTGCGCTACGACCTGATGGAGCGTCAGCCCCGGTACCTGCGCGAGTTGGTCTCGCACCACGTGAGCGGCCTCTTGAAGGTAGCGCCGGAGCATCTTGCCGATCGCGTCACGTCGGTGATGCGCAAGCCGGGGCACGACTGCTTCGACCGTTTCCGGGATTCATTCCAGAAGGAGAGCGCCAAGGCGGGGAAGAGGCAGTACATCGTGCCGTACTTCATCTCCGGGCATCCCGGCTGCACGCTGTCGGACATGGTGGATCTCGCCCTGATGCTGAAGCGGTGGGGGATGCGGGTGGAGCAGGTGCAGGATTTCACTCCTACCCCGGGGACGCTCTCTACCTGCATCTATCACACGGGTGTGGATCCCTTTACCGGGGAGAAGGTCTACGTGGCGCGGACGGACCGGGAAAAGGGGCTGCAGAAGTCGCTGCTTTTGTACCACGTGCCTGAGGAAAGGAAGAACTGCCTGGCGGCGCTTAAGGAGTGTGGCCGGGAGGATGCCGCGGTTGAATTGTTCGGGCCGAACAACAGGAGGTAGCCATGCATTATCTGTTGCTGTATGAAGTCGCTCCGGATTACCTGGAGCGCAGGGGCGAGTTTCGCGCGGAACACCTGGCCCTGGCCTGGGAGTCGGCGCAGCGTGGAGAGTTGATTCTTGGTGGTGCGCTCACCGATCCGGCCGACGGCGCGGTCCTCCTCTTCACGGCCGACACCCCCGAAGTGCCGGCTGCTTTCGCCAAGGCCGACCCGTACGTCCTGAACGGTTTGGTGGCGAAGTGGACAGTGCGCGGGTGGCATACCGTGGTCGGCGAGCTGGCCCACGCACCGGTTCACCCCTAGCTTTCCCCTAGAGAGGTCGCGGCAGGAAAGGTCCGGCAGGGGCCGCAGCAAGCGCGGCGCCGCGCTGCTCCGCGACGCCAGCTGACCTCATCTGCAATTCCGCTGTTTCGAGAGCCTCCGCCAGCGCCGGTTCCCCTTTGGAGAGCTCGAAGCTGCTTCCTTGGCGCACCAGGTAATCCCTGCCGTCCCCCTTCGTGAGCCAGATGGTCCCGGTGAGGCAGCGCAAGGTGAGGCCGTAGGCCCCTCCGGCGAGGTTCAACAGTTCCCCTTTTCCTAGCAAACACTCCATGGCGTCCTCCCTTTGTTTTAGCTGTGTCCACTATAGCCGTGCTTCATCTATGAGTACAGACACAGGAAAAGCGATTTCATGCCATGACAGTCGCGGGAAACTGTCACTGTATCCGCCGGAAAGGAGGTTGACTGTACCCTCGTTTCCCCGTCTTGTCGTGGGGTGCGTTCACCTCTTTGGATTGGGCCGAACCTTTCTCACTCAAAGGGGCCGATGGTCCCAGATTGAAGAGATATCGAGTCGTGTCCGAGTGCGCCACCGGGGGGGATAAAAGATGGATGGCAACGATAACATTGAAGAAAGCGGTTGCATCGGGGAAAAAGTGCTGGTATAGTCTCGCCTTCTTGCCCGCCCCGGTGGCTGGCAGGGGGAAAAGGTTTCGGCTGTATACGACATGCGGCGGAAAATAATTCGCACCGCGAGAAAAAAGATGTTGACAGTGAGACTCTTTTGCTTTAGAACAGGGATTCGCTTCGCAACACAAGGCGGGAAGCGAAAAGGGTAGCGGATGGTAGCGAATCAGCTGGCGTAGCTCAACTGGTAGAGCAGCTGACTTGTAATCAGCAGGTTGCGGGTTCGAGTCCCATCGTCAGCTCCAGATTGAAAAGTAAATAGCCTCACTTCTGTCTGGAGGGATTCCCGAGCGGCCAAAGGGAACAGACTGTAAATCTGTCGTCATCGACTTCGGAGGTTCGAATCCTCCTCCCTCCACCATACAAACTGCAGATGAGACGAGCATCTGCTCAAATCAGGAGACCTTAGGGTCGCTGGTACTGGTTGAGTGGAGAGCAAGTCGAGTCAAAAAACTTCAGAGCAGGGAATTGGCGGGAATAGCTCAGTTGGCTAGAGCATCAGCCTTCCAAGCTGAGGGTCGCGGGTTCGAGTCCCGTTTCCCGCTCCAAAAACAGAATATGCCCACATAGCTCAGTAGGTAGAGCACTTCCTTGGTAAGGAAGAGGTCACCGGTTCGAATCCGGTTGTGGGCTCCATCCCCTTCTAGAAAAAAGCATTCACATAACAGCTGTAGTAGATACATCAGGGAGGATTCCTCATGGCTAAAGCTAAATTCGAAAGAACTAAACCGCATGTGAACATAGGGACCATCGGTCACGTCGACCACGGCAAGACCACCCTGACCGCAGCTATCACCAAGGTGCTCGCCGGCAAAGGCCAGGCCGAGTTCAAGGCGTTCGACCAGATCGACAACGCTCCGGAAGAGCGTGAGCGCGGCATCACCATCGCCACCGCACACGTCGAGTACGAGACCGACAAGCGTCACTACGCTCATGTCGACTGCCCGGGCCACGCCGACTACGTCAAGAACATGATCACCGGTGCTGCGCAGATGGACGGCGCGATCCTGGTTGTTTCCGCAGCTGACGGCCCGATGCCGCAGACCCGCGAGCACATCCTGCTCGCACGTCAGGTCGGCGTCCCCTACATCGTCGTGTTCCTGAACAAGGCCGACATGGTGGACGACGAGGAGCTCCTCGAGCTGGTCGAGCTGGAAGTTCGCGAACTCCTCTCCTCCTACGACTTCCCGGGCGACGATATCCCGATCATCAAGGGTTCCGCTCTGAAAGGCCTCGAGGGTGACCAGGGCGAGCTGGGCGAGCAGGCCATCATGAAACTGATGGACGCCGTCGACGCCTACATCCCGGAGCCGCAGCGTGCCATCGACAAGCCGTTCCTCATGCCGGTCGAGGACGTGTTCTCCATCTCCGGTCGCGGTACCGTCGCCACCGGTCGTGTCGAGCGCGGCATCGTCAAGGTCGGCGAAGAGGTCGAGATCGTCGGCATCAAGGCAACCACCAAGACCACCGTCACCGGCGTCGAGATGTTCCGTAAGCTCCTCGACGAGGGTCGCGCTGGCGACAACATCGGCGCCCTGCTGCGCGGTGTGAAGCGTGAGGAGATCGAGCGTGGCCAGGTTCTCGCCAAGCCGGGCTCCATCACCCCGCACACCAAGTTCAAGGCAGAAGCCTACATCCTGTCCAAGGAAGAGGGCGGCCGTCACACCCCGTTCTTCAACGGCTACCGTCCGCAGTTCTACTTCAGGACCACCGATGTTACCGGCGTGGTTGACCTCGAGGCCGGTGTCGAGATGGTTATGCCGGGCGACAACGTCTCGGTAACCGTCAACCTGATCACCCCGATCGCAATGGACGAAGGTCTGCGCTTCGCTATCCGCGAAGGCGGCCGTACCGTCGGTGCAGGCGTCGTTGCCTCCATCATCGAGTAAGACTGACGGTTTCTTTGAGTTCCGGAAGGATCGGGACGCGAAAATAGTTTGAAAAGGACGAAAGAAAATGCCTAGAGACATCATCACCCTTGGGTGCACCGAGTGCAAACAGCGTAACTATACCACCACGAAGAACAAGAAGAATACGCCCCAGAAGCTGGAGTTCAACAAGTACTGCCGCTTCTGCCAGAAGCACACGCCGCACAAGGAAACCAAATAGTTCGATTTGGGGTTCCCGGAACTGTCCGGGAACCCCCGCCGCAGGCCAGTAGCTCTAACGGCTAGAGCACCGGTCTCCAAAACCGGGTGTTGGGGGTTCGAATCCCTCCTGGCCTGCCATTTTTTTTTATCTTCACGAAGTGAGGAGTGACAAGTGCTCGCGAAAGCCAAGACTTTTTTTGAGGATGTACAGGCGGAGCTCGCCAAGGTGACTTGGCCGACTCGCAAAGAGACCTTCTCTACTGCTCAGGTAGTTGTCGTCATCATCGTGATCATCTCACTTTACCTTGGCGTCTGCGACGTGGTCCTTACTAAGCTCATCAAGTCGATTATCCGCTAGAGGACTCATCAAATGGCACACAAATGGTACGGCGTACATACCTACTCCGGCTTTGAGAACAAGGTGCGGCTCTCGCTTGCAGAGCGCATCAAGAATCTCGAGATGGAGGAGTTCTTCGGCGAGATCCTGATCCCGTGCGAAACCGTCGTCGAACTTAAGAAGGGGGAGAAGAAGACTTCTTCCAGGAAGTTCTTCCCCGGATACATCCTGGTGAACATGGAACTGAACGACGACACCTGGCACGTGGTCAAGGAGACCGCGAAAGTGACCGGGTTCGTCGGTGGCAATAATCCCTTCCCGATCCCGGACGACGAAGTCAACAAGATCACCAAGAGGATGGAAGAGGGTGCCGAAAAGCCCCGTCCCAAGGTCCTCTTCGAAGTGGGCGAGACGGTCAGGGTCATCGACGGTCCCTTCCTCAACTTCTCGGGTGTGGTCGAGGACGTCAAGCCGGACAAGGGGAAACTCAAGGTCATGGTAAGCATCTTCGGGCGCGCGACCCCGGTCGAGCTCGAATTCATGCAGGTAGAAAAGCAGTAGGGACAACCTCCTGTTACCGATAGAAGCTTCAGGCAGTTCGAAGGAATGAAAAAGGAGTAGGAAAATGGCGAAAAAGATCACCGGTTACATAAAGCTGCAGGTACCCGCAGGGAAGGCAAACCCGTCTCCTCCGATCGGTCCCGCACTCGGTCAGCACGGCGTCAACATCATGGAGTTCTGCAAGGCCTTCAACGCGAAGACCCAGGCGGACGAAGGGACCATCACCCCGGTCGTGATCACTGTCTACGCCGACAGGTCCTTCACCTTCATCACCAAGACTCCGCCGGCTCCGGTTCTCATCAAGAAAGCTCTCGGTCTGCAGAGCGGTTCCGCTACCCCCAACAAGACCAAGGTTGGCAAGCTGACCAAGGAGCAGGTGCGCGAGATCGCAACGAAGAAGATGCCCGACCTCAATGCCGCGAGCCTTGAGGCTGCCATGAAGACCATCGAAGGTACCGCGCGCAGCATGGGCGTTGAAATAGCTTAAGTTAAAGAGAGGGTTATCAGAAATGTCTATGTCAAAGAAGCTTAAAGAGGCTCGCGCCAAGGTCGACAGGACCAAAACCTATCCCCTGACCGACGGCCTTGAGCTCGTCAAGGGCGCGGCTTATGCGAAGTTCGACGAGACTGTCGACCTGGTGGTGAAGCTGGGCGTCGACCCGCGTCACGCCGACCAGATGGTCCGCGGCGCCGTCGTGCTCCCGAACGGCCTGGGCAAGGACGTGCGCGTCCTGGTCTTCGCCAAGGGCGAGAAGGAGAAGGAGGCCCGCGAGGCCGGTGCCGATTTCGTCGGTGCCGACGACCTGGTCGCCAAGATCCAGGAAGGGTGGTTCGAGTTCGACACCGCCATCGCCACACCGGACATGATGGGCGTGGTCGGTAAGATCGGTAAGCTCCTCGGGCCCCGCGGCCTGATGCCGAACCCGAAAGTCGGCACCGTGACCTTCGACCTGGCCCGCGCCATCAAGGAGTCCAAGTCCGGCAAGGTCGAGTTCCGTGTCGAGAAGGCCGGCATCGTGCACGCGCCGGTCGGCAAGGTCTCCTTCAGCGCCGAGACCCTGAGGCAGAACGTGGTCGCCCTGGTGGAAGCCCTCCAGAAGGCGAAGCCGGCTGCAGCAAAGGGCACCTACATGAAGAAGGTTGCCGTGTCCTCCACCATGGGCCCGGGCGTCACCATCGATCTCGCTGACATCAGCGCGATCTTGAAATAAAGAGCAGCAAAAAGCAGTAAAGCCAAAGTCAAAGACAGTGGGTGTGCCAGTAGCATCGTCGGCGCTTAAACGCCTCCGGGCGGCCAACCGAGACTTGCAGATGTTGCGCGAAAATGCATGTTCCGCAACTTCCTGACTTTGGCGGGGTTCCGTACCCGTATACCAAAAGAAAGGAGGAAGGCGCTTGAATAAGGAAAACAAGCAAGAACTTGTTGCCGAAATGCACGACAAGCTCCTCAAGGCCCAGGCGGTATTTCTCGCGGATTTCCGCGGGATGAACGTCGGCCAGGCGACCGAGCTCAGAAACGAGCTCAGGAAAGCCAACGCGGAGTACAAGGTCGTCAAGAACACCCTGCTTGAGATCGCTTCCAAAGGGACCGACAAGGAAGGTCTGTCGCAGTACTACGCAGGCCCCACCGCCATCGCCCTTTGCTACGACGATCCCGTCGCGGCGGCCAAGGTGCTGTCCCGCTTCAACAAGGAAAACACCAACCCGTTTACCTTGAAAGCTGGCGTGCTCACCGGCAAGACCATCAACGTGGCTGAGATCCAGGCTCTGGCAGACCTGCCGAGCCGCGAAGTGCTTATCGCCAAGATGCTGGGCAGCATGCAGGCACCGGCAAGCAACTTCGTACGCGTTCTCGCGGCTGTCCCGGGCGGTTTCGTACGCGCGCTGGAACAGATCAGGATCCAGAAGGCTGCCTAGTCGTAGTCGCCGACAATTTTCGCTTTAAACATCTAACAATATTCTCTGGAGGAATAAGAAATGGCTATCACCAAAGAAGAAGTAATCAGCTTCATCGAAAACATGTCCGTCCTCGAACTTGCCGGCCTCGTGAAAGAGCTCGAAGAGAAGTTCGGCGTTTCCGCAGCAGCTCCGGTTGCTGTGGCTGCTGCTGGCCCGGCTGCTGGCCCGGCTGAAGCTGCTGAAGAGAAGACCGAGTTCGACGTCATCCTGAAGTCCGCTGGCGCCAACAAGATCGGCGTCATCAAGGTCGTCCGCGGCCTGACCTCCCTGGGCCTCAAAGAAGCCAAGGACCTGGTCGACGGCGCTCCGCAGCCGGTCAAGACTGGCATCTCCAAAGAAGAAGCTGCCGACGCACAGAAGCAGCTGGTCGAGGCAGGCGCAGAAGTGGAAGTTAAGTAAGCTGTTCTGCACCGATCTTTACCAAAGCCAAGGTCGCTTTTTGCGGCCTTGGCTGTTCTATTTTAGTTTGAGGCCGCTTCACCCCGCAGCCACGTCCGACCAGAACAGCAGGAAATTCAAGGGGGTGGAGGTCTTCCAAGGCGTTCACCACAAGGAGAAGATATGGCTTATTCAATCGCGAATAACCCCCTGTTGCGCAAGAACTTCGCCAAGATCCACAAGATCATCGACATACCGAACCTCATCGACATCCAGAAAAATTCCTACAAGAGATTCCTCCAGCTCGACACTCCCGTAGACGCACGCAAGAACTCCGGCCTGGAAGCCGTGTTCAGAAGCGTGTTCCCGATCAGGGACTTCAGCGACACCGCTTCGCTTGAGTACGTTTCGTATTCGCTGGGCGCGCCGAAGTACGACGTGGAGGAGTGCCACCAGAGGGGGATGACCTTTGCCGCGCCAATGAAGGTGAAGGTCCGGCTGGTAGTGTGGGATGTGGCGAAGGACCCCGGTACCAGATCGATCCGCGACATCAAGGAGCAGGAGGTTTATTTCGGCGAAATCCCGCTGATGACCGACAACGGGACCTTTATCATAAACGGCACCGAGCGCGTTATCGTGAGCCAGCTGCACCGCTCCCCGGGCGTGTTCTACGACCACGACAAGGGCAAGACCCACTCCAGTGGCAAGGTGCTCTACTCGGCCCGCGTGATCCCGTACCGCGGTTCGTGGCTTGACTTTGAATTTGACCATAAAGACATCCTTTATGTTCGCATAGACAGGCGTCGCAAGATGCCGGCCACAGTCCTTCTGAAGGCCCTTGGCTACTCCAATGACGCGCTGATCAACTACTTCTACAAGTCCGAGGAAGTGAAGGTCGGCGAGAACGGCGCCATGACCAAACTCGTGGATGCCGAGCTCCTCTCCAACCAGAAGGCGACCGCGGACATCGTGGACCCGGGCACCCAGGAGGTCATCCTCAAGGCGAACCGCAAGTTCACGAAGGCCGCCCTGCGCAAGATGGCGGAGCATGGCATCAAGGAGATCCCGATCTCCGAGGAGGAAGTGGTCGGCAAGGTCGCTTCCCACGACATCTACGATCCCGCCACCGGCGAGATCGTGGTCGAGTGCAACGAGGAGATCACCCAGGCGAAGCTCGAGGAGATGACTCAGAAGGGGATCACCTCCTTCCAGGTTCTCTTCATCGACAACCTGCACGTCACCTCCAGCTTCCGCGACACCATCCTGATCGACAAGATCGGCTCCACCGACGAGGCGCTGATCGAGATCTACCGCCGTCTGCGTCCGGGCGATCCGCCGACCCTGAAGAGCGCGCTGGTTCTCTTCGAGAACCTGTTCTTCAACGCGGAGCGCTACGACCTCTCCGCCGTCGGCCGCCTGAAGCTCAACTACAAGCTGGGCGTGGACGTGCCGCTTGACTGCATGACGCTCACCCGCGAGGACATCCTCGAGGTAGTGCGTTACCTGATCGAGCTGAAAAACGGCAAGGGGAACATCGACGACATCGACCACCTGGGCAACCGCCGCGTGCGCGCCGTGGGTGAGCTTCTCGAGAACCAGTACCGCATCGGCCTGGTCAGGATGGAGCGCGCCATCAAGGAGCGCATGAGCCTGCAGGAAGTCGAGAACCTGATGCCGCACGACCTGATCAACTCCAAGCCGGTCTCGGCCGTGGTGAAGGAGTTCTTCGGTTCCTCGCAGCTCTCCCAGTTCATGGACCAGACCAACCCGCTCTCCGAGGTCACCCACAAGCGCCGTCTCTCGGCTCTTGGACCGGGCGGTCTTACCCGCGAGCGCGCCGGCTTCGAGGTCCGCGACGTACACCCGACCCACTACGGCCGCGTCTGCCCGATCGAGACCCCTGAGGGGCCGAACATCGGTCTGATCGCGTCGCTCTCCACCTACGCGCGCATCAACGAGCACGGCTTCGTCGAGACGCCGTACCGCGTGGTCAAGGAAGGGAAGGTGACCGACGAGGTCCGCTTCTTCTCCGCGCTCGAGGAGGAAGGCCACGCCATCGCGCAGGCCAACGCCGAGATGGATGAGACCGGCCGCTTCATGGCCGATTACATCTCCGCCAGGAAGTCCGGCGAGTTCGTGCTGGTCGGCCGCGACGAGCTGGAACTCATGGACGTCGCCCCGATGCAGCTGGTCTCGGTCGCGGCCTCGCTGATCCCGTTCCTCGAGAACGACGACGCGAACCGCGCACTCATGGGTTCCAACATGCAGCGCCAGGCGGTACCTCTGCTGCGCGCAGACTCCCCGCTGGTCGGCACCGGCATGGAGCGCGTCGTGGCCCGCGATTCCGGGGTTTCCGCGGTCGCCCGCCACAACGGCGTGGTCGAGAGCGTCGACGCCTCCAGGATCGTCGTGAAGATCGACGAGGACCAGTACGACGCCACCGGCACCGGTGTCGACATCTACAACCTGATCAAGTTCGCCCGTTCCAACCAGAACACCTGCATCAACCAGAGGCCGGTGGTGAAGGTGGGCGACCATGTCAAGGCCGGCGACATCATTGCTGACGGCCCCTCCACCGACATGGGCGAGCTGGCTCTGGGCCAGAACGTGCTGATCGCGTTCATGCCGTGGGGCGGCTACAACTACGAGGACTCCATCCTCATCTCGGAGCGCCTGGTAAAAGACGACCGCTACACCTCGATCCACATCGAGGAGTTCGAGGCCGTGGCCCGCGACACCAAGCTCGGCAAGGAAGAGATCACCTCCGACATCCCGAACCTCGGCGAGGAGACCCTCAAGGACCTCGACGAGTCGGGCATCATCAGGATCGGCGCCGAGGTTCGTCCGGGCGACATCCTGGTCGGTAAGATCACCCCGAAAGGCGAGACCCAGCTCTCTCCGGAAGAGAAGCTCCTCAGGGCTATCTTCGGCGAGAAGGCCGGCGACGTGCGCGACACTTCGCTTCGCGTTCCGCCGGGGGTCGAGGGCACCGTCATCGGCGCCAAGATCTTCTCCAGGAAGGGTGCCGACAAGGACGCCCGTACCGAGATCATCGAGAAAGCCGAAGAGCAGCGCCTGCGCAAAGACGAGCAGGACGAGATCCGCATCATCCGCGACTCGGCCATCGGCAAGCTGAAAAAACTCCTGGTGGGCAAGACCGCCGCCGTGAAGATAGAGGGTACCGACGGCAAGGTGCTGATCCCGAAAGGGGCAGCCATCACCGAGGAGATGCTGAAGTCGTTCTCCATGGACCGCTGGGACGAGATCTCCATCGCCGATGATGATACCATCGACGAGAAAGTGGCCCAGACCCTGTCCACGCTGAACCAGCAGATCGACATCATCAAGTACGTCTTCGACGACAAGGTGCAGAAGCTGCGTCGCGGCGACGACCTGCCGCCGGGCGTCATCAAGATGGTCAAGGTCTACATCGCCATCAAGCGTAAGCTCCAGGTGGGCGATAAGATGGCAGGCCGTCACGGTAACAAGGGCGTCGTTTCCAGGATCCTCCCGGAAGAGGATATGCCGTACATGGAAGACGGTCGTCCGGTTGAGATCGTGCTCAACCCGCTTGGCGTACCTTCCCGTATGAACGTGGGGCAGATCCTTGAGATGCACCTCGGCTGGGGCGCCAAGGGGCTTGGCTGGAAGATCGAAGAGTTCCTCGAGAAGAACGCCCCACACGACGAGATCAAGAGGTTCCTGAAGGGCGCGTACGACAACCCGGAAATGGACCGCTTCCTCGACACCCTGGAGGGGGAGGAGCTTCTCAACGTAGCACGGCGCCTCAAGCGCGGCATCCCGATGTCGTCGCCGGTCTTCGAGGGGGCGAGCGAGGAGTCGATCCAGTCCATGCTGACCCACGCGGGCTTCAGCACCACCGGCCAGGTCACCCTGTACGACGGCAAGAGCGGCGACAAGTTCATGCACCAGGTAACCGTCGGGATCATGTACTTCCTGAAGCTGCACCACCTGGTCGACGACAAGATCCACGCCAGGAGCATCGGTCCCTACTCCCTGGTCACCCAGCAGCCGCTGGGCGGCAAGGCGCAGTTCGGTGGCCAGCGACTCGGGGAGATGGAGGTCTGGGCGATGGAGGCCTACGGCGCCGCGTACGCGCTGCAGGAGTTCCTTACCGTCAAGTCCGACGACGTGGCCGGGCGCACCAGGATGTACGAGGCCATCGTCAAAGGGAAGCACACCCTGGAGCCGGGCCTGCCCGAGTCGTTCAACGTCCTCATCAAGGAACTGCAGTCCCTTGGTCTCGACGTGGAGCTCCTGGAAGGCGACGAGGACTAGGACATTGTTTTTTCTGACCGGTCCGACTAGTCTGACTAGTCCGGCCGGTCAGAGTCCGACTGCCCGATGCGCCGCTTAACACCGATAACGTAACTCCTACCGCTAAGGAGGAAAATACTTTGGAAGATATTTTCAATTTTTTCGATAAGCCGAAAGATCCGCTCCACTTCTCGTCCATCAAGATCTCGATCTCCTCGCCGGACAAGATCCGCGAGCGCTCCTTCGGGGAAGTGAAGAAGCCGGAAACCATCAACTACCGCACCTTCAAGCCGGAGCGCGATGGCCTCTTCTGCGCCAAGATCTTCGGACCGACCAAGGACTACGAGTGCAACTGCGGCAAGTACAAGCGCATGAAGCACCGCGGTATCGTCTGCGAGAAGTGCGGCGTCGAGGTCATCCCGTCCAAGGTGCGCCGCGAGCGCCTGGGTCACATCGACCTGGCCACCCCGGTGGCGCACATCTGGTTCCTCAAGTCCCTGCCGTCCCGTATCGGCAACCTGATGGACATCACCCTGAAGGACCTCGAGAAGGTACTCTACTTCGAGGCCTACGTGGTGACCGACCCGAAGGAAACCGGCATGCCGTTCGGCACCGTGCTCTCCGAGGACCAGTACCAGAAGGCCCTCGAGGAGTACAACTACGGCTTCGAGGCCGGCATGGGCGCGGCGGCAATCCGCACCTGCCTCACCTCGATGGACCTGGACCAGCTCTCCGAGCAGCTTCGTATCGAGATGCAGGAGGCAACCTCCGAGGCCAAGCGCAAGAAGACCGCCAAGCGCCTCAAGGTCATCGAGGCCTTCAAGAACTCGGGCAACAAGCCGGAGTGGATGATCCTCGAGTGCATACCGGTGCTGCCGCCGGAACTGCGCCCGCTGGTGCCGCTCGACGGCGGCCGCTTCGCTACGAGCGACCTCAACGACCTGTACCGTCGCGTCATCAACCGCAACAACCGCTTGAAGCGCCTGATGGAACTGCAGGCCCCCGAGGTCATCATCAGGAACGAGAAGCGCATGCTGCAGGAGGCGGTCGACGCGCTGTTCGACAACGGCCGCCGCGGACGCGCCATCGCCGGCCCCAACAAGCGTCCGCTCAAGTCGCTCTCCGACATGCTCAAAGGCAAGTCGGGCCGCTTCCGCCAGAACCTTCTCGGTAAGCGTGTCGACTACTCCGGCCGTTCCGTTATCGTCGTCGGTCCGGAGCTGCGCCTGCACCAGTGCGGTCTGCCCAAGAAGATGGCCCTCGAACTCTTCAAGCCGTTCATCTACAACAAGCTCGAGGAGCGCGGCTTCGTCACCACCATCAAGAGCGCCAAGAAGATGGTGGAGAAGGAGAAGCCGGAAGTCTGGGACGTGCTCGAGGAGGTCATCAAGGAGCACCCGGTGCTGCTGAACCGCGCCCCGACCCTGCACCGCCTCGGCATCCAGGCCTTCGAGCCGGTACTCATCGAGGGCAAGGCGATCCAGCTCCACCCGCTGGTCTGCACCGCCTTTAACGCCGACTTCGACGGTGACCAGATGGCAGTCCACCTCCCCCTCTCGGTTGAGAGCCAGGTGGAGGCGCGCGTCCTCATGATGTCGACCAACAACATCCTGTCGCCGGCGCACGGCAAGCCGATCATCGTGCCGAGCCAGGACATGGTCCTCGGCATCTACTACATGACCCGCGAGAAGCACTTCGCGCAGGGCGAAGGGAAGATCTTCGCCTCCCCCGACGAGGTGTCCATCGCCTGGGACGCGGCCGAGGTGCACCTCCAGGCCCGCATCAAGGTCAGGATGAAAAACCTCGTTACCGACGAGAAGCCGGCCATCATCGAGACCACCGTCGGGCGCGTCCTGCTGCGCGAGATCCTGCCCGACCTGGTGCCGTTCTCGGCGGTCAACAAGGTCATGACCAAGAAGGAGCTCTCCAACCTGGTCGACACCTGCTACCGTCTGGCCGGCAACAAGGAAACCGTCATCCTCGCCGACAAGCTGAAGTCGATCGGCTTCCGCTACGCGGCGAAGGCGGGTATCTCCATCTCCATCAACGACATGGTGATCCCGGAAGGTAAACCGGCCATCATCAACCGCGCCACCGAAGAGGTGCAGGAGATCCAGAACCAGTACACCGAGGGCCTCATCACCGACGGCGAGCGCTACAACAAGGTTATCGACATCTGGGCGAAATCGACCGAGGACATCGCGAAAGAGATGCTGGACAACCTCTCCCGCGATACCATCACCGATCCGCAGGGGAACGAAGTGAAGGTGCCGTCCTTCAACGCGATCCACATGATGGCCGACTCCGGCGCAAGGGGTAGCGCCCAGCAGATCCGCCAGCTGGCGGGGATGAGGGGACTCATGGCCAAGCCGTCCGGCGAGATCATCGAGACCCCGATCACCGCGAACTTCCGCGAAGGCCTCACCGTGCTCCAGTACTTCATCTCCACCCACGGTGCACGTAAGGGTCTGGCCGATACCGCGCTCAAGACGGCGAACTCCGGTTACCTCACCCGCCGTCTGGTCGACGTCGCCCAGGACGCCATCATCACCGAGGAGGATTGCGGCACCATCGACGGCCTGACCGTCTCCTCCCTCACCGAGGGTGGCGAGGTCATCGAGCACATCGGCGACCGTATCCTCGGCCGTGTGGCCCTGGACGACATCCTCGACCCGGTCACCGGTGACGTGCTGGTGGCGGCGAACCAGGAGATCGACGAGACCCTGGTGTCCAGGATCGAGGCCGCCGGTCTCGAGAAGGTCAAGATCCGCTCGGTGCTCACCTGCGAGAGCCGTCGCGGCATCTGCGCCAAGTGCTACGGTCGTGACCTGGCGCGCGGCCACCTGGTGAACCGCGGCGAGGCGGTCGGCGTCATCGCCGCCCAGTCCATCGGCGAGCCGGGTACCCAGCTGACCATGCGTACCTTCCACATCGGTGGTACCGCATCCCGTCGCGCCGAGCAGACCTCCATGGATGCCAGGAACGAAGGCTACGCCAAGTTCATCAACCTGCACTACGTAACCAACTCCGAAGGGCACCACATCGTTATGAACCGTAACGGTGAACTGGCCATCGTGGACGAGACCGGGCGCGAGCGCGAGAAGTACGGCATCGTCTACGGCGCCAAGATCAAGGTCAGCCCGGAAGAGAAGGTCACCCAGGGACAGTCGCTGGCCGAGTGGGACCCGTACACCATGCCGATCCTCACCGAGATCTCCGGCCGCATCAAGTTCGGGGACGTCATCGAGGGCGTCACCATGGAGGAGCAGGTCGACGAAGTCACCGGTCTCTCCAGGAAGGTCATCATCGAAACCCGCGACGCCGACAAGCGTCCGCGCATCACCATCAAGGACGAGTCCGGCAAGACCGCCAAGATCGGCGAGAGCATGGCGCGCTACTACCTGCCGGTGGGCTCCAACATCAACGCGATGGAAGACACCGTGGTCGCCGCAGGTGACGTGATCGCCAAGATCCCGCGCGAAACGACCAAGACCAAGGACATCACCGGTGGTCTGCCGCGCGTCGCCGAGCTCTTCGAGGCGAGAAAGCCGAAGGACTTCGCGGTCATCACCGAGATCGACGGCGTGGTCGCCTTCGGCAAGGACGCCAAAGGGAAGCGCAAGGTCATCGTCACCCCCGAGGTGGGCGAGCCCAAGGAATACCTCATCCCCAAAGGGAAGCACATCAGCGTCCACGAAGGGGACCATGTCCGCGCCGGCGAGGCGCTCATGGACGGCTCCTCCAACCCGCACGACATCCTGCGCGTACTGGGCCAGAAGGAACTGGCCAAGTACCTGGTCGACGAGGTCCAGGAGGTCTACCGTCTCCAGGGCGTCAAGATCAACGACAAGCACATCGAGACCATCGTACGTCAGATGCTGCGCCGCGTCAGGGTGAAGGACGTGGGCGATACCAACCTCCTGATCGACGATCAGATCGAGCGTTGGGTCTTTGAGGAAGAAAACGAGAAGGCGATGGACAAAGGCGGGCGTCCTGCCACGGCAGAGTCCCTGCTCCTCGGCATAACCAAGGCGTCGCTCTCGACTGAGTCATTTATTTCTGCTGCTTCCTTCCAGGAAACAACAAAAGTCTTGACACAGGCATCAATAGAAGGTAAGGTCGACAGTCTGCGTGGTCTGAAGGAAAACGTGATCATGGGCCGCCTGATCCCGGCGGGTACGGGATTGGCTCTTTACCGCAACCTGCGCATGGTTGCTGAGGAGCCAGTAATCATTCCGGAGCCAGTTGAGCCGGAAGATGAAGAGATCTACGAAGAAGAAGCCTAGTCCAGTATCCGGCCAGTGAGAGCGGGTTCCCCGCTTCACTGGCCGGCGTCTCACTTTTATCAAATAAAACTTGACAAGCACGTACGTTATTGCTATTTTCGTCGCTTCCGCGCGCGGGGTACGTCTGTGCGTGGAGAAGAAACGCGTGAGAGGAATGTATGCCAACTATTAATCAGCTTATTCGTCACGGTCGGGAGTCAAAGGGTGAAAAATCCACTGCTCCGGCACTCAGGAGCTGCCCGCAGAAGAGGGGCGTTTGCACCAGGGTTTACACCACAACCCCGAAGAAACCGAACTCCGCGCTTCGTAAAGTCGCCAGGGTCAGGCTTACCAACGGCGTCGAGGTGACCTCCTACATTCCGGGTGTTGGTCACAACCTCCAGGAACACTCCGTCGTCCTGATCAGGGGCGGCAGGGTAAAGGACCTTCCGGGTGTTCGTTACCACATCGTCCGTGGCACGCTCGACTCTGTCGGCGTCAAGGGTCGCATGAAGAGCCGTTCCAAGTACGGTGCGAAGAGGCCCAAGTAACCGTACGGTGCAGAAAGACCCAAGTAACCGATTTTAAGTGAGAGGTTAAGACATGCCAAGAAGAAGAGAAGTAGCAAAGCGGGTGATCCTCCCGGATCCGAAATACGGTGACAGGGTGGTTGCCAAGCTGATCAATATAATCATGCTGGACGGCAAGAAGTCCACCGCCGAGAAGGCTCTCTACGGTGCCCTCGAGATCGCGGCCGGCAAGGCCGGCGACGAGCCGGTCAAGGTGCTCAAGAAGTGCCTGGACAACATCAAGCCGATGCTGGAAGTCAAATCCCGCAGGGTCGGCGGCTCCACCTACCAGGTTCCGGTCGAAGTCCGTCCGGAGCGTCGCATGTCCCTGGCCATGCGCTGGCTGGTGAAGTACTCCAACGCCCGCAGCGAGAAGACCGTCACCGACAAGCTTGCGGGCGAGATCCTCGACGCCTACAACAACCGTGGTTCCGCGGTCAAGAAGCGTGAGGACACCCACAAGATGGCAGAGGCCAACCGCGCCTTCGCCCATTACCGCTGGTAGTCCGCGGCGGCACCCTTTAAGGCTTAGAAAGCAACTCGGAGGAACAGTAAGTGGCACGTCAGGTTTCGTTGGAAATGACCCGTAATATCGGGATCATGGCTCACATAGATGCAGGGAAGACCACCACCACGGAGCGTATTCTCTATTACACCGGTGTTTCCCACAAGATCGGCGAGGTCCATGACGGCGCCGCTACTATGGACTGGATGGCTCAGGAGCAGGAGCGTGGTATCACCATCACCTCCGCCGCTACCACCTGTAACTGGAAAGACCACCGTATCAACATCATCGACACCCCGGGTCACGTCGACTTCACCATCGAGGTCGAGCGTTCCCTGCGTGTTCTCGACGGCGCAGTCGCCGTTTTCTGTTCGGTGGGTGGCGTCGAGCCGCAGTCCGAGACCGTATGGCGTCAGGCCGACAAGTACCGCGTTCCGCGTATCGCGTTCATCAACAAGATGGACCGTATCGGCGCAGACTTCTTCCGCGGCATCGCCATGATCAAGGACCGTCTCAAGGCCAACCCGGTTGCCCTGCAGATCCCGATCGGTTCCGAGGAGAACTACAAGGGTCTCGTCGACCTGATCGAGATGAAAGGGATGGTCTTCAACGATGAGACCATGGGCGCCGTGTACGATGTCGTCGACATCCCGGCCGACCTCGTAGACCAGGCCAACGAGTACCGCGAGCTCCTGATCGAGGAAGTATCTTCCCACGACGACGCGCTGATGGAGAAATACCTGGGCGGCGAGGAGATCTCCAACGCCGAGCTGAAAGCGGCCATCCGCCAGGCGACCCTCGACATCAAGATCTGCCCGGTCATCTGCGGCTCCGCCTTCAAGAACAAGGGCGTGCAGCACCTGCTCGACGCGGTGCTCGACTACATGCCGGCCCCGACCGACATCCCGGCTATCCAGGGCGTCGACGCCAACACCGAGGCACCGATCGAGCGTCATGCTTCCGATACCGAGCCGTTCTCGGCCCTGGGCTTCAAGATCATGACCGACCCGTTCGTGGGGCAGCTCTGCTTCTTCCGCGTCTACTCCGGCGTGATCCAGTCCGGCTCCTACGTGTACAACGCCACCAAGGGCAAGCGCGAGAGGATCGGCCGTATTCTCAAGATGCACGCCAACAAGCGTGAAGAGATCAAGGAAGTCTACGCCGGCGACATCGCCGCCGCGGTAGGCCTCAAATACACCACCACCGGCGACACCCTGTGCGACGAGGACCACGCGGTCATCCTCGAGTCCATCGAGTTCCCGGAGCCGGTTATCTCCATCGCCATCGAGCCGAAAACCAAGGCCGACCAGGAGAAGCTGGGCCTGTCCCTCGGCAAGCTCGCTTCCGAGGACCCCTCCTTCCGCGTCAAGACCGACGAGGAAACCGGCCAGACCATCATCTCCGGCATGGGCGAATTGCACCTCGAGATCATCGTGGACCGTCTCTTCCGCGAGTTCAAGGTCGAGGCGAACGTCGGCAAGCCGCAGGTTGCTTACCGCGAGACCATCACCAAGAAGGTCAAGGCCGAAGGGAAGTTCGTACGTCAGTCCGGCGGCCGCGGTCAGTTCGGTCACGTCTGGCTCGAGATCGAGCCGCAGGAGGCCGGCAAGGGCTACGAGTTCGTCGACGCCATCAAGGGCGGCGTCGTTCCCCGCGAGTACATCCCGGCGGTCGACAAGGGTATCAAAGAGTCGCTGGACAACGGCGTTATGGCCGGCTTCCCGGTGGTTGACGTCAAGGTCACCCTGGTCGACGGTTCCTACCACGAGGTCGACTCCTCGGAGATGGCATTCAAGATCGCAGGTTCCATGGGCTTCAAAGAGGGTTGCGCAAAGGCGTCCCCGATCATCCTGGAGCCGATCATGTCGGTTGAAGTCGTGGTTCCCGAAGAGTACATGGGCGACGTCATCGGCGACCTGAACTCCCGCCGTGGCCGCATCATGGGCATGGAAGGGCGCGCAGGCGCACAGGTCGTCACCGCGATGGTGCCGCTGGCCCAGATGTTCGGTTACTCCACCGACCTGCGCTCCGCCACCCAGGGTCGTGCGACCTACTCCATGACCTTCGATCATTACGAGCCGGTACCGAAGTCGGTTGCCGAGGAAATAGTAGCGAAGGCCAAAGGCTAAATAATTCAATTTCCCTACTGAGGAGGATTCCGAAATGGCAAAAGCTAAATTTGAAAGAACTAAGCCGCACGTAAACATCGGCACCATCGGCCACGTCGACCACGGCAAGACCACCCTGACCGCAGCTATCACCAAGGTGCTCGCCGGCAAAGGCCAGGCCGAGTTCAAGGCGTTCGACCAGATCGACAACGCTCCGGAAGAGCGTGAGCGCGGCATCACCATCGCCACCGCACACGTCGAGTACGAGACCGACAAGCGTCACTACGCTCACGTCGACTGCCCGGGCCACGCCGACTACGTCAAGAACATGATCACCGGTGCTGCGCAGATGGACGGCGCGATCCTGGTTGTTTCCGCAGCTGACGGCCCGATGCCGCAGACCCGCGAGCACATCCTGCTCGCACGTCAGGTCGGCGTCCCCTACATCGTCGTGTTCCTGAACAAGGCCGACATGGTGGACGACGAGGAGCTCCTCGAGCTGGTCGAGCTGGAAGTTCGCGAACTCCTCTCCTCCTACGACTTCCCGGGCGACGATATCCCGATCATCAAGGGTTCCGCTCTGAAGGGCCTCGAGGGTGACCAGGGCGAGCTGGGCGAGCAGGCCATCATGAAGCTGATGGACGCCGTCGACGCCTACATCCCGGAGCCGCAGCGCGCCATCGACAAGCCGTTCCTCATGCCGGTCGAGGACGTGTTCTCCATCTCCGGTCGTGGTACCGTCGCCACCGGTCGTGTCGAGCGCGGCATCGTCAAGGTCGGCGAAGAGGTCGAGATCGTCGGCATCAAGGCAACCACCAAGACCACCGTTACCGGCGTCGAGATGTTCCGTAAGCTCCTCGACGAGGGTCGCGCTGGCGACAACATCGGCGCCCTGCTGCGCGGTGTGAAGCGTGAGGAGATCGAGCGTGGCCAGGTTCTCGCCAAGCCGGGCTCCATCACCCCGCACACCAAGTTCAAGGCAGAAGCCTACATCCTGTCCAAGGAAGAGGGCGGCCGTCACACCCCGTTCTTCAACGGCTACCGTCCGCAGTTCTACTTCAGGACCACCGACGTTACCGGCGTGGTTGACCTCGAGGCCGGTGTCGAGATGGTTATGCCGGGCGACAACGTCTCGGTAACCGTCAACCTGATCACCCCGATCGCAATGGACGAAGGTCTGCGCTTCGCAATCCGCGAAGGCGGCCGTACCGTCGGTGCAGGGGTCGTCGCCTCCATCATCGAATAAGAATAGAAAAACTACGGTTTTCAGGTCCGGGTTTCCGGGCGGGCACGCGAGTGTCCCTCCCGGAAATCTCCGGCTGTAAACTGAAAAACTTGTTTCATCACGAGGAAGAGATGCCTAGTCAGAAAATTAGAATTCGCTTGAAAGCATACGACCACAAGCTCCTTGATACTTCCGTTGGCGAGATCGTCGACACCGCCAAGAGGACCGGCGCACGCGTTGCCGGCCCGATTCCGCTGCCGACCGTCATCAACAAGTACTGCGTGCTGCGTGGACCGCACGTCGACAAGAAGTCGCGCGAGCAGTTCGAGATCAGGACCCACAAGCGCCTGATCGATATCCTCGAGCCGACTCAGCAGACTGTCGACGCTCTGATGAAACTCGACCTCTCCGCCGGTGTGGACGTCGAGATCAAGCTTTAATACAAGGATAGGAAGTCGACCATGAATAAGGGATTGATTGGGAAAAAGCTGGGCATGACCCAGATATTTGCCGAGGACGGCCGGCGCATCGCCGTCACCGTCGTAGAGGCTGGGCCGTGCGTCGTCCTCCAGAAGAAGACCGTTGAGAAGGACGGCTACAGCGCCATCCAGGTCGGTTACGGTGCGAAGGAGGCCTCCAGGGCCAACGCGGCCCAGGTGGGTCACTGCAAGAGCGCCGGCGCCGGCGTGTTCACTCACTACCGCGAGCTGCGCATGGACAACACCGAAGCCTACAACGTGGGCGACGTGATCGAGGCCGGCGTGTTCGCCGAGGGCGACCTGGTCGACGTGACCGGCACCTCCATCGGTAAGGGCTTTGCCGGCGTCATCAAGCGCTGGGGCTTCAAAGGCGGCCGGTCGAGCCACGGCTCCCGTTTCCACCGCGCCCCGGGCTCCATCGGCTGCTCCGCGACCCCGTCCAGGGTGTTCAAGAACAAGAAGATGCCGGGCCAGCTCGGTAACGAGAAGGTGACCGTGCAGCGCCTGAAGGTAGTGCGCGTGGACGCTGCTGACAATCTGATTCTGCTCGGTGGAGCGATCCCCGGTTCCGCTAACGGCGTGGTCCTGATCAAGGACTCCGTCAAGGCGACGAGATAACGGGGGCTGGAGATAGACATGGCAAAGTTAGACGTATTTGACATCAAAAAAGCAAAGGTCGGTGAGATCGAAGTCTCCGACGCCGTCTTCAACGACGACGTGCGCGAGTACCTGATCCACGAGGCCGTCAAGATCCAGCTCGCTAACCGCAGGCAGGGCACCGTCGCCGTGAAGAACCGCTCTGCGGTTTCCGGCTCCGGCAAGAAGCCCTTCAAGCAGAAGGGTACCGGTCAGGCCCGTCAGGGTTGCAGCCGCGCTCCCCAGTACCCGGGCGGCGGTGTTGCCTTCGGTCCGCAGCCGAAGACCTACAACCTCTCCATGAACAAGAAGGCGAGGAAGGCCGCTCTCAGAAGCGCACTCTCCATGCTCTATAAGAAAGAGGCGATCACTGTACTGAATAGCTTTGAGCTTCCTTCGATCAAGACAAAGGCATTTGTAGAGGTACTAAATGCTTTTAACCTTGACAAGACGCTCGTTATCACAGATACTGCGAATCTTGTTTTGGAGCTTTCCGCCCGCAATGTGAAAAACGTCAAAGTGCTGGGTCCCGAAGGTCTCAACATTTTCGACATCATGAAATACCAGAGCGTCGTCTTTACCGAGGCCGCCGTTCGTCGTGTTGAAGGAGCATTACAGTCATGAACATCTATGACGTCATAAAGAAACCGCTCATCACTGAGAAGACCACGGTAGAGAAGGACGACAAGAACGTCATCGCTTTCGTGGTGAACGGCGCCGCCAACAAGATCGAGATCAAGGCCGCCGTCGAGCAGCTCTTCAACGCGCAGGTTGCAGCCGTTAACACCGTCAACGTGGCCGGCAAGACCAAGCGCACCGCGAGGGGCATCGGCAAGCGTTCTAACTGGAAGAAAGCGTACGTGACCCTGAAAGAGGGCTCCAACGTCGACTTCTTCGAAGCATAAAAATTCTGTGGGGATTTAGATAATGGCTATCAAAACTTACAAACCTACTTCTCCGGGTAGAAGGGCGCAGACCTGCTCGACCTTCGAGGAGATCACTGCCTGCAAACCTGAGAAATCTCTTGTTGAGAACCTCAAGAAGAGCGGCGGCAGGAACTCGAACGGCCGCGTTACTTCCAGGAACGTCGGTGGCGGCCACAAGCAGAAGTACAGGATCATCGACTTCCGCCGCGACAAGACCGACATCCCGGCCAGGGTTGCCACCATCGAGTACGATCCGTGCCGCAGCGCGCGCATCGCGCTCCTCAACTACGCCGACGGCGAGAAGCGCTACATCCTGGCTCCGCTCTCCCTGAAAGTGGGCGACACCGTTATCTCCAGCGAGCAGGCTGACATCAAGCCGGGCAACGCGCTCCCCATCAGGTGCATCCCGCTGGGTACCATCATCCACAACATCGAGCTGAAGATCGGCAAGGGGGCCCAGTTGGCCCGTTCCGCCGGCACCTTCGCCCAGCTCATGTCCAAGGAAGGTAAGTACGCCCAGGTGAAGCTCCCCTCCTCGGAAGTCCGCATGATCCTTATGGACTGCAAGGCTACCATCGGCCAGGTGGGCAACGTGGATCACGAGAACGTCTCCATCGGCAAGGCTGGCCGCTCCCGCTGGCTCGGCGTGCGCCCCCACGTGAGGGGTGTTGCGATGAACCCGGTCGACCACCCGCACGGCGGTGGCGAGGGCAGGACCTCCGGTGGCCGTCACCCGGTAACCCCGTGGGGTATCCCGACCAAGGGCTACAAGACGCGCACCAACAAGCGGTCCACCGCCTTCATCGTGAAGAAGCGCAGCAAATAACTCATCTGGATAGAGGATTTTAAAAGATGGCAAGATCTATAAAGAAGGGGCCTTTCGTTGACGCACATCTGGAAGCGAAAGCCCAGGCAGAACAGGCCGGCAGCAAGAAGGTGATCAAGACCTGGTCGCGTCGTTCGACCATCACCCCGGACTTCATCGGGCTCACCTTCGCGGTGCACAACGGCAAGAAGTTCATCCCTGTGTTCGTCACTGAGAACATGGTCGGCCACAAGATGGGCGAGTTCTCACCTACCAGAACCTTCTACGGCCACGCTGCTGACAAGAAGAGCAAGCTCAAGAAGAAGTAAGGTCCTAAAGGAGTTTTGTAATGGAATCATCCGCTAAATTATCCTCTGTCCGCCTCTCCCCGAGGAAAACACGCCTGGTCGTGGACCTCGTCAGGGGCAAGGGCATTCAGACTGCGCTGAACACCCTGCGTTTCTCGCCGCAACCGTCGGCGAAGCTTATCTCGAAGCTCCTTTCCTCGGCCGTTGCCAACGCCGAGCAGAAGGGGTGCTCCGATGTGGACAAGCTCTTCGTCAAGACGATTTTCGTCGACGGCGGCGCAGTGCTTAAGCGCTTCACCCCCCGCGCCATGGGCCGGGCTAGCAAGATCAGAAAACCGACGAGCCACATTACCGTGGTCCTTGCGGAAAAGAAATAAGAACGGGTCGGAGGTGATGTTTTGGGTCAGAAAGTAAATCCTATAGGTTTCAGGCTCGGGGTTATTAAAACCTGGGATTCCAAATGGTACGCGGAAAAAGATTATGCGAAGCTTCTTCACGAAGACTTGAAGCTGCGCAATTTCCTTAAAAAAAGGCTGTATCATTCCGGCGTCTCCAAGATCGAGATCGAGCGCGCTGCGGGCAAGGCGAAGATCAACATCTTCACCGCTCGTCCGGGCCTCATCATCGGTAAGAAGGGCTCCGAGGTCGAGACCTTGAAGAAGGAGCTGGCCAAGCTCACCGACAAAGAGGTCTACCTTAACATACAGGAAGTCAGGAAGCCGGAGCTGGACGCGCAGCTCGTAGCCGAGAACGTGGCCATGCAGCTCGAGCGCCGCATCGCTTTCAGGCGCGCCATGAAGAAGAGCGTCACCTCGACGCTCAAGTTCGGCGCCAAGGGGATCAGGATCACCTGCTCCGGCCGCCTGGGTGGGGCAGAGATGTCGAGGACCGAATGGTACCGCGAAGGTCGGGTGCCGCTGCACACGCTGCGCGCCGACATCGACTACGGTTTCGCCGAGGCGAAGACCACCTACGGTATCATCGGCGTAAAAGTGCTCCTCTTCAAGGGTGAAGTGCTCTCCGCTAAAAAATAGGAACAGGAGTTTTTTGCGATGTTAATGCCCAAGAAAGTTAAGCATAGAAAACAGATGAAAGGGCGCATGACCGGCACCCCGGAGCGCGGCGTATCGCTCGCTTTCGGTGACTTCGGTCTGCAGGCAACCGAGTGCGGCTGGCTGGATTCCCGCCAGATCGAGGCCGCCCGTATCGCCATGACCCGCTATATCAAGAGGGGCGGCAAGATCTGGATCCGCATCTTCCCCGACAAGCCGCTCACCGCTAAACCCGCCGAGACTCGTATGGGTAAGGGGAAAGGCTCCCCGGACTCCTGGGTCTGCGTCATCAAGCCTGGCCGCGTCCTTTATGAAATGGAAGGGGTCACCGAGGAAGTGGCGCGCGAGGCATTCCGGCTTGCGGCGCACAAGCTCCCCGTAGCCACCAAGTACATCACGAGGGCGGAAATCAATGAAGGCTAACGAACTTAAAAACGCGACGGCAGCAGAGCTTGAGACCAAGGGCGCCGAGCTTACCAAGGAACTCTTCAACGTGAAGTTTCAGCTTCACACCGGGCGTCTTGAGAACACCGCCAAGGTGGCCAACCTCAGAAAAGACATCGCCCGCGTGAAGACCATACTCCGCGAAAAGAGAGGCTAAGAGATAGATATGAGCGAAAGAGGCAACAGGAAAACTCAGATCGGCGTGGTCGTCTCGGACAAGATGGACAAGACCGCAGTGGTTAAGGTCGACCGCCTGGTGAAGCACCCCGTCTACAACAAATACATCAAGCGCTCCGCCAAGTACAAGGCGCACGACATCGACAACTCCGCCAAGATCGGCGACCGTGTTGTTATCGTGGAAACCCGTCCCCTTTCCAAGGACAAGCGCTGGAAGATCAGACAGATTATCGAGTCCAAGGCTTAAGGGCTCGCCGGGAGTTAAACAATGATTCAGATGCAGACACTATTGGACGTGGCGGACAACTCCGGCGCGAAGAAGCTCTTTTGCATTAAAGTGCTCGGCGGCTCCAAGCGCCGTTACGCCGGGATTGGCGACATCATCGTCGCTTCCGTCAAGGAAGCTCTCCCCAATTCGAAGGTGAAGAAGGGCGACGTGGTGAAGGCTGTCGTGGTGCGTACCGCCAAGGCTGTGGGGCGTCCGGACGGCTCCTACATCCGTTTCGACACCAACTCCGGCGTGGTCATCAACAACGCCAAGGAGCCGGTCGGCACTCGTATCTTCGGGCCGGTCGCCAGGGAACTTCGCGCCAAGAAGTTCATGAAGATCATATCCCTCGCCCCCGAGGTACTTTAAGACTAGATCCTGGAGAATAGAGATGCTGGGCAAAAAATTACATGTAAAGAAAAACGATACCGTCGTTATCACCACGGGTAAGGATCGTTCCAAGAGCGGCAAGGTGCTCTCCATCCATCCGAAGAAGGACGGCGTGATCGTCGAGGGGATCAACGTGGTGAAGCGCCACGTGAAGCCCCGCGGTTCCGAGCAGGGGGGCATCCTGGAGAAGGAGGCACCGGTGCACATTTCCAACGTGATGCTGCTCTGCGGGAAGTGCAACAAGCCTGTTAGGACCAGGACCACCGTTCTGGAAGACGGAAAAAAGGCGCGCTGCTGTGTCAAATGCGGCGAGTCCTTTGACAAATAGTTTTGGAGGATTCAATGGCACGGCTGGCTGAGCTTTACAATAAAGACATGGTCCCGCAACTGATGAAGGACCATAACTACAAGAACATCATGGAAGTCCCCAAGCTCGTGAAAATCGTGCTGAACATGGGTCTTGGCGAGGCGATCCAGAACGTCAAGATCCTGGATTCGGCCGCCGAGGAACTGGGCGCCATCGCGGGGCAGAAACCCGTGATCACCAAGGCGAAGAAGTCCATCGCGGGCTTCAAGCTGCGCCAGGGCATGCCTATCGGCTGCTCCGTTACCCTGCGTCGCGAGAAGATGTACGAGTTCCTCGACCGCCTGATCAGCGTCTCGCTGCCGCGCGTGCGTGACTTCAAGGGGATCAACGGCAAGGGCTTCGACGGCAAGGGTAACTACTCCCTGGGCATCAAGGAGCAGCTGATCTTCCCCGAGATCGACTACGACAAGGTCGACAAGATCAAGGGACTCAACATCACGATCGTGACCACGGCAAAGACCGACGCTGAGGGCAAGGCGCTTCTCAAGCTCATGGGCCTGCCGTTCAGGAACTAATACAGGGTTTGGAGGAATTCCGTGGCTAAGACATCTATGATCATAAAAGCTCAGAGGGCCAAGTACAAGGTACGTGAGCGTAACCGCTGCAACGTCTGCGGTCGCCCGAGAGCATACTACCGGAAATTTGAAATGTGCAGGATCTGCCTGAGGAAGTTCGCTAACTCCGGCCAGATTCCCGGTGTGATAAAGTCCAGTTGGTAAAAAGATTCCGATTTAGGAAAGAGGAGTAGTTTCATATGTGCATGACAGATCCAGTTGCCGACATGCTGACCAGAATCAGGAACGCTGGTATGGCAAAACACCAGAAAGTTGACATCCCTTCGTCGAACCTCAAGGTGAGCCTCGCCACGGTGCTGCGCACCGAGGGCTTCATCAAGAACTTCAAGGTTATCGCCGACGACAAGCAGGGGATTCTGCGGGTATACCTCAAGTTCATCGATGAGAAGGAGCCGGTCATCAACGAGATCAAGAGGATCAGCAAGCCGGGCGGCCGGGTCTATGTCCACTCCGACAAGATCAAGCAGGTGAAAAACGGACTGGGCGTCGCCATCCTCTCGACTTCCAAGGGGCTGGTAACCGACAAGACCGCGCGCGAGCTGGGCATCGGCGGCGAAGTCCTTTGCACGGTCTGGTAGTCATTTTCGCTTTAAGGAGCTTTGCATGTCTAGAATAGGAAAACTTCCCATCGCGATCCCTGCGGGGGTGAAAGTCATATACAGCGCGCCCGAGATCAAGGTGGAGGGTCCGAAAGGGAAACTCTCCCGCGTTCTCGTCGGCGACGCCGTCGCCATCGACGTGACCGGCGAGGCCATTACCGTGACCCGCAAGGATGACACCATCAAGTCCCGTGCGGCCCATGGCCTGACCAGGACCCTGATCAACAACATGGTCATCGGTGTCTCCAAGGGGTTCGAGACCCTGCTCGAGATCAACGGCGTCGGTTACCGCGCCGAGGTGAAAGGCAACGTGCTGAACCTGGCCCTTGGTTATTCCCACCCGATCAACTTCGAACTTCCGGCCGGGATCACGGTCGAGGTGGACAAGATGACCAAGCTGAAGGTGCTGGGGATCGACAAGGAGCTGGTGGGGCAGACCGCCGCCAAGATCCGCGATTTCCGTGGTCCGGAGCCCTACAAGGGCAAGGGTATCAAGTACGCTGACGAAACCATTCTGAGAAAAGCCGGCAAAACCGGCAAAAAATAGCAATTGCTAAGGAGAAGTGCCTTGAGTTCTTTAGCCCAAAAACAGGTAGCTCGTCTTAAGAGACAGACCAGGGTCAGGAAGAAAATCACCGGTTCGCCGGCACGCCCGAGACTGAACGTCTTCAAGAGTGCTCGTCACATATACGCTCAGCTGATCGACGATACCACTGGTGCGACGCTCGCCTCCGCCTCCACCCTGGTGGGCGAGGTAGCCGAAGGGCTTTCGTACACCGGCAACATCGAGGCAGCCGCCAAGGTTGGCGCCGCCATCGCCAAGAAGGCCCTGGAGAAGGACATCAAAGCGGTCGTCTTCGACCGTAACGGTTTCCTCTACCACGGTAGGATCAAAGCTCTGGCTGAAGCCGCACGCGAAAACGGTCTGTCCTTCTAGGGCAGGTAAGGAGGAATTAGTTTGCTTAAGATCAATGCCAGTGAAATGAATCTTACCGATAGGGTCGTCCATATCAGCCGCGTCGCCAAGGTGGTCAAGGGCGGGCGCAGGTTCAGCTTCTCCGCCCTCGTGGTGGTCGGCGACGGTAACGGCGTGGTAGGCTACGGCCTGGGCAAGGCCAACGAGGTTCCCGAGGCGATCCGCAAGGGCGTCGAGCAGGCGAAGAAGAACCTGATCAGGGTTCCCATCGTTGCCGGCCAGACCATCCCGTTCGAGATCCTCGGCCACTTCGGCGCAGGCAAGGTGCTCATGATGCCCGCCTCCGCCGGTACCGGCGTCATCGCCGGCGGTGCCGCCCGCGCGGTATTCGAGTCCGCGGGCCTGCACAACATCCTCGCCAAATGCCTGGGCTCCAACAACCCGCACAACGTGGTCAAGGCCGCATTCGCCGGGCTTGCCCAGCTGAAGACTGCGGAAGAGCTGATGGCGCGCCGCGGCATCACCGAATAGTACTTAAGGAGCTGAATATGTCTGAACTGAAGGTTACGCTCGTCAAGAGCTCCATCGGTCAATGCGAGAAAATGAAGGGGCGCCTGCTCGGCATGGGGCTCACCAAGCGTGAGAAGACCGTGGTCCTGAAGGATACCCCGGAAGTCCGTGGGATGATCGCCAAGGTCGCCCACCTGGTACGCGTCGAAGAGTAATTCCCCCTAAAGGTGACAATCATGCAATTGAATACCATCAAACCGGCCATCGGGTCGACCAAGAATAGAAAGCGCATCGGCAGGGGCACGGGCTCCGGTCACGGCAAGACCGCGACCAAGGGTCACAAGGGCCAGAAGGCACGCTCCGGCGGCTCCGTGAAGCCCGGCTTTGAAGGCGGCCAGATGCCGATGCACAGAAGGCTTCCCAAGCGCGGCTTCACCCCGCTCACCAAGAAGGAGTACGCACTGGTCAACCTGTGCCAGCTCGAGATCTTCGAGGCGGGCAGCGTGGTGGACGCTGAGGCGCTCCTGAAGAGCGGCCTGATCTCCGGCATCCGCGACGGCATCAAGGTGCTGGGCACCGGCGAACTGACCCGCGCCCTGACCATCAAGGCTCACAAATTCAGCGCCTCCGCCCGCGAAAAAGTCACTGCGGCAGGTGGGTCCATCGAGGAGATCTAGTCTTGATAGAAGCCTTCCAGAACATTTTCAAGATCCCCGAGCTTAAAAAGAAGGTTCTCTTTTCGCTGGCCATGCTGGCCGTCTACCGGGTAGGGTGTCACATCCCTACACCGGGTATCGACGCCCAGGCCCTCTCGCAGTTCTTCAAGGCTGCGCAGGGCACGCTGCTCGGTATGTTCGACATGTTCTCTGGTGGGGCTCTCGAGAAGCTCACCGTCTTCGCCCTCGGCATCATGCCGTATATCTCCTCCTCCATCATCTTCCAGCTCCTGACCGTGGTGGTTCCGGCCATCGAGAAACTCTCCAAGGAGGGTGACGCCGGCAGGAAGAAGATCATCCAGTACACCCGCTACGGCACGGTGGTCCTGTCGGTGGTGCAGTCCTTCGGCATCTCCATCGGCCTCGAGGCGATGCGCGGACCGGCAGGCGAGCTGGTGGTGCCAAACCCCGGCTGGTCCTTCCGCCTTATGACGGTGATCACGCTGACCGCGGGTACCGCCTTCATCATGTGGCTGGGTGAGCAGATGTCAGAGAAGGGGATCGGCAACGGCATCTCCCTGATCATCTTCGCGGGGATCGTGGCGCGCATCCCGAACGCCATCGGAAACAGCTTCCGCCTGATCAAGACCGGCGAACTTTCCCTGTTCGTGCTGCTGCTGGTGATCGCCGTGATGTTCCTGGTCATCGCAGCCGTGGTCTTCATGGAGCGCGGCCAGCGCAGGATCCCGATCCACTACGCCAAGAGGGTGGTGGGGCTGAAGACGGTAGGCGCGCAGAGTTCGCACCTGCCGCTCAAAGTGAACATGGCCGGGGTCATCCCGCCGATCTTCGCTTCGTCGATCATCATGTTCCCGGCCACGGTCGGCAACTTCATCGACGTCCCCTGGGTGCAGGCGGCCTCCAAGCAGCTGGCTCCCGGAAAGTTGCTCTACGAGATTTTATTTGTTGCCTTTATCGTCTTTTTTTGCTATTTCTACACGGCTGTGACTTTCAACCCGGTTGATGTCGCCGACAACGTCAAGAAGCAGGGCGGTTACGTGCCCGGGATCCGTCCCGGCAAGGAGACCTCCGACTTCCTCGACGCGGTGCTCACCAAGCTGACCTTCGCGGGTGCGATCTACATCTCCGCGGTCTGTGTGCTTCCTTCGATCCTGATCGGGAAATTCAACCTTCCCTTCTACTTCGGTGGTACGTCGCTCCTGATCGCCGTCGGCGTCGGCATGGACACCCTGGCCCAGATCGAGGCGCACCTGATCACGCGCAGCTACGAAGGGTTCATGAAAGGCGTTCGCATCCAGGGTAGAAAATAGGAGACCCCGATGAACCTCATCCTCCTTGGACCCCCGGGCGTAGGCAAGGGGACCCAGGCGAAACTCCTCATAGACAGGTTTGGTATCCCGCAGATATCGACAGGCGATATACTGCGGGCTGCCGTTAAAGAGCTCACCCCGATGGGGATCAAGGCGAAGGGGTTCATGGACTCCGGTGCACTGGTACCCGACGAGGTCGTAATAGGGATCGTCGAAGAGCGTCTGGCGCAGCCGGACTGCCAGAAGGGTTTCATCCTGGACGGCTTCCCGCGCACCGTGCCCCAGGCCGACGCGCTCTCCCTGGTCCTCTCCGGCATAGGCAAGAAGATCGACCACGTGGTCTCTCTTTCCGTGGACAAGGGCGAGCTTCTGAAGCGTCTCACCGGCAGGCGTGCCTGCTCCAAGTGCGGCGCCGGCTACCATGTCGACTTCGCTCCGTCCAAGGTTGCAGGGATCTGCGATGCCTGCGGCGGTGAGCTGTTCCAGCGCGAGGACGACAAGGAAGAAACCATCCTGAACCGGCTCGCGGTGTACGAGGCGCAGACCTCTCCGCTGATCTCCTACTACCAGACCGCGGGGCTCCTCCGCTCGGTCAACGGTCTCGGGAGCGTGGAAGGGATCCAGACCGAGATCGTCGCCGTCCTGCAGGGCGCACGGTGATAGTACTCAAATCCCGGGCCGAGATCGAGAAGATGGCGGCCGCCGGCAGGATGGTCGCCGAGATACTCGCCGGCCTGAGAGGGATGGTGGCTCCGGGGGTAACCCTGGCACAGCTGGATGCATATGCCGAGAGGGAAACGCTGAAGAGGAAGGCGAAGCCAGCCTTCAAGGGTTACAGCGGCTTCCCCTTTTCGCTTTGTTGCTCGGTCAACGAGCAGGTGGTACACGGTTTCGCCACGCAGCGCGCCCTGGTCGAGGGAGACATAGTAAGCCTCGATTTCGGAGTCCTGCACAACGGCTTCTACGGCGATTCCGCCATCACGGTCCCGGTAGGCCAAGTCTCCGAGGTGGCGACCCGGCTGATCAAGGCAACCGAGGAGTCGCTGTACCGGGCGATAGAGGTTGCCGACACCGCGCACCGCCTTTCGGACCTCGCCCACGCGGTACAGTCCCACGTCGAGGCGCGAGGGTTTTCCGTGGTACGCGATTTCGTGGGGCACGGCATCGGCAAGGAGTTGCACGAGGGGCCGCAGATCCCCAACTTCGGCGCCGCCGGCAAGGGGCCCAGGCTGAAAGCCGGCATGGTGCTCGCCATCGAGCCGATGATCAACGAGAAGGGGTACGACGTGAAGGTGCTGGAGGACGGCTGGACGGCGGTTACCGTTGACGGCGGACTCTCGGCGCATTTCGAGCACACGGTGGCAATAACGGACAACGGTCCGCTGATACTTACGAAAATCTAGATTGGCAAAACGTCTTCAAAAGGAAGTGAACTATGAAGGTTCGGGCATCGGTTAAGAAGATCTGTGTAAAGTGCAAGATTGTCAAGCGCAAGGGCATAGTCCGCGTCATCTGCGAGACCCCCAAGCATTCACAGAGACAGGGCTAATAGGAGGAGCTGGCATTGGCACGTATCGCAGGGGTAGATTTACCCAGGAATAAGAGAATAGAGATCGCACTGACCTACATCTACGGCATCGGCAGGTCTCTCTCCCAGGAAATTCTTACGGCAACCGGTGTGGACATCAACACCCGTTGCGACAACCTGACCGAGGCGGAAGTCTCGAAAATCAGGGAGTATATCGATAAGAACGTGAAGGTCGAAGGCGACCTGCGCCGCGACATTTCCATGAGCATCAAGCGCCTCATGGATCTCGGTTGCTACCGTGGTCTTCGTCACAGGAAAGGTCTTCCCTGCCGCGGGCAGCGTACCAAGACCAATGCACGCACCAGGAAAGGGCCGGCTCGTACGGTCGCTGGCAAGAAGAAATAAGATTCTGGAGGGATAATGGCGAGCCCGGCTAAGAAGGTCGTTAAGAAGAAAAAAGAGAAAAAGAATATTCCCACAGGCGTGGCGCACATCCAGGCTACGTTCAACAATACCATGATCACCATCACCGACCCGGTCGGTAACGTGGTTGCCTGGTGCACCTCCGGTGCCAAGGGCTTCAAGGGCTCCAGGAAGAGCACCCCGTTCGCGGCCCAGATGGCCGCCGAGGATGCCGCCAAGAAGGCCCAGGAGCATGGCATGCGCACCATCGAAGTGTACGTGAAGGGCCCCGGCTCCGGCCGCGAGTCCGCGCTGCGCGCGCTGCAGGCCGCCGGCTTCGCCGTCAGCTTCATACGCGACGTAACGCCGATTCCGCACAACGGCTGCCGTCCCCCGAAGAGAAGAAGAGTCTAGGACCGTTTTTACGGACCAACGGAACTATCAGTTAGGATCATAGGAGGTCTTCATTGGCTAGGTATACAGGGCCCTCATGCAGGCTGTGCAGGCGCGAAGGATCGGAACTTTTTCTTAAAGGCGAGCGTTGCTACACCGACAAATGCGCCATCAAGAGAAGGAGCTATCCGCCGGGACAGCACGGACAGGGTCGCATAAAAGTTTCTGATTACGGTGTTCAGCTGCGTGAAAAACAGAAGGTGCGTCGTATCTACGGCATCCTCGAGAACCAGTTCCGCGGGTACTTCGAGACCGCCGACCGGATGAAAGGTGTGACCGGCGAAAACCTCCTCTTCCTCCTGGAGAGAAGGCTCGACAACGTCGTCTACCGTCTCGGTTTCGCCACCTCGCGCGACGAGGCACGCCAGCTGGTGCGTCACAGCCACTTCACCCTCAACGGGCGTAAGGCGAACATCCCCTCCATCCAGGTGAAGGCGGGCGATGTGATCCAGCTGCGCGAGAAGAGCCGCAAGGTCGCTGTCATCACCGAGTCCCTCGAGGCCGTGGTACGCCGCGGTATCCCGCAGTGGCTCGAACTTGACAAAGATGCCTTCAAGGGCACCGTGAAGACCAGCCCGGTGCGTGAAGACATCACCATGCCGATTCAGGAGCAGTTGATCGTCGAGCTCTACTCCAAGTAAAGGCTGACCAACAACCGATACAGGGGGATCTAAATGTATAGAAATTGGCGCGATCTGATCAGGCCGAAGAAGCTTCAGGTTGAGACAGAATCGCTGACTAATACATACGGCAAGTTCTACGCCGAGCCTTTCGAAAGGGGGTTCGGTACCACCCTGGGAACGGGGCTGCGTAGGGTCCTCATCTCCAGCCTGCAGGGGGCGGCCATCGTCTCCGTCAAGGCCAAGGGCGTGCTGCACGAATTCTCCGCTGTCCCGGGCGTCACCGAGGACATGACGGATATCATCCTCAACCTGAAAGGGGTGCGCCTCAAGGTGCACGGCAACGAGTCCCGGATGATCCGGATCGTGCAGAAGGGTGAAGGGGTGGTCAAGGCGAAGGATATCATCACCGACAACAACGTCGAGATCCTGAACCCGGAACATCACATCGCAACCTGCTCCAAGGACGCCAACCTGGAGATGGACCTCATGGTGAAAGTCGGCAAGGGTTACGTCCCGGCTGACCGCAACCGTGACGAGAAGGCACCGGTCGGGACCATCCCGATCGACGCGATCTTCTCCCCGATTCACAAGGTGAACTTCACCGTCACCAACGCTCGCGTAGGCCAGATCACCGACTACGACAAGCTTACTATCGAAGTCTGGACCGACGGCAGCGTGAAACCGCAGGACGCGGTGGCCTACGCTTCCAAGATCCTCAAGGACCAGCTCTCCATCTTCATCAACTTCGACGAGGACGTGGAGCCCCAGGAGGAGGCGGAGCCGGAAGAGGAGCGCGAGCGCTTCAACGAGAACCTCTACCGCTCGGTCGACGAGCTGGAGCTCTCGGTTCGCTCCGCCAACTGCCTGAAGAACGCCGGCATCAAGCTTATCGGCGAGCTGGTTTCGAGGACCGAGGCAGAGATGCTGAAGACTCAGAACTTCGGCAGGAAATCGCTGAACGAAATCAAGGACATCCTGGTCGACATGGGCCTCACCCTCGGCATGAAACTGGAGAACTTCCCGGATCCCGAGATCATGAGGCGCCTGCGCGGCGAGCAGAAAGAAGAATAGTCCATACGACTTCATTTATAGATCGAAAGGAAGTGAAAAGATATGCGTCACAACAGCGCGGGTAGAAGATTAGGTAGGACCACAAGCCACAGGATCGCTATGTTCAGGAACATGGTGACATCCTTTCTCCAGCACGAAAAGATCACCACGACTGATGCCAAGGCAAAAGAGCTCCGCTCCATCGCCGAGAAGATGATTACCCTCGGCAAGAAGGGCGACCTCCACGCCACCAGGCAGGCAGCGGCCTACATCCGCGACAAGAAAGTCGTGACCAAGCTTTTCACCGAGATTGCACCGCGTTACGCAGAGCGTCCCGGCGGCTACACCAGGATCATCAAGCTCGGCATCCGCCCGGGCGACACCGCTCCGGTGTCCGTGATCGAGCTGGTGGAAGCTGAAATGACTCCGAAGAAAGCCGCCAAGCCGGCTGCCAAGGCTCCCAAAGCCAAGGCTCCCAAGGCTGCTCCGGCAGTCGAGGCGGCTCCGGTGGAAGAAGCTCCGGTGGCCGAGGCAGCACCGGCCGTCGAAGAGGCTCCGGTAGCTGAGGAGAAAACCGAGGCGTAAGGCGTCCGGTTGCAAAGAGTAATGAAAGGGACACGGGAAACCGTGTCCCTTTTTTCGTTGGTGCCTCCCCGCGACAACTACCGTTGCCCTACGTCGCCTCCTTTCCCCGCCTCCAAGCCCCCGGTCCCGCCCGCCTTTCCCCTTTACATTAAAACCACCTCTCTGATAAGATGCGCTGCTCATGAAAATCAAAAGACTCGAAATCCACGGATTCAAATCCTTTCAAGATAAGGCCGTTCTGGACTTCAACCAGCCCATCACCGGCGTGGTCGGTCCCAACGGCTGCGGCAAGTCCAACGTCGTCGACGCGATCCGTTGGGTCATGGGGGAGCAGTCCGCCAAGAACCTGCGCGGCAAGTCGATGGAAGACATCATCTTCAACGGCACCGAGTTCCGCAAACCGCTCGGCATGGCCGAGGTCTCCCTCTTCTTCTCCACCGAGGACGGCCGCGTACCCGCAAAGTACCTCAATTTCTCGGAGATCCAGGTCACCCGCCGCCTCTACCGCGACGGCGAGAGCGATTACCTCTTGAACAAGACCCCCTGCCGCCTGCTCGACATCGCCGAGCTGTTCATGGATACCGGCATCGGCGCCAAGGCGTACTCGATCATCGAACAGGGCAAGATCGGCATGATCCTGCACGCCAAGCCCGAGGAGCGCCGCTTCCTGATCGAGGAGGCCGCAGGCGTCACCAAGTTCAAGGCGCGCAAGGTCGTCGCCATGAAGAAGATGGAGGCGACCCGCCAGAATCTCCTGCGCATCGGCGACATCATCTCCGAGATCAAGCGTCAGATGAACGGCCTGCAGCGCCAGGCCAAGAAGGCGGAGCGTTTCCGCGAGGTCAGGCAGGAGCTCAAGGAGATTGAACTCCTGTTCGCCGCCAAGGGGTACGCAGGGGTAGAGAAGGAGCGCAACGGGCTGGGGCGGGAGATCGCCGACCTCGAGTCGAAACTCGTGGACGTGACCGCCAAGCTCAACGATGCCGAACTCTCCGTCGAGGAGAAGCGGCTCTCCCTGTTGGAGACCGAACGGCAGCTGACCGCGGCCCAGGAGGAGATCTTCCGCTGGAAGAGCGAACTGCAGGGGGGAGAAAACCGCCTCGAATTCCAGCGCAAGGAGTTGGTGAACCTGGAGCGCCACGGCGCCCGCTTCGAAGAGGAACTCCAGGGACTGCGCGACCAGCTTGCCAGTTCCGAGAAGGAGATAGGGACCCTGCAGGCGCAGCGGGTCTCACTGCAGGAAGAACTGGTCCGTGAGAACGAGTCGCTCGAGTACCGGGAGTCCCTTCTCGAGGAGATGGCAGCCGGCGAGGCGGGTGTCACCCGGGAGCTCGACGAGACCCGGCGCGCCATGTTCGCCGCCCTCTCGGAGGGGGCGCAGGCCGCCAACCAGCACGCAGCCGCACACAAGCGCCTGGCCGCCCTCGCTGACCGCCTGCAGGCCAGCAAGCGGGAGCGCGTGCTGCTCGGGGAGCGGCTCTTCGAGGCCAACGCCAAGGTCGATGCCCTGAAGCAGGAGCGCGAGCAGCTTGCCCGGGACAAGGCGCTGGCGGACGAAGAATTGACCATGGCGGGTAGCCGGGAAGCCGAGCTGAAGCAGGCGCAGGAGGGGGGAGACAAACTGCTGCAGCAAAGCCGCGACCAGCTCTCCGCCGCCGCATCCCGTCTGAAATCGCTCCAGGAGTTGGAGGCACAGTTTGCCGGGTACGGCCAGGGGGTGCGCAACCTGCTCCTCGCCGAGCCCTTCAAGAACGCCTCACTCACCATGATCGCCGACGCGCTGGAGGTGGAGGAAGAATTCGAGGTGGCCCTCGAGGCTGTTCTCGGTGACCGCCTGCAGTATCTTCTGTGCGAATCCTCCGCCACCGCGCTGGACGCCGTTGCCCACCTCAAGGGGAGCTCTGGAGGTCGCTGCAGCTTCGTGACCGCGCCCCCCTGGCGTCAGCAAACCAGGGAGACACCGCCGGGCGCATCACCGCTTTGGGAGCGGGTCACCGTGCCCGCACAGCACGCGCCTCTGGTCGAGCCGCTTCTTACCGGCGCCTTCCTCGCTCGCGACCTCAGCCACGCCCTCGAGCTGGCCGCCTCCTTCCCGGCTTCGACCTTCGTCACCCTCGAAGGCGACCTGGCCCACGGCGGTGGCATCGTCAACGGTGGCTCTCCCGAGCCGGCGCAGCAGGGGATCATCCACAAGAAGAGGGAGATCAAGGCCCTGGTCGCAGAAGTCGAGCGCCTCGAGGCCGAGGTGCAGGAGCTGGCTGCGGCGCGCGAAAAGAGGAGAGGGGAGATCGCCGAGGCCGAGGCGCATCGCGTTGAATTGCGCCAGACTCTGCATCGACTCGATATCAGGATCGTGAACGCGGAGAAGGACCTGCAGACCGCGCTGTCCGAGTGCCGCCGCATCGAGGAAACCGGCGCGGTGCGCGAGGCGGAGGAAGAGCAGTTGGCCGAGGAGCAGGCCCTCATCTCTGGAGAAATGGCTCAGGCCGATGCCAGGAGGACGCAGGCCGAGGAGCGCAAGGTGGCCCTGGAAAAGTCCGTCGAGGCTCTGCAGGGGCGCCTGGAGGGATCCCGCTTCGAGATGGAAGAGGCCCGCGAGATGGTGACCTCCATGAAGGTGCGTGTCGCCGCGCTCCGGGAGAAAGGGGACTCTACCGAGCGGGCGCTGCGCCGCGTCGAGGGCCTTTGTACCGACCTCGCCAACCGTATCGCCTCCCGCACCAGGGAGCTCGAAGGTTCGGGCGACGAGCGTACCCGTCTCTTGGCCGCGATTGCGGAAGGGGAGGAGGCGCTGCGCGGCGTCGTCAAGCAGCAACTCGCCAGCGAGCAGGCGCTGCTGCAGGTGAAGGACCGGTACGAGGCCGAAGCCGCCAAGGTCCAGGAGGAAGAGGCGCTCCTGAAAGGGATGCGTGCCGATGCCGTCGCCGTGAGGGAGCAGCTGAACGCAAAAAGTCTTCGGCTGACCGAGGTGAGCATGCGGCTCGCCCACCTGGAGGAAACCCTCAAGGAAAAGCACCGCATGGAGATCGCCGACGCGTTGCTCAACTATTCCAAGGTGGAGTGGGACGAGGTTGAAAGCACCAAGCGCCAGGCTGAGCTGCAAAAGACCATCAATGAAATGGGTGAAGTGAACCTCATGGCCATCGAGGAGTTCAAGGAGATGGAGGAACGTTTCTCCTTCCTCTCCAGTCAAAAGGACGATCTCGAGGAGTCGATGAACGCGTTGCAGAAGGCGATCCAGCGCATCAACCGCACCACGAGGAAGCGGTTCCTGGAGACCTTCCAGATGGTGAACGAGAAGTTCCAGCAGATCTTCCCGAGGCTTTTTTGCGGCGGTCACGCCGAGCTGCGCCTGACCGACGAAGAGGATCTCCTCAATACCGGTCTGGAGATCGTAGTGCAACCTCCGGGCAAGAAGCTGCAGAACGTGTCGCTTCTGTCCGGTGGCGAGAAGGCGCTTACTGCAGTGGCGCTCATCTTCTCGATCTTTCTGATCAAGCCTTCGCCGTTCTGCCTGCTGGACGAGGTCGATGCGCCGCTCGACGACGCCAATATCGGCCGGTTCAACGACATGGTGCGTGAGATGAGCGCCAACTCGCAGTTCATCATCATCACCCACAACCGTGCCACCATGGCCGTTGCCGACACCCTGTATGGCGTCACCATGGAGGAGCCCGGCGTTTCCAGGCTGGTCTCGGTCCGCCTGAACCGCTAGGAAATGCTCCCCTCGCTCCCCGGGAGAGGGGCGGGGGTGAGGGCGTTGCCGTAATTTGCAATGCTGAAGCCGTGGGTGAGGGCGCCGCGCTGAGGACGCTGCCATCGCTTGCCCAGTTCAAATTTTCGCCGTAGGAGCTTGACGTGCCCTTCAAGAGACTGTTGACTACACTGGTTGAATCCGTGCCCGGTGGCAATGGCGCCATCCTGGCTGATTGGGAAGGTGAGGCTGTCGAGCAGTTTTCCCATGGCGACCCTTTCGAGATGAAGGTGACGGCGGCCCATTGGGGGATCCTGCTCACCCAGCTCAAAGCGGTGCACGACAAGTTCACCACCGGCGCCGTGCGGGAAACGGTGATCAGCACTGACGAGCAGTACGTCATCGTGGGGGCCGTCGGCGATGACTACGCACTGGTGATGACTTTGGACCGCAACGCCCTGCCGCTCCTGGCCCTGAAGAGGTTCCGGGACACCGCGCTGCTTTTGCATAAGGAGATTTATTAATGGCCGAGGAAAACAAGGGATTTTTCAAAGGTCTTTTCAAAAAACTCGGCATCGCAGGCGCCGAGGAACCTGCCGGGACTGACCGCGAGCAATCGGCTGAAGAACTGGAGCAGCAGGAGGAACAGCAGCAGGGGGGCGCGGCCCCTCAGCATCCCCACGTTCCCGCCCCTGCGGCACAGGAGCAGGCTGCCCAGCCTGTCGCACCCCCGGTCTCCGTCCCCGAACCTGCCGCCCCGGCCCCGCGCCAGGTCTGGGTTGAGCCTGCCGCTCCGACACCCGCCCCGGTCTCGGAGCCTGTCGAGCAGGCGAAGCCGAGCTTCTTCGACCGCCTCAAACGCAGTCTCAGCAAGACCCATGAAACCATTATTGGCCGGGTAGACACCCTGCTGCTGGGCAAGAAGCAGATCGACACCGACACCCTCGAGGAACTGGAGGAGATCCTGATCACCGCGGACCTGGGCGTGAAGACCACGGTCGACCTGGTCCGGACCCTGGAGCAGCGCCTAAAGCGCGACGAATTGCAGGACGGGGCGGCGCTGAAGAGGGCTCTGAAGGAAGAGATCCAGCTGCGTCTTCTGGAGCATCACGCGCCACTTGTCGTGACCGACAAGAAGCCTTTCGTCATCATGGTCATCGGCGTCAACGGCGTCGGCAAGACTACCACCATCGGCAAACTGGCCGCACGCTACATAGGTGAAGGGAAGAAGGTTCTGTTGGGCGCGGCTGACACATTCCGTGCCGCAGCCGCTGAACAGCTGGAAACCTGGGCTAACCGCGTCGGCGCCGACATCGTGCGTCACAAGGAAGGGGCGGATCCCTCCGCGGTCGTCTTCGATGCCTGCAAGGCGGCCATCGCCCGCGGGACGGACGTATTGATCATCGACACCGCAGGCCGTATGCACACCAAGGTAAACCTGATGGAGGAGATGAAGAAGATCCGCCGCGTATTGACGAGGGAAATCCCGGATGGCCCGCACGAAACACTCCTCGTCTTAGATGCGGCGACTGGGCAGAACGCCTTGTCCCAGGCGAAGCTCTTTAAGGAAGCGGCCGATGTCACCGGCGTGGTTCTCACCAAGTTGGACGGGAGCGCCAAGGGGGGGATTGTTGTGGCGGTAAGTCATGAATACGCCCTCCCTGTCAGATTCATTGGCGTAGGTGAGTCCGTGGAAGACCTGCGGGCCTTTGATCCGGTCCAGTTTGTCGAGGCACTTTTCCAATGATAGCCTTGACTTTTGCGTACTTATCGCATATGATTTTGCCGCAAAAGGTGAAATAATGAGTGTCGAGCTGTTTAATGAGCTGGAGCGGCGGATAAATTCTCTAATTAATGTTGTCGACGAGTTGAAGCTCGAGAACGGCAGGCTCAAGAGTGAGAACGATCGGCTCAACCAGGAACGTGCCGGCCTTAAGTCCCGGATCGACTCTATATTGAAAAAGTTGGAAGGGGTCTGACAGTTTGATCGCCACGCACAGCATCAGGGTCCTGGGGCGAGAGCTTCAGGTGAAGAGTGTTGCGACACCTGAGCATGTGGCGCAAGTCGAGGCTCTGGTCAACGAAAAGCTGGCGGAGGCGGAAGCCAAGGTCAGTGGTGGTGATACCCAACTGGTAGTGATTCTGGCGTTGATGAATTTGGCCGAAGCCTGTCTGGACGCCCGGAAGCAGTTGGTTGAAGAGCAGCGCACCTGCAGCGAGCGGGTCGCGGGGCTCATTGAACGGCTTGACCGGCAGCAGTTTTAGAGTTTCAGGTCTCTTGCGGGAGATTCAACATATAGCTGATCGGTTGTACGGTTGCAAAGCTTTGCCAGAACCTGCGTGGAGAGGTGAATTCTCCGCGTTTGCTGATAGTAGCCTAAAGACGTTAAGCAGCATGTCCAGGGGTTAATGGCTGCATTTACATAAAGTTCAAATTTGGCGCTTCATTTGAACGCGGCCCACTCTATCAAAACCTGTCAACGCAACACCCGTCACACCCATCAGCACTCCCCCACCAGAGCACCTGTCTCGACGGGCGGCCCCTGCCGTCCACCTTCTGACAAAACACGGAACTAAAGCGTTATGCCCAAGCGTGCCCATAGAGCCGCTACCCTTGCCCGGCGCCGCGAGCTGTCCAAGCCGCAGGTTGCGTCGTTAAGCTTGGCCCTGCAACAGCGTTTCCTCGATCTGCCCGAGTACCAGGCGGCCAGGACGCTGGTGCTGTATGCGCCGATCCACCACGAAGTGGATACTGCAGCGGTGGCCGTCGCGGCCCTGGCGTCCGGCAAGACACTGCTCTACCCGGCCGTTGCGGGGCACGACTTGAAGTTTTGCCGGGTGGCTGCTCTCGCCGAGTTGGCCCCGGGCAAGTACGGCATACCCGAGCCCGAAGGCGAGGGGTGTGATCCGGCGGAGGCGGACCTCATCGTGGTCCCCGGAGTTGCTTTCGACCTGTGCGGGCGCCGCATCGGTTACGGCAAGGGGTACTATGACCGGTCGCTGCACCGTCTGGAGGGAAGCGGGAAGCTGGTGGCGTTTTGCTACGACTTTCAACTGCTTCAGGAGATAGCCGGCGAACCGCACGATGTGACGATGGACTTGATCGTCACCGAGAGTCGGGTGGTTCGCGTTAATAAACATATATGTGAGGGGGAGCAACAGTGAAAGTCGACATAACTATTGCCATATTGCTGGTCCTTGTCGCGGCCGCCATCGGTTACGCGATAGGCAACATCCTGCGCAAGAAACTCTCCGATTCCTTGGTGACCAACGCAGAGACGCTTGCCGCCAAGATGATCGAGGATGCCAAACGACAGGCAGAAGTCGTGGCCATGGAGGCAGCAGTCCAGGCCAAGGACGTGGTGTACCAGGCAAAGGAAGAGCTGGAAAGGCAATTTGAACAAGAGAGCCGCGAGAAGCGTCGCGACCTGCAGGCCCTCGAGAAGAGGCTGCAGCAAAAAGAAGAAAACCTCGACAAAAAGACCAACCTCTTCGACCAGCGCGATGCCGACTTCCTGAAAAGGGAGCAGGGGCTCGCGCAGCGCGAACAGTCTTTGTCGAACAAGGAACAGGGACTCACCCAGAAGGAAGAGAAGCTTGACGCCCTGGTGGGCGAGCAGAAGGCGAAGCTGGAGCAGATCGCCGGAATGACCGCCGCCGAGGCCAAGAAGTTCCTGATGGACTCGATGGAAGATGAGGCGAAGCTTGACGTCGCCAAGCTGATCAAGGCGATGGAGGAAGAGGCCAGGGAGACCGCCGACAAGAAGGCCAAGGAAGTGCTGGCCCTGGCGATGCAGCGTTACGCGGGCGAGTATGTCGCGGAACGCAGCGTCTCCGTCGTCACCCTCCCCTCCGACGAAATGAAGGGGCGCATCATCGGCCGTGAAGGGCGCAACATCAGGGCCCTTGAGGCAGCCACCGGAATCGACCTGATCATCGACGACACCCCGGAGGCGGTCATCCTTTCCGGTTTCAACCCGGTCCGCAGGGAAGTGGCCAAGCTGTCGCTGCAAAAGCTCATCGCCGACGGCAGGATCCACCCCGGCCGCATCGAGGAAGTGGTGGCCAAGTCCCAGGAGGAGATCGAGCAGGCCATGAAGGAGGCCGGTGAGCAGGCGGCCTTCGACCTCGGCGTGCACGGGATCCACCCGGAGATCCTGAAACTCATCGGTCGCCTGAAGTACCGCACCTCCTACAGCCAGAACGTGTACCAGCACTCGCTGGAAGTCGCCTTCCTCTGCGGCATCATGGCGGCCGAACTCGGCATCAACGTGAAGCAGGCGAAAAGGGCGGGTCTGCTCCACGACCTCGGCAAGGCAGTGGACCACGAGATCGAGGGCTCCCATGCGGTCATCGGCGCGGACATCGCCAAGAAGTACGGTGAATCGCCGAAGATCGTGCACGCCATAATGGCCCATCATGAGGACGAGAAGCCGGCGACCGTTCTGGCCGTGCTGGTTCAGGCCGCCGATGCACTTTCCGGCGCACGCCCGGGTGCGCGCCGCGAGATGATGGAAACCTACGTGAAGCGCCTGGACGATCTGGAGAGGATCGCCACCTCCTTCGACGGCGTCCTGACTTCCTTCGCCATCCAGGCCGGCCGCGAAATCCGCGTCATGGTATCGAGCGAGCAGGTGACCGACGATCGCGCCCTGGTTCTGGCCAAGGACATCGCCAAGAAGATCGAGACCGAGATGACCTATCCCGGCCAGATCAAGGTCAACGTGATCAGGGAAACCAGGGCAACCGAATATGCCCGTTAAGCTTCTCTTCATAGGGGACGTGATTGGAAAGCCCGGCCGTGAAGCTCTCTCCCGCGAGCTGCACCGGATCGTGGACCGGCACATGGTTGATCTTGTCATAGCCAACGGCGAGAACGCCGCTGGCGGCTTCGGCCTGACCGAGGAGACTGCGCAGGACCTCTTCAAGTGCGGCGTCCAGATGATCACCTCCGGCAACCATATCTGGGATAAGAAGGACGCACTGGAGTATATCAAGCGCGAGGACCGCATCGTACGGCCGGCGAACTATCCGGAAGGAACCCCCGGCAAGGGGACGACCATCATCAAGACCCCGGGCGGGGTCAAGGTCGGCATCCTCAACCTTGAAGGACGGGTCTTCATGAACAACCTGGACTGCCCGTTCCGTTGCGCGGACAAGGAGATCGCGAAGTTAAAGGAAGAGACGCCGATCGTTTTTGTGGACTTCCATGCGGAGGCGACCAGCGAGAAGGTTTCGCTGGGATGGTATCTGGACGGGAGGGTAGCCGCAGTAATAGGCACCCACACCCACGTGCAGACCGCCGACGAACGCATCCTCACCGCCGGCACCGCCTACATGACCGATGCCGGTATGACCGGATCTTTCGATTCCGTCATCGGCGTCAAGAAGGAAGAAGCTATCCAGAAGTTCGTGACCCAGCGTCCCTCGAAGTTCGAGGTCGCAAAAAAGGACATCAGGATCAACGCCGTCGTAATTGAAGTGGACGAGATGACTGGACTCGCCTTGAACATCGAGAGACTTAATATCGCCTGCGGGTAAGTGTAGTGAAATGACTCCCCCACGGAAGCCTTCTGCCTACGTGGAGCTTGGCCACTGCAGCCTCGTGCGGAGGTGGCTGAAATACAATCTGGAGGGAAAGTGATGACCGTTGCAGAGCAGATGGAAATTATCAAGAGGGGCGCCGTAGAAATCCTGGTGGAGAAAGAGCTGGTAGAGAAGCTCGAGAAATCCGTCAAGACGGGCGTGCCTCTCAAGATCAAGGCCGGTTTCGATCCGACCGCGCCGGACCTGCATCTGGGGCACACCGTGCTGCTGCATAAGATGCGTCAATTCCAAAAGCTCGGTCACGAGGTTTACTTTCTCATCGGCGACTTCACCGGCATGATCGGTGACCCCACCGGCAAGTCCGAGACCCGCAAGGTACTCACCCGCGAAGACGTTCTCAAGAACGCAGAGACCTACAAGGAGCAGGTGTTCAAGGTTCTCGATCCACAACTCACCAAGGTGGTATTCAACTCGGAGTGGCTCGGGAAAATGTCGGCATCTGACATGATTGGTCTCGCCTCCAAGTACACCGTTGCCCGGATGCTCGAGCGCGAAGACTTCAGCAACCGCTTCTCCAACCAGCTGCCGATCAGCATCCACGAGTTCATGTACCCGCTGGTGCAGGGATATGATTCAGTTGCCCTCAAGGCCGACGTCGAACTGGGCGGCACCGACCAGAAATTCAATCTTCTCGTGGGGCGTGAGCTGCAGCGGGAGTGGGGGCAGGCGCCGCAGTGTGTCATTACCGTGCCGCTGCTCGAAGGTCTCGACGGCGTCAACAAGATGAGCAAGTCCCTTGGCAACTACATCGGCATCAATGAGCCGGCTGACGAGATCTATGGCAAGGTGATGTCCATCTCCGACGAATTGATGATTCGTTATTACGAGTTGTTGAGCGACCTCACTATGGCCGAGTTCGAGCAGTTGAAGGCCGACTTGAAGAGTGGTGCGGTGCATCCGATGGAAGCCAAGAAGCAGTTGGCCCGCGAAATGGTTGCCCGTTATCATGGCTCAGAGGCTGCGGTTCTGGCAGGCGAGAACTTCGTCAAGCGCTTCAAAAACAACGAGACTCCCGATGAGATGCCTGGGTTTACCCTCAAAGCAGAGGGGGAGAAAGTTCTGCTTTGCAAGGTTCTGGCTGAGGCACAGCTCGTGAAGTCCAACAGTGAAGGTCGCCGCTCCATCCAGGGCGGGGGTGTCAAAATCAACGGTGAGAAGGTCTCTGATGAGAATCTGGAGATAACATGCAGCGGTGAGTACATTATCCAGGTAGGCAAGCGTCGCTTTGCCAAGGTTCTTTTCTCTTAAGTTTCTGACACACGTGCCGATTGGTAGAGGGCGATGCGAAAGCATCGCCCTTTTTCGTTGTATCAGGTGGCCGGTCAGCCTGTGTTCACACAAGGCCGCTCCTTCAGTCATCACAGAGGGTTCTGGCGCGTTAAGAAAAACAAACAACAAACCCGTTGACGCAGGCAAAGGCATTTGTTATAACCACCCTCCGCTAACGAACAAGACACTTTGTCCGGCAGCGGCCAACAAAAAAGCATTGACAGCCGAAACGGCCTTTGCTATAAAGTTGAGCTTCGCAGTGACGACGTTCTTTGCAACCGAATAGATGAACCGGCAGGAAGAAGGGCCACAGTAGCACCTCGCGGTGTTCTGGCAGCCATTCGGGTGCGACCTTCGGGTCGGGCCACTGCGAA
>NZ_CP077683.1:4762500-4810000 GCF_019063845.1 Geomonas subterranea
GTAAATTCATAGCTCTATGTGGCGAACGAGGGGAACTGAAACATCTAAGTACCCTCAGGAAAAGAAAACAATAGTGATTCCGTCAGTAGCGGCGAGCGAAAGCGGAACAGCCCAAACCGGCACCATTTCGATGGTACCGGGGTTGTGGGGCCCCGACGTGGGATTGATGATTGGTAGGAGAACGGTCTGGAAAGGCCGGCCATAGTGGGTGATAGCCCCTTATCCGAAACCATGAGTCACCCTAGGGTGTCCCCGAGTACTGCGAGGCACGTGAAACCTCGTGGGAATCCGGGAGGACCATCTCCCAAGGCTAAATACTACTCTCTGACCGATAGTGAACCAGTACCGTGAGGGAAAGGTGAAAAGTACTCCAATGAGGAGGGTGAAATAGAACCTGAAACCGTATGCCTACAAGCAGTGGGAGCACTATGGAGCAATCCAGTGTGACCGCGTGCCTTTTGCATAATGAGTCAGCGAGTTACCCTTTGCAGCGAGGTTAAGTTCATGGAACGGAGCCGCAGCGAAAGCGAGTCTTAATAGGGCGAATTAGTTGCAGGGGGTAGACCCGAAACCGGGTGATCTATCCATGTCCAGGGTGAAAGGAAGGTAACACTTCGTGGAGGCCCGAACCCACTGGCGTTGAAAAGCCAGGGGATGAGGTGTGGATAGGAGTGAAAGGCTAATCAAACTCGGAGATAGCTGGTTCTCCCCGAAATATATTTAGGTATAGCCTCACAAAGTAAGTAGCGGGGGTAGAGCACTGGATGGGCTAGGGGCCTCACCAGGTTACCAAACCTAACCAAACTCCGAATACCGCTAACTGTTATTGTGGGAGTCAGACTGCGGGTGATAAGATCCGTAGTCAAAAGGGAAAGAGCCCAGACCGCCAGCTAAGGTCCCAAAATCTATGCTAAGTGGAAAACGATGTGGAAATGCCCAGACAACCAGGAGGTTGGCTTAGAAGCAGCCACCCTTTAAAGAAAGCGTAATAGCTCACTGGTCGAGTGGGTCTGCGCGGAAAATGTAACGGGGCTAAGCATAGTACCGAAGCTGCGGATTTGATCCTTAAGGATCAAGTGGTAGGGGAGCATTGTGTAAGCCTGCGAAGGTCGACCGTGAGGACGGCTGGAGGTATCACAAGAGATTATGCTGACATGAGTAGCGAAAAACAAGGTGAGAAACCTTGTCACCGAAAACCCAAGGTTTCCTACGTAAAGGTAATCTGCGTAGGGTTAGTCGGTCCCTAAGGCGAGGCCGAAAGGCGTAGTTGATGGGAAACGGGTTAATATTCCCGTACCACCTGTTGTTGCGATGGGGGACGGAGTAGGGTAGACGATCCTGGCGCTGGTTGTCCAGGTTTAAGGTCGTAGGCGGGAAGAGGAGGCAAATCCCTTCTTCCATTCAACGCTGAGAACTGATGACGAGGGGGTATCCCCGTAAAGTCGTTGATCCCATGCTTCCAAGAAAAGCCTCTAAGCTTCAGACAGCAGGTGACCGTACCGTAAACCGACTCAGGTGGGTGAGGATAAATGTCCTAAGGTGCTTGAGAGAACACTGGTTAAGGAACTCGGCAAAATGATACCGTAACTTCGGGAGAAGGTATGCCCTTTTTGGTGAAGGCGATTCGCTCGCACAGCTGAAGAGGGTCGCAGAGAAATGGCGGTAGCGACTGTTTACTAAAAACATAGGACTCTGCAAAGTCGCAAGACGACGTATAGGGTCTGACGCCTGCCCGGTGCCGGAAGGTTAAGGGGATTTGTTAGCCGCAAGGTGAAGCTTTGAACCGAAGCCCCGGTAAACGGCGGCCGTAACTATAACGGTCCTAAGGTAGCGAAATTCCTTGTCGGGTAAGTTCCGACCTGCACGAATGGCGTAACGATTTCCGCGCTGTCTCAACCAGTGGCTCAGCGAAATTGAATTCTCGGTGAAGATGCCGAGTACCCGCAGAAAGACGGAAAGACCCCGTGCACCTTTACTACAGTTTGACAGTGACATTCGAATAAGCTTGTGTAGGATAGGTGGGAGACTTTGAAGCTGGGACGCTAGTCTCGGTGGAGTCAACCTTGAAATACCACCCTGGTTTGTTTGGATGTCTAACCCAGGTCCGTCATCCGGATCGGGGACACTGTCTGATGGGTAGTTTGACTGGGGCGGTCGCCTCCCAAAGAGTAACGGAGGCGCGCGAAGGTTCCCTCAGGCTGATTGGAAACCAGCCGTAGAGTGTAAAGGCATAAGGGAGCTTGACTGCGAGACCAACAAGTCGAGCAGGTACGAAAGTAGGTCTTAGTGATCCGGCGGTTCTGTATGGAAGGGCCGTCGCTCAACGGATAAAAGGTACGCCGGGGATAACAGGCTGATCTCCCCCAAGAGTTCACATCGACGGGGAGGTTTGGCACCTCGATGTCGGCTCATCGCATCCTGGGGCTGAAGTAGGTCCCAAGGGTTTGGCTGTTCGCCAATTAAAGCGGTACGCGAGCTGGGTTTAAAACGTCGTGAGACAGTTTGGTCCCTATCTTCTGTGGGCGTAGGATACTTGAGAAGAGTTGACCTTAGTACGAGAGGACCGGGTTGAACGTACCTCTGGTGTTCCAGTTGTTCCGCCAGGAGCAGTCGCTGGGTAGCTATGTACGGAAAGGATAACCGCTGAAAGCATCTAAGCGGGAAGCCTCCTTCAAGATTAGGTATCCCTGGGAGCAATCCCCTAAAGGCCCGTTGTAGACCACAACGTTGATAGGCCGGGTGTGTAAGCGCAGTAATGCGTTCAGCTTACCGGTACTAATCGGCCGTGAGGCTTGACCATAAAAAATTCTTAGAGAGGGGGTGGTCCTCCACCCCCCGATCATAAACTGCCGATGCTGCAACCTACATTCATGATGATGCAATTGAAGAGAAATAGACTGTAGGGGTGAATAATCATTCGCCCTTACCACGAGTTTCTCTGTGGCTATGCCGAGAGGGTCACACCCGTTCCCATCCCGAACACGGAAGTTAAGCCTCTCAGGGCCGATGGTACTGCACTGGTAACGGTGTGGGAGAGTAGGTCGCCGCAGGGAATTTAATAGAGAAAGCCCCGCCAGGTTCGTCCAGGCGGGGCTTTTTCGCGTTTGCCGTTGGCCGGTCCCCGCTATCCCCCAACCTTACCCCCTTCAACCCATCCTTCACGCCTCCGCACTTGGAACCTTATTTCAGCATTGCGGGTTCCAACCATTATGTTGCAAAAGCCCACTCACTGGTTAGAATTGGCGAGTGCTAATCTATGGCTTTTATGGAGGTGCATCTTGAAACTATCGCCACTGGCCCCAAGCGCTGTAGCCCTGATATTGTCTGGTTGTGTCACCCAAGGTTTCGTAAGCAGGCAAGTCGATCCCATTGCATGCAGGGTCGATGTCCTGGAAAGAAAGAGTGCGTCATTCGATGATCGAGCGGTCTCTATTGAGAACCGGTTGGCGACATTGGAAAGTCAAGTCTCGCAGGCCCAGCTTGCCAACAAAGCGATGCTCGATGAGGCTACCGCGAAGGCCGCTGACAGTGCCCAAAGAGCCGAAGCATCTGCCACTTCTGCCGCACAGGCGGCTGAAAGAGCAGAAAAGATGTTCGAGCTAGGTCAGAAGAAATAACAATAACCAATCCCATGGCCTGCCACTTGCCCCTCGTACACTGCGTAGCAGTATCGGCGCTTGTCCTGCCAGCACTTCTCGTACCGACAGCACAGCCTGCTGTTGCCATGCCACCAGTCTACGCTGAAGGCTTCATTGGGGAAATGCGTCAGCACAAGGTTCGCCCACGGGAATCCCTCATCGAAATCGCCAGGACGTACGACCTTGGGTACATCGAAATACGTGACGCCAATCCGGGAGTTGACCCGGTCCTACCCACGCCAGGAACTGTTGTTACCATACCTTCGGCCTGGATTCCCCCGGCAGTTTTAGAGCGTCCTGCCATTGTGGTGAACTTGGCTGAGATGCGCTTGTACTTTTTCACTACCAAAGATGACTCCGGTGTCCTTTCCTTTCCGATAGGCATTGGCGATGTAGGTACCGACACTCCGGTCGGAAAGTTTGTTGTGGCGGAAAAACTCATTAACCCCAGTTGGCATGTTCCGGAGTCGATAAGACGACAGAACCCGCAACTTCCCCGAATTATTGCTCCTGGAGTCCGAAATCCTTTGGGGAGGCATGCGCTGCGCCTTTCACGCGCAGACATTCTCATCCATGGAACAAACCGTCCCTGGGGGATAGGCAGACGATCAAGCCACGGTTGCCTGCGCCTTTACACGCGCGACATGGCCATCCTTTTCGGACAAGCGAAGAAAGGCACGCAGGTCTGGATCGTCAGCGAGCCTGTTAAGGTGGGAGTCAAGGGCCGGAGGGTGTTTATTGAACTTCATTGCGGCGGGAGGGAAACGCCTGGTTTGGGAGAGATCCTGCATGCTTTGTCGGACCGGGGGCTACTGCAATGGATTGATTTGGGGAAACTGGTCCGTGCCTATTACGAAAACAAGGGGTATCCCATCGACATAAGCTGGGCTGACCGAATAGTGAGGGGGCTCGCCGAGCCCCCGGGAAGGTGGCTCGCTACTTCTTAGGTTTCAAGGGACTCTCTTTGTAGAAAATGCCGAGTACTGTCTGTTCATCCGCGGTGAGCTTTACCCCTTTGAGTTCCATGCTGTGTTGGATCTTCTGCATGTCCTTACCGGCCGCTATTGCACTTTCAATGCGCTGGGCGGTGTGACATGCAACGCATTTTTTGTCGATGACCATGTGTGCTTCCTTGAACACCCCTCCAGTGACACTGCCGAGGTTGGTCCCTGATTTGGGATAAGACAGGGTGGTTTCCTGCGCGGCATGCAGTGTGGTGAATGAAAGAGCGATTACGGCCACTGCCACGACGATTGTGTCTCTCATTGGTTCTCCTTTGACTCGTGGTGCGAATATGAGTTGTACATTAAGATATAACAGAAAATTATGCCATTGCTCTGACTCAAGACAAATTCAATGCCAGTACATCGAACGTCGCAGCAATTTTTAATATCCCCTAGTGCGACGGTCTTCAATGCTGGTTTGAGGGGACTGGAAAACCGCGTGGCGTTACAAGGGCGTTGGTGTATCACAATAAAGACGTGGTAAAATCTGTGTGTCCCAATGCATCTATGTGTGCGGCGAGGTAACTTAAGGAGATATAAGGATGTTAAAGCTAAAACGCATACTTTTGGTTGAGGACAACGCCAACGATGCTGAACTGACCCTGGAGGCACTGGCAGAGCATAATTTGGTCAATGGGGTCGATGTGGTCAGAGACGGAGCCGAAGCACTAGACTTCCTTTATCGGCGCGGAAAGTATGCTGGGGAAACGCCGCTGAACCTGGCAGTTATACTATTGGACTTGAAATTGCCTAAGGTTGACGGCCTGGAGGTGCTCAGCATCCTTAAAGGGGATGAGAGGCTGAAATCCATACCGGTGGTGGTACTGACCTCGTCGCGGGAGGAAAGGGACGTGGTGGAGAGCTACCGGCTGGGGGTCAATGCCTACGTCGTCAAGCCGGTGAATTTTTCCGAGTTCATCACGGCAGTCAAGGAACTGGGCGCTTTCTGGGCCATTATCAACGAACCCCCGCCGCTGTCTCAAAGGGGCTCTGAACAATGAAGCAACAGCGTCTGCGCATATTACACCTCGAAGATGATCCAATGGATGCAGAACTGGTTCTGCTGACGCTCACCTCCGAGGGGATCGATTGCGAGGTTCAGGTCGTGTCGAGGCGGGATGAGTTCAGCGCCGCTTTGGAACGCGGTGGCATGGACGTGATCCTGGCCGATTTCGCGCTTCCCGCTTTCGATGGCATGACGGCATTGGCGATGGTGCGCCAAAAGCTCCCCGATCTGCCTTTTGTCTTCGTTTCAGGGAAGCTGGGCGAAGAGGCGGCCATCGAGTCGCTGAAAAGCGGTGCCACCGATTACGTTTTGAAAAGCCGCCTGTCGCGGCTGGTTCCTGCGGTGCAGCGTGCGCTCACCGAGGCCCAGGACCGGGCCAAGCAGCGACAGACCGAGCGGGACCTGGAGGTCGCGCACGCCGAGATCGAGAAACGGGCGGAAGACTATCGCAACCTGTTCAACAGTATTCGTGATGTCATTGTGGTTGCCGATCACAACCGTACGATCCTGCACGTCAACCAGCCCGCGCTACATGACATCTTCGGCTACGATTCGCCTGAAGTCATCGGCAAGAGCAGCAGAGTCCTCTATGCCAAGGATACGGATTACGACAGCACCGGCAGGGAGGTGTTTGACGCAAAGACCTCGGTGAAGGGAAAGCTGGTGGAACTGCGTTTCCGCAGAAAAAGCGGCGAGGTTTTCATCGGTGAGCTGTACGCGATGAAACGCCTGGATCGCTTTGGCAACGTAACAGGCAACATCTCCATCTTCAGGGACATCAGCGAACGCAAGAAGGCGGAGGCGGACCTACGTGAGAGCGAACTGCGTCGGATGCAGCTGCAGCTTGAACTGGTATATGCAGCTGAGATACAGGCAAAACTCCTGCCACGCGTATATCCGCGCATCGCCGGCTTCGAGGTTGCCGCCCGCTGCCTCCCAGCGAAGCAGGTAGGGGGCGACTTCTACGATTGGCAGCAGGTGTCGCCTACGCTCTTCAATCTGACCCTTGGTGACGTGATGGGGAAGGGGATGGCCGCTGCCATGTTGATGGCTACAGTCAGGGCGGCGCTTCATGCGGTCACTCTCTACAATCCGCCGGCTCAAGCTGTGCACCTGGCCGAGAGGTCGCTGAACGAGGATCTGGAAAACTCTGAAAGCTTCGTGACCCTCTTTCATGCCCAACTGGACTCCATGGCCAGGACGGTTTCATTCGTGGACTGCGGTCATGGTTATATTTTCGTCAGGCGAGAAAATGGCCGCGTGGAAACCCTGAACCCGCGTGGGCTCCCCCTGGGGGTACAGGGGGACGAGGTGTACCAAGAAGGAAAGGTGCGGCTCGGGAAGGGCGATGTGATGGTTTTGTACAGCGACGGCCTGGTCGATGCGAAGCCGGAACTGGAGCTCACCCATGAGGCGTTGGCCAAGCAACTGGCAGGAAAGACGAGTGCACAGGAAATGGCTGATGCCCTGATTGCGCTGACCGGTAAACCCGATCCCCAACCCGACGACATCACCGTCCTGGTACTGCGCGCTCTGTGAGGCTTATAGAACCGACTGCTCATCGCTACTCGCCGATGATTTTCACCAGGACTCGCTTTCTGCGCATGCCGTCGAATTCCCCGTAGAAGATCTGCTCCCAAGGTCCTAGATCCAGCTTCCCCCCGGTCACCGCGACGACGACCTCGCGCCCCATGATGGTCCTCTTCAGGTGGGCGTCGCCGTTGTCCTCTCCATGGTTGTGGCGGTACCGGCTGTGCGGTTTCTCGGGTGCGAGTCCTTCGAGCCACTCTTCAAAGTCCTGGTGTAGCCCGGATTCGTCATCGTTTATGAAAACGCTGGCGGTGATGTGCATTGCGTTACACAACAAGAGCCCTTCCCGAATGCCGCTCTCTGCCAGGACGGCCGCGAGATCACGGGTGATGTTGACAAAGCCACGCCTACTCTTGATCTGGAACCACAGTTCCTTCCGGTGATGCTTCATCCTCTCTCCTTGCTGGTGTTGTCGGTTCACTAACACTCCTTGCGGCGTGACGCGGTGAGGAGGCGGCGAAGGCTGCATCAAGCAGGGCGGGGGCTGCCCCCCACCTGTTCCTGGAGTGCATGATGACTAGCAGCACCCTCCTGTCCTCACGCTCGGCCAGAGCAACGAGGCACTGACCCGCATTGGGGGTGGTGCCTGTCTTCACTCCGATGGCACCGGGATATCTCCCGATCAGCCTGTTTTTGTTTCTCAGATAAAAGCTGCGCCTGCCGTCGAGCGTCGAGATGCGCATGTCACGCCGTGCCACGATCTTGGCGAATTGCGGCAGTCGCATCGCCCTCTCGGCGAGCCGCGCCAGGTCGTGTGTATTGGAGTAGAGACCACTGCTGTCATGGCCGCAGGCATTGGCGAAATGGGTGTTTTCAAGCCCAAGAGCCCGGGCGCGCGCGTTCATCTGTACCACGAAATCGTGCTGATTGCCACAGGCGTGATCCGCGAGGGCGCGGCAAGCGTCATTGGCCGATGCGATCAGGGTCGCGGCCAGCAGGTCGCGCACCCGGAATTTCTCACCACGGTGCAGCCCGATTCTGCTGCCGGTTTCCCGCGCCGCCCCGCGGCTCACCACGACCACCTCGTCCAGGTCGCACCGTTCCATGACCACAAGCGCGGTCATCATCTTCGTCAGGCTGGCCGGCGCCCGGCGGATGCCTGCGTTTTGTTGGCGGAACACCTCACCGTTGATCTTGACCAGATAGGAGGTGGCCGGATGGTAGGAACGGGCGGCTACAGGTTGAGGAGCGGCTAAGCAGGAGATAGCTGCAGCGGTGCAAAGACAGGTTCTGAAATGTGAGAAATTTTTCATGCAGCATGTTATAGCATTGTTTCTCCCTCCCGCAATGTGGGCAGTGGTTATAGCGTCGACCTGTAACGGCGAATCTTGGATTTACAAACGGCCGTCCCATAAGGTATCTTGCTCACTTCGATTACCGCACCGTGAGGACCACATTGGCAACCAGAATACGAATACTCCCCGAGAATCTGACCAACAAGATCGCCGCTGGCGAAGTCGTGGAACGGCCGGCGTCCGTGGCCAAGGAATTGGTTGAGAACGCACTAGACGCAGGCTCGAAAGAGGTTGTGGTCGAGATCGAGTCCGGCGGGCGCAGGCTGATCAAGGTCACCGATTCCGGTTGTGGCATGTCACGTGAGGACGCGCTGTTGGCGCTCGAGCGCCACGCCACCAGCAAGATCGCCAGCGACGAGGACCTCTTCGCCCTCTCCACCCTCGGCTTTCGCGGGGAGGCCCTCCCTTCGGTGGCCTCCGTCTCCCGCCTGACCATCTCCACCCGCACCAGCGACAGTCTGGAGGGTACCGAGATCTATGTGGAGGGGGGGCGCATCAAGGAGGTCAGGGAGTGCGGCATGGCGGCCGGTACGGTGATCGCGGTCCGCAACCTCTTCTTCAACACCCCGGCGCGGCTCAAGTTCATGAAGAGCGCGGAGACCGAGGGGGGGCATGTGGGGGAGTTGCTGACCCGGTTGGCGATCTCCCGCCCGGACGTCCGCTTCACCTATAAAAACGACGGCAAGACCGTGTTTCGTGCGCTCGACGCCGACCTGAAAGAGCGGGTGGCGACCCTGCTGGGGCGGTCCATTGCCTCCTTCCTCTACCCGGTGTCCCATGAGGAGGCGGGGGGCGTGCGTGTGACGGGGTTGGTTGCGGCTCCAGAGTGCAGTCGTAGCGCCGCCAGTCACCTCTACACCTACATAAACGGCCGTTTCATCAAGGACAAGGTGGTGCAGCACGCCATCCTCCAGGCCTACCGCAATTTCCTCGAGCGCGGACGGTATCCCGTGGTTGCCGTGTTCATCGATATCGCCCCGGGCGAAGTCGACGTGAACGTGCATCCGACCAAGCACGAGGTGAGGTTCCGGGAACAGGGGAAGGTGCACGACGTCATCCAGTACGCCGTGGAAAGCGTGCTGAAGCAGACCCCCTGGCTGAAGCAGGCTGCTTTTGAGGCTACTTCCCGCCCGGCTCAGACGACCGTCGCAGTCAATGCCGCCCCCTTTATATTGCAGAGGCAGACGGAGTCTTCTCCCGTAGCGGCAGCGCCTGCTGAAGTCGAGCCAGCCGTCAACACCGCTGCTGCGCCCGCACATGACGGCGACTTCGCTACCCCCCCCGTGCAGCCTGCGGCACCCTCGGTCAGCGAGGCGAAGGTCGCCGAGATCCGGGAGCTGCTGGTCGGATATCAGCCCAAGCCCCAGCCCCCGCTGCGACCTCAGTATCACTTCGAGCCTCCGGTAAAGAAGGAGGAGGGGCTTGCCGGTAGCGCACGGAAGTTATCGCTGGATGAAGCGCCCCTCGCCCCGGACCCTGCCGCGGAAGGTGCCGGCTACTTCTCCTCGCTGGCGGTGATAGGCCAGTTCAACGCGTCCTATATCCTCTGCCAGCGGGGGACGGATCTGGTGTTGATCGACCAGCACGCGGCGCACGAGCGGGTCGCTTTTGAGAAACTAAAAGCCGAGTTTGCCGGTAAAGAGGTGGACAGCCAGGGCCTCCTCTTCGCCGAGACGCTGGAACTCTCGTTCAGGGAGTCGGCGGTTCTCAGGGAAAACCTTGAGGAACTGCGGCGGCTCGGTTTCTCCTTCGAGGAATTCGGCGGCAACACCTGGCTTTTGAACGGTGTTCCTCAGATTCTCTCCGGCACCGACTACATGCGCACCATCCGGGACATCTTGGAGGAACTCTCCAGCTTAAGCCGCAGCCGGACCTTCACCGACATCCAGGAGGATCTGCTGGCGCGAATCGCCTGCCACAGCGTGGTGCGCGGCCGGCGCACCCTGACCGCCCAGGAGATCTCGGCGCTGTTCAGGCAGATGGACGAGACGGATTTCTCCAGCAACTGTCCGCACGGCAGGCCGGTGATGCAAACCCTCACCCTCTCCGAAGTGGAGAAGATGTTCAAGCGGGTGTAGTGCCCGGTGCGGCGCCGATCCTGCCGCAGTGGTAGATGAGAACTCATGACGCAAAAAAAGACAAAGCTTCTGGTGATCGGCGGGCCCACCGGGTCCGGCAAGAGTGAGCTGGCCCTAAGGTTGGCAGAGGAGGTCGGTGCCGAGATCGTCAACGCGGACTCGATGCAGATCTATCGCGGCCTCGACATCGGCACCGCGAAACCCGCGCCGGAGGAAATGGCCCGGGTACCGCACCACCTGATCGACATCGTGGCGCCGGACCAGGACTTTACCGCTTCCGACTTCAGGCGGGAGGCCTCGGCCGCCATCGAGGACATCGACCGCCGCGGGAAAAAAGCTATCGTGGTCGGCGGCACAGGGCTGTACCTGCGCGCCCTGTTGGAGGGGCTACTCGACTCCCCGACCGGCGACCCGGAACTGCGCCGCCAGTTCGACGATGTCTCCGGAGAGGAACTGCTTCGACGTCTGGCCGAGGTCGATCCCGAGACCGCGGCCAGGCTGCACCCTAACGACCGTGTGCGCCTGGTGCGCGCCCTCGAAGTCTACACCCAGACCGGTCGCCCCATCTCTGCCTTCCGCGCCGCGCATGGCTTTTCGGGCGACCATTACCGTGCTCTGAAGCTTGCGATCACCGTGGAACGGACCGAGTTGTACCGGCGTATCGATGCCCGGGTGGAAAGGATGCTGGAAAAGGGGCTGGTGGAAGAGGTGCGCGAACTCCTGGCGCAGGGCTACAGCCGCGAGTTGAAGTCAATGCGCTCCATAGGGTACAAGGAAATGACCTCTTATCTGGCTGATGAAATGACGCTGGATGAGGCAGTTACGCTGATCAAGCGTGACAGCCGCCGTTATGCCAAGCGACAGATGACATGGTTCGGCAGGGAAAATGATATTTATTGGCTTGAATATCCCGCAGCATTTGCTAGTATCCTTGGTCATGTGATTGAATTTTTTGGGTAAAGGAGCGGAATCATGCCTAAAACGCCTTTTAACATCCAGGACCAGTACCTCAACCAGTCTCGCAAGGAGCGCGTAAAGGTCTTGGTGCAGCTCATGTCCGGTGAAAAACTGGAAGGGCATATCAAGTCGTTCGATAACTTCTCCGTACTCATGGAAGTGCACGGCGATATCCTCATCTATAAGCACGCGATCTGCAGCATCACTTCGGTGGATGGCGTCTTCCGACTGCACCAGTAGCATCACCAGTTGTGCAAAAAGCAGGCGTCCGGATTAGCTCTTGCGGTCCGGGCTGCCTTGCCGCCACAGTAACTCCTCCCAGCCGGCTCCAAAGGGCCGGCTTGTTTTTTTATCTGTTGCCAAATTCCTCCTTCTCCACCTATCATTAAACTCTGCGCGCCGCCGCTCTCACGCCAGTCGCCTCGCGGGTCACCGCGACGGCTGTTCCCGCAGCCGGAAAATCTCACCTCCGCTGCGGGGGCGCGCCCCAGGAGGGATTTCATGTCAGGACTGACTATCGATAAGGTGCTCCCCGGAAGCATAGCCGAGGAACTGGAACTCGCGCCGGGGGATCGGCTGCTGTCGGTGAACGGGCACCCGTTGCGGGACGTCATCGATTACAACTATTTTACCGCCGACGACGAACTGGAGCTGGAAGTCGAAAAGGGCGACGGAGAGCTCTGGGAACTCGAGGTGGAGCGCGAAGAGGGGGAGCCCCTGGGCATCTCCTTCCAGGCACCGGCACCGGCGCGCTGCGGCAACAACTGCGTCTTTTGTTTCGTGCATCAGCTGCCCCGAGGGCTGCGCGGGCCTCTTTACGTGAAAGACGAGGATTACCGCCTCTCTTTTCTCTACGGCAACTACGTGACCATGGCCAACATTGGCCGGGCTGAGCTGGACCGCATCAAGGAGCAGCGGCTCTCCCCGCTCTACATCTCGGTGCACGCCACCGACGCAGCGCTGCGCGAGAAGCTCTTGGGTAAAAGCGGCATCCTCCCCATCCTGGACGTCATCAGGGAATTAGCCGAGGCGCGCATCACCATGCACACCCAGGTCGTGCTCTGCCCGGGGTGGAATGACGGAGAAGCTTTCGCCAGGACTGTGCACGAACTGGCAGCGATGCACCCTTGGGTGGCGTCTCTGGCGGTAGTGCCGGTGGGGTTGACAGAGCACAGGCAGAACCTTCCGGCGCTGGCCCCGGTCACCAAGGAGTTCGCTGCCGACTTCATCGGCAAATGGTATCCGGAGTCCCTGCGGCTTGAAGAGCGCCTTGGCGAGCCTTTCCTTTTTCTGGCGGACGAATTCTACATCAAGGGGGACGTGCCGTTTCCCGCGCTGGACAACTACGGCGACCTGCCGCAGTTGGAGAACGGCGTGGGGATGATCCCGCTGTTTCTATCGGAGGCGGAACAGGTGCTCCAGGAGGCCGAGGCACTGAAGCCGGCGAAACTGACGGTGGTCACCGGCGAATCCCCCTACCGTTACCTCTCAGACTTTCTGGAGCGGCTCTCGGGGGCGACCGGGGTGGCCATGCAGCCGGTGGCGGTGCGCAACAGGCTTTTCGGTCCTACCATCACGGTTACCGGGCTGGTCTGCGGCGCCGATGTCGTGGCATCCCTACAGGGGATGGAGCTGGGGGACGTGGTGTTTGTGCCTGACGTGATGCTGAAGGAGGGGGAAGGGGTGTTCCTGGATGACCTGACCCTGGACGATGTAGAGCGGCAGCTTGGGGTGGAGATCCAGGTCGTCGAGTCGACTCCCTACGGGATCTACGACGCCTTGGTGCAGAGGCTGGGCTAAAGAGGGAAGGCAAAAGAAAAGAGCCGGAGAGGATGCCCCTCCGGCTCTTTTCTTTTATGGCTCTTTCTTTTAGCGGCTCATGGCGTCGATGACGTCGAAGTCGAAGACGCTCTCGGCCGTGGACTTGATGAGATCGATCTTCTCGGTGTCGTCCGCCGTGATCTTCGATACATGCTCGGTGAGGGTGATGAAGGTCTCCGCGGTGTTCTGCGACGTGCGCAGGTACGGGATGTTGCTGTCATCAAGGATCCGTTGGGTGATCGCCGAAACCGGGGCCGACCCAGGGATCACGATGCCCGCCAGCTTGCGCCGGTAGGCCGGGATGTTGTAGAGGGCGGACGCGGTGACGATCAGCTCGTCCCTGGAACTCGTGGTGATCAGCAGCGTGGAGTCCTGCAGGGTGTCGATGACGCGCTGCGATGAAGCGGCCCCCAACTGGATGTGGTTGATGATGCGGTTCTTGCCGTCCTGGTCTCCCTGCAGCGGCAGCTTCAAAAGCTTGGAGAGGTCGAGCAGGGTGGGGTTCGCCAGGGTGGGCGAGTAGTCGAAGGCGCCGGCCACATTCTGCTGGCGGCTCTCGAAGAACGTCCTCAGGTAGCCCAGTGTCTCCTCGCGCTTGTTGGCCAGAAGCTTGTTCACGAGGACCAGCTTCACCTCCGCACCCTGCTGCTGGAACAGGGAGAGGTTCAACTGCACCGAATCGATGACGCAGCCGATGCCGCCGCTTGCGACCATGATGACCGGGGCGTCGAGGGTGCGGGCGATCTGGGCGTTGTTGATGCCGACCACCGAGCCGACCCCGCCGTGGCCGGACCCCTCGATGATCAGGAAATCGTTCTTCGCTTCAAGCTCGCTACAGGCGTTCTTGATGGCCTCGAGAGGAGCTTCCGGAGCGATCTCCCCGGAGAGGTACCTTTTCGTGTACCCCTTCCCCACGACGACCGGCGACATGAGCTTGCGGTCCGCCTCCATGCCGTAAATGGATGCGATCAGTGCCGCGTCCATGTCCATTTCCACGCCGTCCAGCATGAAGACTTTTGGGCCGATCGGCTTTATGAAGCCCACGCGGGCGTATCTTTTCTTGGCCAGGTGGAGCAGCGACAGACTGATGGTGGTCTTGCCGCAGTGCTGTCCCGTGGCAGCTATGAAGATTTTCTTGCACATACCGTAACCTGAGTTTAGACATAACCTCTTAATACTCGGATTATACTGGTTTCAAAAAAATGGAGCAACATGGTATACGGTACGCAGTTCCCGGCGTAGTAGGACGGTTGGCGCGGCGGACTTTTTACTGGCACACAGGAGGCCGGCTGCAACACTCCCAGATCCCGTTATCCTCTTGACGCTTCCGCCATATTCTGCAATAATCCGCCGGTCCAAACGGCTGTTTGTTTACATCAAATCTTTCTAAGCTTCACCATCACCGACCATAGCGTAGAAAAGGAGCGTAAACGTGAAAAAGATCTGGGTTGTCCTGTCGTCTCTGCTCGTGCTTGCCTGTGCCGTCTCTGCCTTTGCCGGCGACGGTTCCTTCAAGAGGGTCAAAAGCCAGGGTGCTCTGACCATCGGTCTCGATGATGCCTTTCCCCCGATGGGCTACCGCAACGACAAGGGACAGTTGGTCGGTTTCGACATCGATGCAGCTGAAGAAGTCGGCAAGCGTCTCGGCATCAAGATCAACTGGCAGCCGACCGCATGGGACGGCGTCATCCACGCTCTCGACTCCAAGAAGTTCGACTGCATCTGGAACGGCATGACCATCACCGAAGAGCGCAAGAAGGAAGTCGCCTTCACCAAGCCGTACAAGATGGACGGCCAGGTCGCCGTGGTCCGTTTCGCCGACAAGAAGCACAAGAAGCTTGCCGACCTGAAAGGGGCCAAGGTAGGCGTTCAGAAGGGTTCCTCCGCCGTCGAGGCCGTCAAGAAGCTTCCGGCAGCTCCCGCCGAGGTGCGTGAATATGAGGACAACCCGAAGGCGCTGCTGGATCTCGAATCTGACCGCCTCGACACCGTCATTATCGACGACGCCACAGGCCGCGACTTCATCGCGAAGCGTCCCGGCAAGTTCCGCATCCTCCCGGGCAACATCACGAAGGAGCCGTTCGGCGTCGCCTTCCGCAAGGAGGACGTCGAGCTGCGCGAGGCCGTTCAGAAAACCCTCGACAAGATGGTCAAGGACGGCACCATGGCCAAGATCTCCAAGAAGTGGTTCGGCGAGGACATCACCAATCCGAAGAAGTGGAAATAGTTAACGCTTCTCCCTCCCCGTTCGCGGGGAGGGGGACTGCCACAGTTAAATCAGGTGTGCCGATGAAATTTTTTACCGGCAGGGTCGTCAAAAGATCGATCCTGCTTTTTTCATGCTTGCTGTTACTCGTCGCTTCAGTCTCCTTCGCCAAGGATTACGATCAGCTCTTCACCGATGCCAACGACGCCATGGCACAGGGGGATCTCCCCGCCGCGATCGCCCTGCTGAAGAAGGTCGAGTTCGAGAAGGGGGACGAAAGTGGCGCCTTCGTCAGGAGCAGGATGCAGATCGCGAGGCTGCAGTTTGCCCTGAAGGACATGGAGCAGGCGAGTTCCGCCGCGAAGGAAGTCCTTGCTGTCTACCCCGACAACAGCGAGGCGCTGAACTTCCTCGCATCGGTCAAGCAGGAACAGACGCCCCGCTACAAGGTCTTCATCGAGGACTGCCTCCGTTTCCTGCCGCAGTTGCTTAAAGGGGCGGTGATGACCATCACCCTGGTGGTCTGCATCATCCTGATCTCGCCGGTGGGAGGGCTTTTGATCGCGCTGGGGCGCATCAGCACCTTCAAGCCGGTCTCCGGTCTCTGCTGGTTCTTCATCTGGCTCTTCCGCGGAACCCCGCTTCTTCTGCAGCTCTTCTTCATCTACTACGGCCTCCCGTCCATGGGGATCACCTTCAAACCCTTCACCGCCGCCATCCTCGGCCTCGGGCTCAACTACTCCGCCTACCTGGGCGAGATCATCCGCGGCGGCATTCAGAGCATCGAGCACGGCCAGATGGAGGCGGCCAAAGCCATCGGCATGAGCTACTGGCAGGCGATGCGCCGGGTGATCATCCCGCAGACCTACAAGCGTCTCATGCCCCCCATCGGCAACGAGTTCATCGCGCTCATCAAGGACACGGCGCTTGTGTCCACCATCGCCATGGTCGAACTGATGCGCTCCGCTGACCAGATGTTCAACGCCTACTTCAACGTGACGGCGCTCATCCTGGCGGCGCTCATCTACCTGCTGTTCACCACCATCTTCACCTTCGTCTTCGAAAAGATCGAGGTCCGGGCCGGCATCTATGAAAACCGCTAACCAACCGTTGTTAAGCCTCAAGGGGATCACCAAGCACTTCGGATCGCTCACCGCCGTGAACGGCGTCGACCTCGACGTCTGCCCCGGCGAGATCGTGGTCATCATCGGCCCGTCGGGCTCGGGCAAGTCGACGCTTTTGCGCTCCATCAACTTCCTCGAGGAGATAGAGGAGGGGACCATCATCTTCGAGGGGAACGAAATCGGCTACGTGACCAGCAAGCATGGGAGGCGGCACCTCGACGTCCCGCACAAGATCTGCGCGCTGCGCTCCGAGATCGGGATGGTGTTCCAGCATTTCAACCTGTTCCCGCACATGACCGTCCTCGGCAACGTGATGGAAGGGCCGCTGACCGTGCAGAAGAAGAGCCCCGAGGAGGCGCGTGAGATCGCATTGGACATGCTGGCCAAAGTCGGTCTCTCCGACAAGCGCGACGTCTACCCCGCCACCCTTTCCGGGGGGCAGAAACAGCGGGTGGCCATCGCCCGGGCACTTGCCATGCGACCCAAGCTGATGCTCTTCGACGAGCCCACCTCAGCGCTCGACCCCGAGCTGATCGGGGAGGTATTCGACACCATCCGCGACCTCGGCAAGGAGGGGATGACCATGATCATCGTCACCCACCAGATGGGGTTCGCGAAGGAAATGGCGGACCGGGTGATCTTCATGGAAAAGGGCGCCTTCGTTGCGCAGGGGACCCCGGAGGACTTCTTCGCCAACCAGATGGAGCACGACCGCATCAAATCCTTCCTGAACCGCATCCTTTAACACATGCGGCGGCAGTCCTCTGCCGCCGTTGCCCGATTGATTCTGCCGCTTCGCCCTTCCGCGCCTGTCTGCCCGCCACACCCGTTCGACAACCCATCTCCCCGTGCTACAATGTTCCCTTGTCGCCTTGGTCTTTATTAGCCCATCGCGGCGGCTATTCACATGGGAAAAGGGGGAGAGCCATGATCAGAGCGGAAGAGGTCATCGGGACCATTCGGGCGGCACTCGAGCGGGAGCCGCGGGTGAATCTGCACGGCCATCCCGTCGAGCTGAGCTTTGCCGACGGCGTCGTCACCATCGCGGGCGAAGTCGGCGGGATTGCCGCGAAGAAACTTGCCCTCGGGATAGCAGCCAGGCCGTTGCCGGTCACCGGCCTCGTGGACCGGTTGCGCGTCGAGCCGTCTGAGCAGATGGAGGACGGCGCCATCCGTGACCATGTTTGCAACGCACTCGCCAGCGAGCCCGCTTTCATGCAGTACGCGGTGCAGGCCATCGTGAAGCAGGAGCTTGAAGAGGTGCGCGGAACCGCCCAGCGTGGGCTGGAGCGGGTCGTCGAGGTCGAGGTCAACGACGGCGTCGTCATCCTGAACGGCAGGGCGGAGAGCATCTCGCACAAACGGCTGGCGGGCGTCCTGGCCTGGTGGGTGCCGGGGAGCAAGGACGTGGTCAACGGCATCGAGGTGTGGTCCGACCCCGATGAGAACGACGATGAAATGGTGGACCTGATCAGGATCGTCCTGGAGAAGGATCCCCTGGTGAATGCGTCGCAGATCTCGATCCATAGCACCAATGGGTTGGTCACGCTGGAGGGTGCGGTACCGACGCCGGACAACAAACTGGCCGCCGAGTCGGACGCCTGGTATGTGCTGGGGGTGACCGAGGTGGTCAACAAGCTGGTGGTGACCGGGTGAAGGAGCGCCCGAGACACCCCTTCATCCCGCCGCCGCGGCAGGATACCGTGCGGCGGGAACTGACTGTGTTGCTGCGGGAGGAGAACCTGACGGTGAGGGAACTCTCGGGGTTGGTGGGAATTCCGGAAAAGGAGGTGCTGGAGCACCTCGAGCATCTAAGGACCGCGCTCCATGGCAGGCTGGACATGACCCCGCCCCGCTGCCTGGAGTGCGGTTTTTCATTTCAGAAGCGGGAGCGCCTGAAAAAGCCCGGGCGCTGCCCGGTCTGTCACAGCGGGCGCATCATCGACCCTTCCTTCACCATCGGCTGATCCTACACGTCCAGCACCACCGTCGCCCGCCACCCCTGCGCCACCCGTTCCACCCCGTAGCGCAGCATGGTCACGGCCTTCACGTCGGTGCCCACCTCGTGGCGGCCCGGATCGATCTCTTCTCCCGACAGCGTCGCCCGTATGGTGACGCCGACGTCGCCGGGGGAGATGGAGACGGCGCCGGGGAGCAGGATCAGCCGGCGGGCGTCCTTGTAGAAAATCAGCTCGTTCAGGAAGTCAAAGAGAAGCATCTCCTCGTTTTCCTGCTCCAGCGTAAGCTCAATCGACTGAACGTGGCGGACCTGCTCCAGGTTCTCGACCATGACATGCATGGTGGCCCGTGCCGCTTCCCGGAACAGCTCATCCAGGGTCGGCGCCCAGGCGTCGAACGCCACATCGGCATGGGCGATATCACCGCGGTACTGGTACGGCATGGCGATCCTCCCTCACCCCTTGATGTTCCCGATCGGCACCAGACGCGCCACCCGCTTGCTCAACCCGGCCAGCTCGGTCGCCTCCACCACCTCGTCGATGTTCTTGTAGGCGGCACCCGCCTCCTCTGCCAGCCCGCCGAAAGAGTCGGTGCGCACGTAGATCCCGCGCTGCTCCATCTCGCGCTGCAGCTTGTCGCCCCGGAATTTCTTTTTCGCCTCGTGGCGGCTCATGGTCCTGCCGCTGCCGTGCGCCGTGGTGTACCAGGCATCGGCGCCGGTCGCCATGCCGGCCAGCAGGTAGGAGCCGGTCTCCATGCTCCCACCGATGATCACGGGCTGTCCCGTCTTTTGGTAACACTCCGGAAGTCCCGGGAGCCCCGGGCCGAAGGCGCGGGTCGAACCTTTGCGGTGGACCAGCAGTTCCTTGCTGCTGCCGTTGACAAGGTGCTTTTCGAGCTTGGCGGTATTGTGGGCCACGTCGTACACCATGCGCAGGCCGAGATCGTCCGGCGAGGCGTGGAACACGTCGGAGAATACCTCGCGGATCCGGTGCAGGATGACCTGGCGGTTGGCAAAAGCCATGTTGACGGCGCACTTCATGGCGCTGAAATAGGCCTGCCCCTCGGGGGAATGGAAGGGGGCGCAGGCGAGCTCGCGGTCCACGATCTTGATGCCGTACTTGCGTTCCATGACCGAGAGGAAGAGCTTCAGGTAGTCCGTGGCCACCTGGTGGCCGAACCCCCTGCTGCCGCAGTGGAACATGATCACCACCTGGTTGGGAACCGTGGTGAGGCCGAATGAGCCGGCGAGTTCCGGGTCCATGATGTTTTGCGGCTGCACCACCTGGATCTCGCAGTAATGGTTGCCGCTCCCGAGCGTGCCCAACTGGTTGTACCCGCGTTCCACCGCCTTGTCGCTGATATGTGTGGCGTCCGCCCCCGGAAAGCACCCTCCTTCCTCGGTCATCTCCAGGTCTTGCTGGTTGGCGAAGCCGTTTTTGAGGCACCAGCGCGAGCCCTGCTGCACCACGGAACGGAAATCGTCCCCCTTCATCTTGATAAAGCCGTGGCACCCGACGCCGGTGGGGATGCGGGCGAAAAGCCGGTCGACGAGCTGGTGCAGTTTGGGCTGGACCTGCTCGGCGGTCAGGCTGGTGAGCACGAGCCGCATCCCGCAGTTGATGTCGAAGCCGATGCCCCCCGGGGAGATAACGCCGGAACGGGGATCCATGGCGGCTACCCCCCCGATGGGGAACCCGTATCCCCAGTGGCCGTCCGGCATGCAGTAGGCGTAGCGCTGGATACCGGGAAGCGTGGCGACGTTGCTCACCTGCTCGAAAACGCCGGCGTCCATTTCTTTGACGAGCTTCTCGCTGGCGACGATTCTGGCGGGAACCAGCATCCCTTCCTTGTAGCTTACCGGCAGTTCCCATATCGTGTCGCTGATCCGCTTCAGGGCAGCTGGTACGTTCATAGGACCTCCGTTTTTGGTCAGATGGCGCTGCACCCGGAGATGTTACCACAACCGGAGTTGCTTTGGCGGGGGATGGCCGTGCGGAGTCACGCCGGCCTCTGGACGATGGCTTTCTGTGCCGGCACCGGTGGTGTCGGGGGGGGGGCAGGCGGTGGTGGCCGTGTGGCAGGGCCGGCGTCAGACCGGGGTGTGCCTTACGCTGCAAGGGGCGGGTAGAACCGCATCCACCTCTTTCACCCAGTGCTCCGATCTGTCAAACCCGAGAATGCATCCGGTCGACAGCAGGTGATCCAGGAAATAGTCGTTGATCACGTCGTAGCTAAAGTCGTCGTAGCAAACCAGCACTCCCATTGTTGTCTCCTCGCGTTGCTGCCGTGAACTATGAAGATGCAACATCTATCGGATTTTTTGACGCGGGAATTAAATAAAGATTTACCTGCCACGCGGATCGCTGTTTCCGCAGGTCACCCTGATTCAGCGCGTACAGCACCGCACTGTCACAAACATGGGTTGGCAGCGGCTCAAGTAGTTGACAAGGGTACGGGGTCCCCTGTATGCTCCATGAGTGCTAAAGCGCGCGACAATTACGTTGAAGAGGTACTTAAATGGATAACGATCACAGGGAAGAGATGGAAACCGAAGAGGAGAGCTTTGCCGATCTGTTCGAGCGGAGCCAGAAGGATGCCGGCCGCCTGGAGCCGGGTGCCAAGGTCGAGGCGACGGTACTGCAGATCGCCAAGGACTGGATCTTTCTGGATACCGGCCGTAAAGGCGAAGGGGTCCTCGATATCAAGGAACTCCTTGACGCCGAGGGCAACGTGAGCGTCAAGGTCGGTGACAAGGTCGCCGCCTGGTTCGTCTCTTCGCGCAACAACGAGATGCGTTTCACCACCAATGTAGGGGGCGGCGGCAGCCACTCCGCCGGCAACGCGCAGCTCGAGGAGGCTTACGCCGCCGGTATCCCGGTTCAGGGCGTGGTCGAAAAGGAAGTGAAGGGTGGTTTCGAGGTGAAGGTCGCCGGTTCCCGCGCCTTCTGCCCGTTCTCCCAGATCGCCCTGAGAAGGGTTGAGGACACCGCGGCCCTGTTGGGCAAGCAGATGTCCTTCAAGATCACCGAGTACTCCGAGAGGGGGCGCAACATCGTTATCTCCCACCGGGCGCTGCTCGAGGAGGAACAGCAGCAGCAGAAGGACGCGCTGAAGGAAACCCTCAAGGTGGGCGACCGCGTGACCGGGACGGTGACGTCGCTGCGCGACTTCGGCGCCTTCGTGTCCATCGGCGCCGTCGAGGGGCTCCTGCCGGTTTCCGAGGTGGCCTGGGCGCGCGTGAATCACGTCAGCGAGGTCCTTTCCGCCGGTCAGGAAGTTGAGGTGGTGGTGAAGGCGATCGACTGGGAGAAGAACCGCATCTCCTTCTCCTTGAAGGATACCCTGGCAGATCCCTGGGAAGAGGCCGCGAGCGCCTTCCCTGAAGGGTCCTACCAGAACGGCAAGGTGGCAAGGCTCACCCCGTTTGGCGCCTTTGTGACCCTGGCCAGCGGCGTGGACGGCCTGATCCACATCTCCAAGCTGGGGGCTGGCAAGAGGATTCAGCATCCGAAGGAGGTCCTCTCCGAAGGGCAGGAGGTTGAGGTCAAGGTCGAGTCGGTGGACCGTGAGGCGAAGAAAATTTCCCTCGCACTCGCTTCGGTCAGCCGTGCAGCCGAGGAGCAGGCGCAGAGCATGGACGCGTACAAGAAGACCGTCTCCGAGGCTCCGAAAGGGATGGGCACACTCGGCGACCTGCTCAAGGCGAAGCTGAAGGGGTAGCCGTTGGAGGATCTTTTCCCCGACCCCGCCCAACTGCTGAAGCTGGCCCGCACCCGGATGCCCTATGGGAAATATGCGGGATCACTGCTGGTGGACCTGCCCGAGCCGTACCTGGTCTGGATGCGGCAGAAGGGTTTCCCCGAAGGTGAGCTGGGGGCCATGCTCGAGTGTATGTACGAAGTGAAGGCCAATGGCCTGGAGTACCTGTTCGATCCGCTGCGCCGCGGCTGAACGCTCTCCATCCAAAAAAAAAGCCCCTCTTGCCGTAAGGCAAGGGGGGCTTTCGATTTCCGGCCCGGCAGGGTCAGCGGCTCCACTCCACCCGGACCATGTGTTGGTCGTGGCTCCACTTGTAGTGCAACTCTCCGCGCTGCGACTTGTATAGCTCCCGCCCGATTTTCTGGGCCAGCTTGTCCTCGGTCGTAGTGACGACGATGCCGCCATTCTCCTCCTTGATCTCCATGATCCGTCCCAGTGGGTTTTTCTCCCTGTGCTTCGTCTCCTGCTGTCTCACCATGTTCAGGATCTCTTCCCTGTGTAGGGACAGGTACGGGCCCGAGAGGGTGACGACGCCGGCGGGGTCTTCGCCCACGATGCGCTGACAGGCAGGGCAGAGGATCTCGCCGCTTGACGCGCCAGACGGGCCGCTTTCGATCTGCCAGCGCTTGTTGCGGTAGACGATGCCGCACCCCTTGCAGACGGTTCCTTCCGAAAGCCCTCGCTTGGGCATGTAAGGCTCGAGGCTTCGGGCCGCCATTTGCCCTTTCTCTTCCATGGTTATTCTCGATCCGCGTGGCATGGCTACCTCCGTTCATTGGATTCGTAGGGATTAGCCCCGGCTAAGTATAGCACCGCAGGTCCGCCCTGCATGGAGGGGCTCGAGTCGAAGGTCGCAAGGATGCGGAACAGGAACATGGAGGAGGCAAGGGAGAATGGGGCGGAATGGATGAAAGGGGCGGAAGGGGAGGGTGGGGACGGCTTGAGAGGGAAGCTGTAAGGAAACCGGGCGCAGAGCAGATCGAGCAGATCGCCGCAGCGGCCGCCCAAGCCGACAAGGCATGTCGACGCCACGCCTGTCCTGCACGTGAAAAAGGCCCGAATGCTGACGCACCGGGCCTTTCCTGGAAAATGTAACTGGCGCTTAAATCATGAGATCCTTTACCCCTATCCGACGGTGGAAGCTTTTTCCAACGGACGTAGAGACATGCTCCGGCGGGACCATGTCACCCGTATCTCGCGGTTTCTTCCCCTTTTTGAAGCGGTTGTTACGCGCATGACGGATGAGATTATTATAGGCCAATCGGCTTGATCTCCTTAAGCGCCAGCTACTAGCTCCAGAGTGCCGTAAAGATTTATGTGAGACCACGCTCTTTTGTAAAGCATTTCCCCGGAAAACGCTTTAGGCAGTTCTATAGAAGTATCTGGACCTGCACACCACGTCTGAAACCTGGGAAATTTTAAGTGTGGAATAATCAGGGTACCTCACGCCACCTTTACCTGTACCCCAGAGCTGTTTTCAAAGAACAACTCTCTGCTACGATTTAAGTGTACGCCCGCGCCGCATAAGAGTCAACAGGTTGAATGGGCGATGTTTTAGTTGGCTGTATTGGAATCGTTTAAGAGTGTCGTGCGGGCGCTGCTACTGTGCTGACTGCCTTGGAAGTGGATATTTAGCGCTGCGGCGCCTGAGCTGATCCTTGTAGTGGGGAGGGGCCGTGGTAGCATTGAGGCTTTCGGAGGAGCCATGAACACAGATGGAGAATGGGAACTAGCCGCGAGGAAGGAGCGGATGCTGAACCAGCACCTTATGGGGCGGGGGATCCGGGACCTGGCGGTGTTGAGGGCGATGGGCGAGGTGCCCAGGGAATCCTTTCTCCCTGCCGGGATGGAGTTCCTGGCCTACGAGGACGGTCCGCTCCCGATCCAGGAAGGGCAGACCATCTCCCAGCCCTACATCGTCGCCTATATGATCGAGGCGCTTGAATTGCAGGGGACGGAAAAGGTGCTGGAGATCGGCACCGGCTCCGGGTACGCGGCAGCGGTCTTGAGCCTCTGCGCGGCAGAAATCTTCACGGTGGAGCGGATCCCGGCGCTGGCGCATCAGGCCACGGAGCGGTTGCGCGACCTGGGCTTCCGCAACGTTACGGTGCATCTTGGCGACGGCACCCTTGGGTGGCGGGAACACGCCCCGTACGATGCCATCGTGGTCACCGCCGGGGCGCCCGGCGTACCGGAAGAGCTTGAGCGGCAATTGGCGCCGGGAGGGAGACTGGTGATTCCGGTTGGGCCGACGCCGCATCTGCAGGACCTGGTGCGGGTGCGGCGTGACTGGCGCGGGGAGTTGCGTCGCGAGACCCTGTGCGCCGTCCGTTTTGTGCCGCTGATCGGCGCGCAGGGGTGGGAGGACTAGGAAAGGGCCAGGGTCTCGGCGGCCGGGACTTCGTTGAGCGTCGCGAGGAAGGTCTCGTCGCTTACAGCGCCGCAGCGCGTGGCAAGCCGCAGCAATTGATCCGGTAACGGCGCCGGGATATCGATCTCTTCCCCCGTTGCCGGGTGTACCAGGGTGGTCCGGAAAGAGTGCAGCGCGTGGCCGGTGAAGCCGGAGAGATTCCTGCCGCCGTAGCGTTTGTCACCCAGGATCGGATGCCCGATCATCCTGAAGTGCTGCCTGATCTGGTGCATCCGGCCGGTGAGCGGATAGACGGCCAGCAGCGATACGCCGCCCCCCTGGAAGATCCTCACGTAGCTGGTCTGCGATTCCTTGCCGTCGAGTGCGGCATCGATGGTTCCCTGCTTCTGCAGTTTCCCCTCCACCATGGCGAGGTAGAGCTTGCCGAGCCCTTCCTCCTGCACCATCTTCCCGAACATACCCGCTGCAACCGCGCTCTTGGCCAGGATGATGGCCCCCGAAGTTCCCTTGTCCAACCGGTTCACCGGACGCACCCTGCCGACGCCGTCGCGCTTTTTAAGAAGTGTCTCGGCCAGGTCGACCAGGGTGATCTCTTCGGGGTCCTCGGTGCGGTGCACGGCGAGGCCCGCAGGCTTGTTCAGGCAGATGATCCAGCTGTCCTCGAACAGGATGTCGAGCTCCGGGGTGAGCCGGGCGAGGAACGCCGCGGTCTTGGCGCTTTCCTTTAGCGTCACCTGGTCGGCGTAACGCAGCAGGTCCTCTGGTTCGGCGGGAGCGCCGTTCACCTTGATATGTCCCGAGTTGATCAGCTTTTTGAGGTAGGAGAACTGCGCGCTGGGTAGGAGGTTGCGCATGAAACTGTCCACGCGCCGCAGGTGGTCTTGTGCCGTTATCTGGTAGGTTAACATGGGTCGGAGTATACCTTCATGAGGAAGAAGGCGCAAGGGAATCCGCCGGCAAGTACCGGCCCCCTCCGGGAGAGGGTGACCGAAGGCCGGGTGAGGGATCTCGCAACGGCCATGAATGTCATTTCTTTGCGCTACCCTCACCCCTGCCCCTCTCCCAAAGGGCGAGGGGAATGACAAAAAAGGGCGCACCCGGTTAAGGTGCGCCCCTGGTACATGAGCGGGCGAATGCTTATTTGCCCCTACTTTTTCACGTTGTAGAAGACTTCGTGCCCCCTGAACAGCGCCACTTCGTCCAGCTCGTCCTCGATCCTCAGGAGCTGGTTGTACTTCGCGACGCGGTCGGTGCGGCAGAGCGAACCGGTCTTGATCTGGCCGGCGTTGACCGCCACGGCGAGGTCGGCGAGGGTTACGTCCTCGGTCTCGCCGGAGCGGTGCGAGATGACGCAGGTGTAACCCGCGCGCTTGGCCATCTCGATGGCGTCGAGGGTCTCGGTCAGGGTGCCGATCTGGTTCAGCTTGATCAGGATGGAGTTGGCGATCCCCTTCTTGATCCCTTCCTTGAGGATGGAGGGGTTGGTCACGAACAGGTCGTCGCCCACGATCTGGATACGCTTGCCCAGACGGTCGGTGAGCTTCTTCCAGCCATCCCAGTCGTTCTCGGCCATGCCGTCCTCGATGGAGATGATCGGGTACTTGTTGACCAGGTTCTCATAGAAGTCGACCATCTGGTCGGCGGTCTTCTTCGAATCGGCCTCGTTCTCCAGGGTGTAGACCCCGTTCTCGAACAGTTCGGAGGAAGCGACGTCGAGCGCGAGGAGCACTTCCTCGCCCGGCTTGTAGCCCGCCTTCACGATCGCCTCCATGATCACCTCGAGGGCCTCCTCGTTGGATTTCAGGTTCGGAGCGAAGCCACCCTCGTCGCCGACGGCGGTGTTGTACCCCTTGGCCTTGAGGACCGATTTCAGCGCGTGGAAGATCTCGGCGCCCATCCTGAGGGCCTCCTTGAAGCTCTTGGCGCCGGCCGGCATGATCATGAATTCCTGGATGTCGACGTTGTTGTCGGCGTGGGCGCCGCCGTTGATGATGTTCATCATGGGCAGCGGCAGCTCCTTCGCGTTGGAACCCCCGATGTACTGGTACAGCGGCAGGCCCACCTCGTCGGCCGCGGCCTTGGCCACGGCGAGGGAGACGCCGAGGATGGCGTTGGCGCCCAGGCGGCTCTTGAAGTCGGTGCCGTCGAGCTCCAGCATCTTCTTGTCGATGCCGACCTGGTCGGTGGCGTCCATGCCGGTGATCTCGTCGGCGATGATGTCGTTCACGTTGGCGACGGCCTTCTCGACGCCCTTGCCGAGATAGCGCCCCTTGTCGCCGTCACGCAGTTCCAGCGCCTCGCGCTCGCCGGTCGATGCGCCGGAGGGAACCGCGGCTCTACCCATAGCACCGGAATCCAGGAACACTTCGACCTCAAGTGTCGGATTCCCCCTGGAATCAAGTATTTCTCTGGCGTAAACGTCGGTTATCTGGCTCATCTCTACCCCCCTGGATTGAAATTTTAATTATGAACGGGCAGCACCGCCCGTCTTAATGGAGCCTTCGTTATATAACATATCTGCCCCCAAAGGGAAGCAGGTTTTGTAAATTTTTGCTAACATGGCGAAGCGACAGCGGTTCCCAACGTATTTGGTTTAGATTGACAGTAATGAAATAAACGGGATATATTGTCCCCTTGCTGCTATTCTCGCAGTCTCTGTCCTTACGACACGGGAACCATTGAAGATAATGCCCACCGAAAGCGGCGACAAACAGACAATTCAGAAGAGTTCGCTGATCAGGCTCTGCGACAGCTGGATGGAAGCGGTTGCGCAGGGGTTCACCTGCGACCGCCATGAGAAGCGCAGCCGCTTCATCATACTCTTCCTCACCGCGTTATTCCTCACCCTGCTCATCATCCCGAGCCCGCAGTTCCTCTCGGTGCACTACCGCGAGGGGGACATCGCCACCTCCGACATCCGCGCGTCGCAGGACTACCTGATCGAGGATCTGCTGCTGACCGAGAAGAAGCGGGCCGAGGCGGAGGGGGCGGCGCCGTTCGTCTACACCCTCGCCTCTAACGGCAACATCGAACTGGTGCGCCGCTTCGACGACGCGCTTGACGTGGTGGACGATGCCAGCCTGCACGGAGAGGCCAAGCGCAAGGCGATCGTCGCCGTCCTCGGGGTCGACATCTCCGCCCAGGAGTTCGCCGCCCTTACCCGCGTGAAACAGCAGCGGGCCTTCCTCTCCGACCTGGGGCGGCAGCTGGCCCCCCTGTACCGGCAGCGCATCGTCGCCGATCGCGGCCACTTCGCCGCGGACCTGCGCCACGGCATCGTGGTGGTGGACGAGGCCACCAGGCAGGACGTCGCCGCAGGTGACTACAGCGCCAGTATCGATCTCCCCACCGCCCGTCGCATCTTCTCGCGGACCAGCCTCACCCAGGGAGGGGCACCCCACGACCTGGAGCTCCTCAAGGGGGTGGCGCTGCGCATGATCACCCCCAACCTCTCGTTCGACCGTAACGGTACCGACGCGAAGAAGAGTGAAGCGCGCGCCGCGGTGCGCCCGGTGCTCTTCAAGATGAAGCGGGGCGAGATGATCGTCCGCGTGGGTGAGCGCGTCAGTTCCGAGCAGGCGATGAAACTGGAGAGGATGTTCACCGCCAGGAACAGCACCCCTGTCCTGACCGGCCTCGGGATCTTCGGCCTGATCCTTGTGCTCTGCTACGCCCCGTACCGGTTCGGCCGCAAGAACATCAGGAAGTTCAACCCGACCAACAAGGACATCCTGCTGCTGTCCCTCCTGACGGTGGCCAACTTCGCCGTACTAAAGCTGGTATCGACCGTCTCCACCGCCATGGGGGGGCTCTTCCCTTCCATCGATACGGCGAGTTACTTCTACCTCTTCCCGTTCGCGGCCTCCGCCATCATCGTGCGGATCATCCTGAACTCCGAGGTCGCCCTGGTCTACTGCGCCATCACGGCGCCGCTCACCGGGATCATGCTGAACAACTCGCTCCAGGTGGTGGTCTATGCCCTCTTGGGTGGCATCGTCGGCGCCCACGGCGTGCGCCAGTGCAAGGAGCGCGGCACCATTTACAGCGCGGGTTTCAAGGTGAGCGCGGTGAACATGGCGCTGGCCGTCTGCTTCCACGTCTACAACGACAGCCCGCTCTCCCTGCAGCCGCTCTACTGCATCATATTCGCCTTCCTGGGCGGCCTCATCAACGCGGTCTACGTTTCCGGCACCATCCCGCTCATCGAGGCGCTCTTCCAGTACACGACCGACGTCAAGCTCCTGGAGCTCGCCAACCTCAACTCGCCGCTTTTGCGCGAACTGATGATACGCGCTCCCGGCACCTACCATCACAGCGTCCTCGTGGGGAACATGGTCGAGGCGGGGGCCGAGGCGATCAACGCCAACCCGCTTCTCGCCCGCGTCGCCGCTTACTACCACGACGTCGGGAAGCTGAAGAAGCCGCAGTACTTCATCGAGAACATCCGTGACGGCGAGAACCGCCACGACAAGCTCTCCCCCAGCATGAGCGCGCTGATCCTGATCTCGCACATGAAAGACGGGGTCGAGCTCGCCAAGGAACACCGCATCGGGCAGTCGATCATCGAGATCATCCGGCAGTCCCATGGCACCTCGCTGATCAACTACTTCTACCTGAAGGCGAAGGGGCTGGAGACGCCGGGCACCCCGCCGGTAGAGGAGCGTGACTTCCGCTACCCCGGGCCCAAGCCGCAGACCCGCGAGGCGGGGCTCGTGCTCCTGGCCGACTGCGTGGAGGCCGCCTCGCGCACCCTCACCGACCCCACGCCGGCGCGGATACAGGGGCTGGTGCAGAAGATCATCAACAACATCTTCATCGACGGCCAGCTGGACGAGTGCGAGCTGACCCTCAAGAACCTGCACGAGATAGCCAAGAGCTTCAACCAGATACTGGCGGGGATCTATCACCAGCGCATCGATTACCCCGAGCCCGCCTACAAGGAGAAGACGATTGCCAAGAAGCCAGAGGATATCGATAGCGAACCGCCAAAGGCGGATGCCGGTCGCGAAGACGCAGCTGCGAAAGGTGGCGCAGAGGATCTTAGACGCCTTGGGATGTCCTGAGGCGGAACTCTCGGTCAGCATCGTCGGGGACCGGGCCATCCGGGTCCTGAACCGGGAGTACCTCGGGCGCGACAAGGCGACCAACGTGATTTCCTTCGCCATGCAGGAGGGTGAGTTCGGCGCCATCAACCCTGACGTTCTCGGCGACGTGGTCATCTCCGTCGACACCGCGGCGCGCGAGGCCGAGGAGTCAGGTCAGACCTTCCTGGAGCGCCTCTATTTCCTGCTTCTGCACGGCATCCTCCACATCACCGGCTACGACCATGAGAGAAGCGGCGAGGCCGAGGCCGCCCGCATGGAGGCCAAGGAGCGGGAGATCTTTTCCCTGCTGGTCGAGGAAGGGCTTGTCTAGCCGGGGCAGGGGCTTGACATGAAGCCGACCCGCTTCATCGACTCCGTGAACTGCGCCATAGAGGGGATCCTCCACACCACGCGCACGCAAAAGCACATGCGCTACCACTTCCTGGCCGCGCTCGCCGTGCTGTTCGCCGCGCTGCTCTTGCGGGTCTCCTCGGTCGAGTTCATGCTGCTGGCGCTTGCCATCAGCTTCGTCCTCTTCGCCGAACTCCTCAACACCGCCATAGAGGTGGTGGTGGACATGATTTCGCCGGGGTACCACCCGATGGCGAAACTCGCCAAGGATGTGGCGGCGGGCGCCGTGCTGGTCGCCGCCTTCGGCACCGCCATCATGGGGTACCTCGTGCTCTCCAAGTACGTCCTCCCCTGGCAGAGGCTGGGGCTGGAGATGCTGGGGACCGAGTCGGAACTGGGAATGGTGGTCTCGGCAGTCCTGGTGCTGATCGTGGTGGTGATCCTCAAGGCGCGCGGGGGGACGGGAAAGCCGCTCGAAGGGGGCGGCGCCAGCGGCCACTCGGCGGTCGCCTTCTCCATCGCCACCTCCGTGGCGCTGCACACCCATGACCCGCTCATCGCGCTTTTCTGCTTCATCCTGGCCACCATGGTGAGCCATTCGCGCCTGCTGCTCAGGATCCACCGCCCCCGGGAGGTCGTGGTCGGGGCGGTAGTGGGGGTGGGAATCACCCTGGCGGTGCACCTGCTGTTCCGCGCCTTCTGGCAGGGCGGGCTATGAAAGACAACGCGACATTAAGGAGACACATCCTTGGAAGAGGGTAACGGACGCAAGGGCCAGGGACTCATCGAATCCCTGACCCGGCTCTTGTACGGAAAAAAGAAGGTCACCGGGGCGGAGATCCAGGAGATCATGGACGCCGGCGAGGAAGAAGGGGTCATCAACCAGGAGGAGAACGCGATGATCCGTTCCATCCTGACCCTGGGTGACTCCATGGTGCGCGAGATCATGCTGCCGCGCATGGAGATGGCCTGCGTTTCCATCGACAACGAGGTGCGCGAGGTGCTGAAATCGATCATCGCCTCCGGGCACTCGCGGCTCCCGGTCTACGAGGGGACCATCGACAACATCATCGGCCTCATCTACGCCAAGGACCTGCTGAGGTACTGGGGGGAGCCCGACGAGGCCATCGAACTCAGGAAGCTGATCCGCCCCCCCTTCTTCATCCCGGAGACCAAGAATCTAGAGGAACTGCTGCACGACTTCAAGAAGCGGCGGGTCCACATGGCGGTGGTCATCGACGAGTACGGCGGCACGGCGGGACTGGTCACCATCGAGGACCTGCTCGAGGAGATCGTTGGGGACATCCAGGACGAGTACGACCTTGAGACCGAGCGCCTCTCGGTGCAAGGGGACGGCTCCATCGTCGCCGACGGCAGGCTCCCCATCCAGGAGCTGGAAGAGCACTTCGACGTGGAGATCGAGAAGGAGAACTTCGAGACGGTGGGGGGACTCCTGTTTCATATCACCGGCCGGATCCCGGCCGCAGGCGACGTGATCGAGAATGACCCGCTGGTCCTCACCGTCCTGGAGGCGGACGAGAGACGGATCGCCAAGGTGCATATCGCCAGGAAGCAGGAGCAGGCCGGGGAGTCCGAGGAGTCGTGAGCGCGAGAACCGCCATCGCCGGCGAGGCGACCGCGGGGCGCCACCTGCTGGCACTGCTGTCGGGCGTTTTGCTGGCACTCTCGTTTCCGCTGCCGGGGATATCCGTCCTGGCCTGGATCGCCTTCGTGCCGCTCTTTCTGGCCGCCGACCGCGTTTCGCCGCAGCTCGGTTTCCGGCTCGGCTTCACGGCCGGGTGCGTCGCCTATGCCGGAATTCTCTACTGGCTCAACGTGGTGATGATGAACTACGGGAAGCTGCACTGGACGGTGAGCGTTACGCTCTATCTCGTCCTGGTCGGCTACCTCGCGCTTTATCCGGGCGTCGTGCTCTGGCTGGTGCGGCGCTGCGAAGAGAGCCGGATACCGCTGCTTTGTTCGTTTCCCCTTTTGTGGGTGAGCGGGGAGGCGATCCGCTCCTACGTCCTGACCGGCTTTCCCTGGGCGAGCCTCGGGTATTCACAGTACCGCACCCTCCCTCTTATCCAGATCAGCGACCTGACCGGGGTGTACGGTGTGAGCTTCCTGATCGCCCTCGCCAACGTCGTGTTCTACCGGATCTGGGTTTCGACGCGCCACCGCAAGCCCTACCCGGTGCGGGCACTTTTGCTCCTGGTGCTGCTCATGGCCGCCACCATGGTCTACGGCGTCTCCGCCCTGACCCGCAGCGAGAGGGGGGAGGCGCGCCGGGTGTTGCTGGTGCAGGGGAACATCCCCCAGGACGTGAAGTGGGACCCGGCCTTCCAGGACGCGACGCTTAAGACCTACGAGCGGCTGACCCGTGAAGGGTGCCAGGAGCCGGGGACCCTGGTGGTCTGGCCCGAGAGCGCCCTGCCGTTTTTCCTGCAGCGCGAGCCGGCCTATGCGGCACGGGTGAGTGCGCTGGCCGCCGAGCTGAAGAGCCCGCTCGTCGTGGGAAGCCCCGCTTACCAGGAGGAAGGGGGGAGGGTGCGCTACCTGAACAGCGCGTACCTGATCTCCGAGCAGGGGGGCGTCGTCGGGAGAAGCGACAAACTGCACCTGGTTCCCTTCGGCGAGTACGTGCCGCTGGCGCCGCTGCTCCCCTTCGTGAACAAGCTGGTCGCCGGGATCGGGGACTTCTCCCCGGGGAAGGAAGCGGTGGTGCTGCCGGCCTCCACGGGGAAACTCGGGGTCCTGGTCTGCTTCGAGGGGATCTTCCCGGAAGTGGCCAGCGCCTATGTCCAAAAGGGAGCCCAGGTGCTGGTGAACATCACCAACGACGCCTGGTTCGGGCGGAGTTCCGCCCCCTACCAGCACCTCTCCATGACCGTGTTCCGGGCCGTGGAGAACAGGGTCCCCCTGGTGCGCGCCGCCAATACCGGGATCTCCTCGGTGATAGACAGCAAGGGGCACATCCGCGGCATGACCCCGCTGTTCGAGGAGGCGACCCTGAAAGGGGAGATCCGCCCCGGCACCGGGCGGACCTTCTACAACCGCTTCGGCGACCTCTTCGCCCTGATCTGCCTCTCCGGCAGCATCGGCATGGGGATCGCCTGCTATCGCGGGCGCCGTAACTGATTTTTTCGCCACTAACGATGATCGCCGTTGCAGGCGATGCGACCATAAGGAGTCTCCAGATGTTCAGAGAAGAAATAGCCAAGATAGAGGACCTTGCCGGGCGAATCCACAAACTCCGGGGGTCTCTTTGACGTAGATGACAAGAAGGAGCGGATGCACGAGCTCGAGGAGCTGACCTCCCGCGCCGATTTCTGGAACGACGCCGAAAAGGCCCAGAAGGTGCTCAAGGACAGGATGGCGATGGAGAAGGACGTCACCACCTGGGAGAGCCTCGATCGCCAGGCCCGCGACATCCAGGAGCTGATCGAACTGGGGAGCGAGGAGCAGGACGAGGCGACCCTGGCCGAGGTTCACGCCATGAACGAGCAGCTGGAGAACGGGGTGAGTCAGGCGGAGTTCCGCAGGATGCTCTCCGGTCCCCACGACGCCTCCGGCGCCTTCGTTTCCATCAACTCCGGAGCCGGCGGCACCGAGTCCCAGGACTGGGCCGAGATGCTCTTGCGCATGTACCTCCGCTACTGCGAGAAGAAAGGGTGGAAGACCGAGATCACCGACTACCAGGAGGGTGACGGCGCCGGGATCAAGGGGGTGACCTTCGCGGTCACCGGCGAGTTCGCCTACGGCTACCTGAAGGCCGAGGCGGGGATCCACCGGCTGGTGCGCATCTCCCCCTTTGACAGCAGCGCCCGGCGTCACACCTCGTTCGCCTCCGTGTTCATCTTCCCGGTCATCGAGGAGGACGACATCGAGATCAAGATACCGGAGAGCGATTTGAGGATCGACACCTACCGCTCCTCGGGGGCCGGCGGCCAGCACGTCAACACCACCGATTCGGCCATCAGGATCACCCATCTTCCCACCGGCACCGTGGTGGCCTGCCAGAGCGAGCGCAGCCAGCACATGAACAAGGCCACGGCGATGAAGGTGCTCCGCTCCAAGCTCTACGAGATGGAGCTTCGGGAGCGCGAGGCGAAGGCGGCCGATATCGCCGGCGAGAAGAAGGAGATCGGCTGGGGAAGCCAGATCCGCTCCTACGTCCTGCATCCTTACAAGATGGTCAAGGACCTGCGCACCGGCGTCGAAAGCGGCAACCCCGACAACGTCCTGGACGGCGCCCTCGACGACTTCGTGGTTCCGTACCTCATGGGAGTGCGTCGGGAAACCAAGGACATCTAGGAGGCTCCGACTCCTCCTTTCACGAGGGAGGCTGTCCCCCTCCCCAGCCCTCCCCCTCCGGGGGCGGGAGTAACGAGCGGTTCTCTCCCCCTCCCTTGACGGGAGGGGCAGGGGGGTGGGTGAACTTGCCATTAGCACTGATGTGGCACCTACCCCCACCCCCTACCCCCCTCCCGCAAGGGGCGGGGGACGCTTTTCCCACCCCTTGCGGGGTGCATGAAACAAGGATAGACAATGCACAAAGCAGCAAGACTGTTGATTATATATCTCCTTCTCCTCGCGCCCGCCGCCACCGGCTGCGCCGCGCAGCGCGCCGGGCTTTCCAGCGTGGGCTTCGCCATCCAGGTGGGCGCCTTCTCGGACGTGAAAAACGCGGAGCGGCTGACCAGGAAGCTCCAGGAGCAGGGGATAGAGGCCTTCTACTTCAAGCGGGAGAACGGCATCTACGCCGTCCGCTTCGGGGATTTCCCCCGCCGGGAGGAGGCCCGCAAGGTGGCCCAGAAGCTGGTGAAGGAGCATACCATCGGCTCCTACTTCATCGCGCCGCCGCAGCCCGACCGCACCGTCCTGGTACGGGAGACCGTGATCGAGAAGACACCCGCTCCCTCCATCACCAAACCGGCCAAGCCCGTGCCTCCGGGCAAGAAGAAAGAGGAGCCGGTTAAGCGCGACCGCGGTGACATGGGCAACATCGCCGCCCGCACGGCCGAGCGCTTCGTCGGCATCCCGTACCGTTGGGGCGGGGACACCGTGGTCGACGGCATGGACTGCAGCGGTTTCGTGCGCGCGGTCTACAACCTGTGCGGCATCAACATCCCGCGCACCTCGCGCGAGCAGTACCGGGTGGGGGATGCCGTCGGGCGCGAGGAACTAAAAGACGGTGACCTGGTCTTCTTCGGCGCCTCCGCCGACGAGATCAACCACGTCGGCATCTTCGTCGGCAACGGCCGTTTCGTCCATGCCCCGCGCCGCGGCGACGACATCAAGGTGAGCTCCATGGACGACACGTATTTCCAGAAGCGGTTTGTCGGAGCAAAGCGCTATTTTTAACGCCCGCGCCCCTGGCGCCGATAAGGTTCAGGCGAAACAGGAAGCTGGAACCCGGAGCCAGTGACGTCAAACGCAGATCGGAGACGGGACCGCGGGAGAGTTACAGAGCGCAGAACGTAGAACCTAGAACCTAGAACTTGATTTTTAGACGTTGAACCCTTGACGTTGAACGTTGAACCAAATGGAGACAGGAGCAGTTATGGCATTTATCAAACCGTTCAAGGCGGTACGCCCCAAAAAGGAGCTGGCCGAGAAGGTCGCCGCTCTTCCCTATGACGTGATGAACACGGATGAGGCCATCCAGATGGCCGCCGGCAACCCGGTGAGTTTCCTGCATATCTCCCGTCCCGAGATCGATTTACCCAGGGACGTCGATGTGCATTCGGACCCGGTGTACGTCAAGGGGCGCGAGAACCTGGAGCGATTCCTGGCGGAGGGGACCCTGCAGCAGGACGAGAGTGAGCGCTACTACGTGTACCGCCAGAAGATGGGAAGCATCACCCAGACCGGCCTCGTGGTCTGCGCCGGCGTGGACGACTACCAGACCGGCACCATCAAGAAGCACGAGCTGACCAGGGCCGACAAGGAAGAGGACCGCGTCAGGCACATCGACGCGCTCAACGCGAACGACGAGCCGGTCTTCTATACCTACCGAAACGACCCGGCCCTCACCGCGACCATCGACAAGGTCACCCAGGCCGACCCCATCTACGACTTCACCACCGACGACGGCGTATCCCATGCCCTGTGGGACATCGCGGACCCGAAGCTGATCGACTCGCTCACCAAAAGCTTCGCCGCCATTCCGACCCTCTACGTAGCCGACGGACATCACCGCAGCGCCGCCGCCAGCCGGGTGCGCGACCTGAGAAGGGACGCCAACCCTGAGCACACCGGTACCGAGGAGTACAACTACTTCCTCACCGTGATCTTCCCGGACAACGAGATGACCATCATGCCCTACAACAGGGTGGTCAAGGACTTAAACGGCCGCGGCGTCGCCGAGTTCATGGCCCGCGTGGGCGAGCGCTTCGAGGTGACCCCGGTTTCCAGCGCGCTCAGCCCGGGTGAGCGTCACCATTTCGGCATGTACCTGGGGGGCAAATGGTACGAACTCACCCCCCGCGAAGATTCCTTCCCTGAGAACGACCCGGTCGCGTCCATGGACGTCTCCATCCTGCAGGACAACCTGCTCAGCCCGGTCCTCGGAGTGCGCAACCCGCGCACCGACCAGCGCATCCACTTCGTGGGTGGTATCCGCGGCGTCGAGGAACTGGAGCGGGTGGTCAATTCCGGCGAGTACATGGTCGCCTTCTCGCTGTTCCCGACGTCGATCGAGGAACTGATGTCGCTGGCCGACGAGGACAAGATCATGCCGCCCAAGTCGACCTGGTTCGAGCCCAAACTTAGAAGTGGCCTCTTCATCCATATGCTGGATTAAAAATCATCGAAACCTGACGGAGGAAAGTTGATGCGCAACGTAGAGAAGTTCCTCGTGCTGCTGCTGCTCATGGCGGCGGTGGCCATTCCCGCCTGCTCCCAGAAGGATCCCGCCAAGCAGCCGGCGACCGAGAAAACCGCAGCCAAGGCCGCAGCTGGTGCGGTGACCACCCCATCCGGCCTTTCCTATACCGACCTCGTGGTCGGGACCGGTGCGTCCCCGACTTCCGGCAAGGGAGTCAAGGTGCACTACACCGGGACCCTGGAAAACGGCACCAAGTTCGACAGCTCGCTCGATCGCGGCCAGCCCTTCATCTTCAGGATCGGGGCCGGCGAAGTGATCCCCGGCTGGGACGAGGGGGTAATGTCCATGAAGGTCGGTGGGAAGAGGAAGCTGGTCGTTCCGCCGCAGTTGGGCTACGGCGCCAACGGCGCTGCCGGTGTGATCCCCCCCAACGCGACCCTTATCTTCGAGGTTGAGCTCCTCGACGTGGAGAAGTAATCATACCGGCTGCTTGCAATGGCACCGGGGCACTGTAAAGTTTTCCTTTGCGCTTTTTGAGCCCCTACTGCCGCCGTTGCGAGGTGCCCCATGCGCCTGTTGCTGTTTGCCCTTTTTCTGCTCCCGGTGCTGGCCTGTAAGCAGGCCAGCGCCGGGCAAAAGAGCGTCACCCTGTTTCAGGACGGGGCGCGGGTGGAGCAGGAACTCCCCGCCTCCGGCGGCTATCTTGAGCTCCCGTTGCCGGACGGCTTTACACCGGGATCGCTCCGGGTGAAGGCGCCGGGGGGGACCGTGCTGAGAGTAGAGCTGGTTCCGGCTGAGCAGGACCGGCGCCGTTCCGGTGAACTGGCGCGCCTCAGGGAACGCCGGGGCGAGTTGCAGGACCGCATGGCGGCCCTGACGCGGCGCGAGGAGATCTTCTCAGCCGCCGCCAAGTCGCAAAGCGGCAAGGCGCCCAGGAAGACCAAGGCCAATCCCGACCCGGTGGTGACGCTGCAGCAGGGAACCGAGTTCGCACTGAACCAGATGGAGGCGGTTTACCGCAGCAAGCGCAAATGCCGGCTCGCCCTCGATGCCGTTGAGCGCGAGTTGACTGCCGCCTCCAAGGGGGTGGCATCGGCGCGCATCTGGGTCACCGGCGGCAAGGCGCGCGTCTCCTACGTGGTAGGTAACGTGAGCTGGTCCCCAAGTTACGACCTCCGCTTCTCCGGGGATGGGGTCTCCGAGCTGCTGCTGCATGCGAAACTGCCGCAGCGTGAGAAAGGTGTGCAGTACCAGGTCGGGCGCGGGACGACCGCAAAGCCGGGAGCGGTAGAGACGGTGCGGGGCGAATTCCCGGTCCTCGCCCGTTACCCGCTCGCCACTGTCGCTGCGGCCGGCACGGATCCTCCGGAACGGTTCGCCTTCGCCCCGGTCGAGGCCGGTCTCCCAGCCGGCGAAGCCGCGCTGTACTGGAAGGGAGAATATCTCGGTAGCGCCCCGTTCTCCGGCGGGGGTAGCACCGGGTTCTCACTGGGGCGCTAGCGAAGGTCCTTGCCTTTGTATGATTAAGATGTTATAAGGAATCGGCTTTTTGCCATGTGATTTTTTATTCCCACCCAAAGGAGGAGATATGACTGCAACATCTTCTGATTTCGTCAAAGCGCTTGAGGTAGGTCGTCCCCCCAACGTAGCGAAACTCTTCCCCAATTCCAAAGCATTGCTGGTCAGCGGCAAGGTCATCGACCGCGCCATGAACGCGAAGGGGCATGCACTGGCGCTGGCCGCCAACGGCCGCAACCACTTCGTCATCCGCGGCGTACTCGCCGCTGCCCAGAAGGCCAACGCCGCCGTCATCATCGAGATCGCCAAGAGCGAAGGGGGGCAGAAGGCATACTGCCCGGTCAACTACTGGAACATGGCCCGCCAGGTGGATGCCGTCGCCAACGAACTCGGCATCACCATCCCCGTCGCCATCCACGCCGACCACTACGGCATCAAGGGGGACGCGGACGTAAAATCGGCCAAGGTCGAAATCCCGAGCATGTTCGATGCCGGCATCACCTCCATCGCCATCGACGCGTCACACCTCCCCGACGAGGAGAACCTCCTCGCCAACATCGAGCTGAACAGCATCATCCCGGCCTGGGCCGGCCTCGAGACCGAGGTGGGCGAGATCAAGGGGAAGGAGGGGCTCTCCACCGTACCCGAGGCGCTCTTTTTGATCCGCGGCCTCAACGCTCACGGCATCTTCCCTGACTGGATCGCTCTCAACAACGGCACCACCCACGGCATCGAGGCTTCCGACGCCGGCATCCAGGTGGAGCTGACCGCGCAGATCCACGAGGCGATCAAGCAGTACGGCGTCAACGGGGCCCAGCACGGCACTTCCGGCAACAGCTACGACAGGCTGCGCGAGATCTCCCGGAAAACCCGCACCACCAAGGCCAACGTGGCTACCGCACTGCAGTTCGTCTCCTGGGGGCTCGAGGTCAACGACTACGGCAACGCCAAACTCGACGAGAGCGGCAACTTCATCAAGGTGAAGGGCGAGGGGATGACCGAGGAACTCTGGGCCGAGATGGTGGCCTTCGCCGAATCCAAAGGATGGAAGAAAGGGGACTACAAGAACCTCAACCTCCCGTTCGAGAACAAGCTCTTGGCCCAGCCCAGGGACGTGCGCGAGCGGATGTGCAAGAGGGTGGAGGATTTCGCCTACAACCTGATCGCGAATGTCTTCAACGCCTCCGACACCGCGCCGCTTGCCATCGACGCCATCCTCAAGGCCGGCTCCTACGACCTCGGCCCGAAAGGGAAGCGCATCGAAAACCCGGCGGAGTGGACCAAGGAGCAGCTTCCCAAGCAGGCCCAGGGCCTATCCAGGGACAAGGGTCCGGAAGGGAACTTCGAAGACTAGCGCCACCAACAAGCTTAAGGGAACACAAGGGGGGCCTCGTGCCCCCTTTGTAGCTGGCTGTCTGGAAGGGGGGACATGATGAACGAACGGCGTAATTTTTCACGGGTCGATTTCAGGGTCTCCGCGCTGTTGCAGGCGGAGGGAGTGGCGGTTAAGGGAGATGTGACGGACGTCAGTCTGCACGGCCTCTACATGGAGACGCAGGAGCGGATTCCGGTCGGCACGCCGGTCGAGGTGACCATCTACCTCTCCGCGGCTCCCGATCCGGTCGTCATCAACGTGAAGGGGACGGTGGCGCGCCTGGTCGAGGGAGGCATCGGCTGCGCCTTCGACAAGATGGACGTAGAGTCCTTCGCCCACCTGCGCAGCATCATCTCCTACCAGGGTGGCGACGAGTCCAAGGTGATGGCTGAGTTCTCGGAGTACGTGGTCAAGAAGATGCACGATGAGTGATGAGGCACTGCCGGACCTGGCGCCGCTGCGCGACTGGTTCACCTCCTACTGCGGCTCCTTCCGGACCCCGGACCTGGAGCAGCAGCGCAACTTCGACCTGAAGGAGGAGCATACCCGCAACGTCTGCCGGGATGCTTCGCTCATCGCGCACGGGATGGGGCCTCGCTTCGAGATGCTGGCCCAAATCGCAGCGTTGTGCCACGACCTCGGCCGCTTCCCGCAATTCAGGGATTACCACACCTTCAAGGACAGCGAATCGCTGAACCACGCCCACCTCTCCGCCCAAGTCATGAAGCAGCATCGCCTGCTCGATTTTCTTCCCGGCGCGGATCGCGCCTGCATCGAGACCGCGGTGCGGATGCACAACGCCTTCCAGGTTCCGCAAGGGCTCCCGGCCGTCACCACCGATCTGCTCAAACTGCTGCGCGACGCCGACAAGCTCGACATCTGGCGCGTATTTATTGAGTACTTCAATGCCCCGGAGGACCAGCGCGCCTCAGGCGCGGGCCTTGGCTTTCCCGATCTCCCCGGCTGTTCCACCGAACCTCTGGCCGCCGTGGCTGCCGGGCAGATGGTGCAGCTCTCCACCCTGAAGAGTCTCAACGATTTCAAGCTGCTGCAGGTCTCGTGGATCTATGACATCAACTTTCCCGCCACCCTGCGGCTGATACGGCAACGGTCGGTTCTGGAACGGTTCGAAGTGATGCTCCCCCGGGACCCGGAGGTTCTCGAGGTCCTGGCGCAGGTGGGGCGGTACCTTGATGACAGGCTGCACCAAACCGGGAACTGATCCCGGAGCAAAAGGAAATACCAGTGGAACTGCATTACGCGAAGCTGTGGTTCAGCTTCACCCTGCGTTACGATCTCGCCGACCCTTACGCCTTCTACGCCACGCGGGCGGAATTCGAGTCCGCCTTCCGCTCGGCCCTCTCCTGCAAAAGGGGGGACTGCACCGGCTGTCGCCGGGGAGTGTGCGCCTTTCCGGAGATCTTCGGCCAGCAGATAGCTGATGATCCGGAAGCGGTCCGGCGCCACCAGAAGCCGCCCCTTCCTTTCATCTTCGATTTTCCCGTGCTCCCTCCACCCCCCAACCGCGGCCGGCTCTGCGAACTCGCCCTCACCCTGGTCGGCAACTCGATGCAGCACCTCCCGGCCTACCTGGCTGCGGTACGGGTCCTGGTGGAGAACAAGGGGGGGGCGCTGACCGGTGTGACCGCCCAATCTCCTGGGGGAGAGCGCGCCGCCTACGCCGGCGAGGGCTCTTTCCCCCTGCCGCTATTGGGTTCCCTTGACCCGTCTATGACGGGGCCGCTGCCGATTGAAACCGTCGCCATACGTCTTTTGACCCCCCTCAAGCTGGTGCAGGAGGGACGTCTGCTCAAGAACTTCACCTTCGCCAACTTCGCCCGCACCCTCATGCGCAGGGTCTCCTCGCTCGCCTACCACTATGAAGGCGCCGAACCCGGCCTCGATTACCGCTGGCTCTCCAGCCACAGCGAATCGGTGCGCACCGTTGGGTCGGACTGCCGCTTCGTGTCTTGGAACGGCCGCCCGGCAGGCATCCTCGGCAGCGCCCGCTTTGCCGGGGATCTCGAACCTTTCCACCTGTTGCTGCAGCTCGGTGCCGCAACCCATCTCGGCAAAGGCGCCTCATTCGGCTTTGGCTGCTACCGGGTGGAAGGTTAGGGAGGACGGCCCGTCATTAATAATTAGAATCTTGTAATGCTCTCCATCTTGGTTAGAATACCGAAGTGTCTTTTTCAGCCAGAGTTGGAGGAGCAAGGTCATGGCGCAGACCTTTTGGAAGCCGTTGCTGATCACCGCCTTGTTTGTTTTGCTGCTCGATCTCTTCTACGGGACGATGGTGAAGCAGACGGCGGAGCGTGGGGCGGAGATAACCTACAGCCGGTTCCGCGCCGAACTTGCCGCCAACAACATAGTGAAACTCACCCTCCGGGGCAAAAACGCCAAGGGGCAGTTCCGCAGCGCAATCAAGGTGCCGGCGGCCTCGGTCGAACAAAAAGGTCAGAACGTCGACGTCACCAACTTCAGCACCACACTGCCATCCATCGAAGATCCAACCTTGTTGCCGGAGTTGAGCGCCCGCAGCGTCGACCTGAACGTCGTTTCCACCGAAGGCTCCACGATGGGGTCCATTTTCGTCTACCTGCTGCCATGGATGATCATCATAGGGGTCTGGCTTTTCGTGATGAGAGGGATGCGCAAGCAGGGACCCAGCGGCATGATGGGAGGCTTCGCGCGCTCCGGTGCCAAGGCCTACACCTCGGAGCGGATAGATGTCACCTTTGCGGACGTGGCCGGCATGGAAGAGGCGAAGCAGGAATTGCGCGAGGTGGTCGAGTACCTGAAAGAGCCGAGGAAGTTTCAGCAGATCGGCGGCAAGGTCCCGAAGGGGGTGTTGCTGGTGGGCCCTCCGGGGACCGGCAAGACCCTCTTGGCCCGGGCGGTGGCGGGCGAGTCCGGGGTTCCGTTTTTCTCCATTTCCGCCTCGGCGTTCATTGAGATGTTCGTCGGCGTCGGCGCAAGCCGGGTCCGCGACCTTTTCGCCAGTGCCCGCAAGATGCTGCCCAGCATCATTTTCATAGACGAGCTGGACGCGGTGGGAAGAAGCCGCGGGGCCGGTTTCGGCGGCGGCCATGATGAGCGGGAGCAGACGCTGAACCAGCTGCTTTCCGAGATGGACGGCTTCGATCCGCATACGGAAGTCGTCGTGATCGCGGCGACGAACCGGCCCGACGTGCTCGATCCGGCCCTGCTGCGCCCCGGCCGCTTCGATCGCAACGTCGTCATCGAGCGCCCTGACTGGCGGGATCGGGAAAAGATCCTCAAGGTGCACACGAGGAGGATTCCCCTGGGGGCGGAAGTGGAGCTGTCCGTCATCGCCAAGGGAACCCCAGGGATGACCGGCGCCGATCTGGAGGGGCTGGTGAACGAGGCCGCCATTTTGGCCGCGCGGGACAACAAGCTCGTGGTGGGATTGGAGGAATTGGAGCGGGCGAAGGACAAAATCCTCATGGGAGGAGAGCGCCGCATGGTGATCTCCGACGAGGAGAAGCGGATCACGGCCTATCACGAGGCCGGCCACGCCCTGGTGGCCAGATTGCTGCCCAGTACCGACCCGGTGCACAAGGTGACCATCCTTCCCAGGGGACGCGCACTGGGCGTGACCCAGCAGTTGCCCGAGGACGATCGTTACCACTATCCGCGAGCCTACCTGGTGAACCGCCTGTGCGTGGCGTTGGGGGGGAGGGTCGCGGAGCGAATAGTCTTCAACGATGTCTCTTCAGGTGCCCAAAGCGATTTGAAGCACGTCACGGAGCTGGCCGAGAAGATGGTCTGCCAGTGGGGGATGAGTGAGAAGATAGGTCCCATGACCTTTTCGCGTGGAGAGGAACATCCCTTTCTTGGGATGAAGCTTGCGGAGGAAAAGACCTTTTCGGAAGAGATGGCGTGGCTGATAGATCAGGAGATAGCCACTTTGATTCGTTCCGCGGAGGGGAAGGCAATGGAGCTGGTAAGCGGCAACCGCACCAAGCTCGATGCTTTGGCCAGTGCGCTTCTGGAAGAAGAGACCCTAAACGGCGAGCGCGTAGACGCCATTCTGGCCGCCGCCTGACCGTTCAGTCGCTACCCATCAGAGAAGTCCAACGTCAGACGGACCAACGAGTCAGAGTAGTCGGCCACTCCTTGGCTGCTTTCTAGTAGATAATGATGTACCCTTTCTTGCTGGCGATCCCGGTTATCTCAAGAGTGTCCTTAATTCTGAAGGTCTCCCCATCCAGGGTGAAAATGTACCCATCCCCATCAGGTACCGCGAGCTCGATCAGCGATTCGAAAGAAGCAGTCTTTATGGTTTCCATGCGGCGCACTATACCATTTGGCGCCCAAACCGTAAAGTCTTTGCATCATTGCATTGCAACTGATTTATGTCATAGTAATGTCTGCTCATTTCCTGGCGCCATCTCTGTGGCGCCTATTTCAATGCAATCGAGGTCTACATGGTGAGAAAGAGAAAGAGTGGGATACTGTTGCATCCCAGCTCTTTGCCTGGCCCGGGAGGGATCGGCTCCTTCGGTGAAGAAGCAAAGAGATTCGTAGATTTCCTGCAAAAGTCCGGACAGTCCCTGTGGCAGATCCTTCCCCTTGGTCCCACCGCCTACGGCAATTCGCCCTATTCCTGTTACTCGGCCTTCGCCGGAAATCCATTGCTGATCAACCTGGAGATACTTCAGGACGAGGGCGACCTGTTGCCGGAAGAGGAGAGGCCTGAGCTTGAATCAGAGCGTGTGGATTTCGGGGCCGTGGAGATATACAAGATGGGCAGGCTCAAGGAAGCCGCTTCCCGTTTCTTCATGGAGACTTCCCAAAAGCGCAAGGAGGAATTTTGGCACTTTTGCGACAGCACTTTCTGGCTGCATGACTATGCGCTTTTTATGGCGCTGAAGGAGCAGTTCAAGGAGGTGAGTTGGAAGGATTGGCCGGATGCCCTGGCGAACAGGGACGCGGAGGCCCTTTCCTCCTGGAGCGAAAAGCTCGGCACGGCCATCGGCGAACAGAAGTACATGCAATGGCAGTTCTCCCGTCAGTGGAAGCAACTGAAAACCTACGCCAACGTCCTTGGCATCTCCATCGTTGGCGACCTTCCCATATTCGTCGCCTACGACTCCGCCGACGTCTGGGCGAACCCGCATCTCTTCCACCTGGACGAGAAAGGCGTCCCCATCGTCGTCGCCGGCGTACCTCCCGACTACTTCAGCAAGACGGGGCAGTTGTGGGGCAACCCGCTTTACAACTGGGACAAGATAGCCGAGCAGGGTTACGGGTGGTGGATAGCCCGGCTGCGCAACGATCTCTCACTCTATGACATGGTCCGCATCGACCACTTCCGGGGCTTCGAGGCCTTTTGGGAGGTGCCGATGTGGGAGAAGACGGCCATAAACGGCCGTTGGGTCAAGGGGCCGGGCGAAGCGCTCTTTCACGCTCTGCGCAACGCTCTCGGGAGCCTGCCGATCATCGCCGAAGACCTTGGTGTCATCACACCCGAAGTGGAATCGCTGAGAGATCAGTTCGGGCTGCCGGGGATGAAAATCCTCCAGTTCGCTTTCGGGTCGGGTCCCGACAACCCGTACCTGCCGCACAACCATGTCCGGTCGTGCGTGGTCTACACGGGAACACACGATAACGACACCACTGCAGGGTGGTTCCATTCCCTCAAGGCGAAAGAGCAGAAGAACGTGCTGTCGTATTTCGACCGGGACGGAAACGACATCGTTTGGCAGATGGTGAAATGTACACTTGCCTCGGTGGCTGATTACGCCATCATCCCCATGCAGGATCTTTTGGAGTTGCCCAGCAGCGGCAGGATGAATATCCCCGGCGTGGCGGGAGGCAACTGGAGCTGGCGCTGCCCGGCCGATGCGTTCTCCGGACGGCTGGCCGCGAAACTCGCACGCGCTACCGAGATTTACGGAAGACTGCCGGACTAAATCGGTAGAGTTTTTAATGGCAAATTTGTTGACACGCTGGCTGCAGTTTTTGTATAGAGGATGCATCGCGTATTCTTTATAAAAAAGCTTCGGAAAAAGGACAGGAGAGAACTATGTCAGAAAAAACGTTAGGTTTTGACACCCTTGCACTTCATGCCGGCCAGACTGTAGATCCGACCACCCTGTCCCGTGCCGTACCCATCTACCAGACCTCCTCCTATGTCTTCAAGAGTTCGGAACACGCAGCCAATCTGTTCGGGCTGAAAGAGTTCGGCAACATCTACACCCGTTTGATGAACCCCACCACCGACGTGCTCGAGAAGAGGGTGGCCGAGCTGGATGGCGGTGTCGCCGCCCTTGCCGTCGCCTCCGGACAGGCCGCCACCACCTATGCGGTTTTGAACATCGCCAGCGCCGGCCAGAACATCATCTCGACAAGCTACCTGTACGGCGGCACCTATAACCTGTTCCACTACACCCTCCCGAAGCTGGGCATCACGGTGAAGTTTGTCGATTCCTCCGACCCGGAGAACATCCGCAAGGCCATCGACGAGAACACCCGCCTGGTGTACAGCGAGGCGATTGGCAATCCCAAGAACAACGTCGACGATTTCGAGGCCATCGCGAAAGTTGCCCATGATGCCGGTATCCCGTACATCGTTGACAACACCGCGGCGACCCCCTTCGTGTTCCAGCCGCTCAAGCACGGCGCCGACATCGTCGTCTATTCCCTGACCAAGTTTCTCGGCGGGCACGGCACCAGCATCGGTGGTTGCGTCGTCGACGGCGGCACCTTCCCCTGGAACAACGGCAAGTTCCCTGAATTCACCGAACCCGATCCGTCCTATCATGGTCTCAAGTTCTGGGATGCCCTGGGCAATATCTCATACATCATCAAGATGAGGGTGGAACTGCTGCGTGATATGGGAGCCTGCATCTCGCCGTTCAACGCCTTCCAGATCCTGCAGGGAATCGAGACCCTGCATGTGAGGATGCAGCGTCACGTGGAGAACGCACAGAAGGTTGCCGAGTGGTTGGAGCAGAACCCGCTGGTAAGCTGGGTGAACTACCCGGGGCTGCCAAGCCACAAGGACCACGCCAACGCCAAAAAGTACCTTAATGGCGCCGGTGCCATCATCGGCTTTGGCATCAAGGGTGGTCTGGAGGCGGGAAGGAAGTTCATCGACAACGTGAAGCTGTTGTCGCACCTGGCCAATATCGGTGACGCCAAAAGTCTGGTAATCCATCCGGCGTCAACTACCCACCAGCAGTTGAGTGCCGCGGAGCAGTTGGAGAGCGGCGTAAGCCCCGACTTCATCAGGCTCTCCGTCGGCATAGAAGACGTGAAGGATATCATAGCCGACATAGAGCAAGCGCTTAACGCCGCGCAAGCCTAGCTAAGCGGCAGTGTACTAAAAGCAGAAGGGCGATGCGCAAGCATCGCCTTTTTGCTTTCAGGTTTTGGCTCTCTGGTGGGTTCCTTGTTGCCATCCTGTCCACCAGTGTCCGCCAAACGCGCTCCTTCAGTCATCACAGAGGGTTCTGGCGCGTTAAGAAAAACAAACAACAAACCCGTTGACGCAGGCAAAG
>NZ_CP077683.1:4812500-4991523 GCF_019063845.1 Geomonas subterranea
CGTTTCGGGAAGTATGCATGGCAGTGAGATCATTTACAGTTTTTTTATGGTCAAGCTACTAAGGGCGTACGGTGGATGCCTAGGCAGAGAGAGGCGATGAAGGACGTGGTAAGCTGCGATAAGCTTCGGTGAGCCGCTAAACAGGCTTTGACCCGGAGATTTCCGAATGGGGAAACCCACTGGAGGTAATGCTCCAGTAACGTAGAGTAAATTCATAGCTCTATGTGGCGAACGAGGGGAACTGAAACATCTAAGTACCCTCAGGAAAAGAAAACAATAGTGATTCCGTCAGTAGCGGCGAGCGAAAGCGGAACAGCCCAAACCGGCACCATTTCGATGGTACCGGGGTTGTGGGGCCCCGACGTGGGATTGATGATTGGTAGGAGAACGGTCTGGAAAGGCCGGCCATAGTGGGTGATAGCCCCTTATCCGAAACCATGAGTCACCCTAGGGTGTCCCCGAGTACTGCGAGGCACGTGAAACCTCGTGGGAATCCGGGAGGACCATCTCCCAAGGCTAAATACTACTCTCTGACCGATAGTGAACCAGTACCGTGAGGGAAAGGTGAAAAGTACTCCAATGAGGAGGGTGAAATAGAACCTGAAACCGTATGCCTACAAGCAGTGGGAGCACTATGGAGCAATCCAGTGTGACCGCGTGCCTTTTGCATAATGAGTCAGCGAGTTACCCTTTGCAGCGAGGTTAAGTTCATGGAACGGAGCCGCAGCGAAAGCGAGTCTTAATAGGGCGAATTAGTTGCAGGGGTAGACCCGAAACCGGGTGATCTATCCATGTCCAGGGTGAAAGGAAGGTAACACTTCGTGGAGGCCCGAACCCACTGGCGTTGAAAAGCCAGGGGATGAGGTGTGGATAGGAGTGAAAGGCTAATCAAACTCGGAGATAGCTGGTTCTCCCCGAAATATATTTAGGTATAGCCTCACAAAGTAAGTAGCGGGGGTAGAGCACTGGATGGGCTAGGGGCCTCACCAGGTTACCAAACCTAACCAAACTCCGAATACCGCTAACTGTTATTGTGGGAGTCAGACTGCGGGTGATAAGATCCGTAGTCAAAAGGGAAAGAGCCCAGACCGCCAGCTAAGGTCCCAAAATCTATGCTAAGTGGAAAACGATGTGGAAATGCCCAGACAACCAGGAGGTTGGCTTAGAAGCAGCCACCCTTTAAAGAAAGCGTAATAGCTCACTGGTCGAGTGGGTCTGCGCGGAAAATGTAACGGGGCTAAGCATAGTACCGAAGCTGCGGATTTGATCCTTAAGGATCAAGTGGTAGGGGAGCATTGTGTAAGCCTGCGAAGGTCGACCGTGAGGACGGCTGGAGGTATCACAAGAGATTATGCTGACATGAGTAGCGAAAAACAAGGTGAGAAACCTTGTCACCGAAAACCCAAGGTTTCCTACGTAAAGGTAATCTGCGTAGGGTTAGTCGGTCCCTAAGGCGAGGCCGAAAGGCGTAGTTGATGGGAAACGGGTTAATATTCCCGTACCACCTGTTGTTGCGATGGGGGGACGGAGTAGGGTAGACGATCCTGGCGCTGGTTGTCCAGGTTTAAGGTCGTAGGCGGGAAGAGGAGGCAAATCCCTTCTTCCATTCAACGCTGAGAACTGATGACGAGGGGGTATCCCCGTAAAGTCGTTGATCCCATGCTTCCAAGAAAAGCCTCTAAGCTTCAGACAGCAGGTGACCGTACCGTAAACCGACTCAGGTGGGTGAGGATAAATGTCCTAAGGTGCTTGAGAGAACACTGGTTAAGGAACTCGGCAAAATGATACCGTAACTTCGGGAGAAGGTATGCCCTTTTTGGTGAAGGCGATTCGCTCGCACAGCTGAAGAGGGTCGCAGAGAAATGGCGGTAGCGACTGTTTACTAAAAACATAGGACTCTGCAAAGTCGCAAGACGACGTATAGGGTCTGACGCCTGCCCGGTGCCGGAAGGTTAAGGGGATTTGTTAGCCGCAAGGTGAAGCTTTGAACCGAAGCCCCGGTAAACGGCGGCCGTAACTATAACGGTCCTAAGGTAGCGAAATTCCTTGTCGGGTAAGTTCCGACCTGCACGAATGGCGTAACGATTTCCGCGCTGTCTCAACCAGTGGCTCAGCGAAATTGAATTCTCGGTGAAGATGCCGAGTACCCGCAGAAAGACGGAAAGACCCCGTGCACCTTTACTACAGTTTGACAGTGACATTCGAATAAGCTTGTGTAGGATAGGTGGGAGACTTTGAAGCTGGGACGCTAGTCTCGGTGGAGTCAACCTTGAAATACCACCCTGGTTTGTTTGGATGTCTAACCCAGGTCCGTCATCCGGATCGGGGACACTGTCTGATGGGTAGTTTGACTGGGGCGGTCGCCTCCCAAAGAGTAACGGAGGCGCGCGAAGGTTCCCTCAGGCTGATTGGAAACCAGCCGTAGAGTGTAAAGGCATAAGGGAGCTTGACTGCGAGACCAACAAGTCGAGCAGGTACGAAAGTAGGTCTTAGTGATCCGGCGGTTCTGTATGGAAGGGCCGTCGCTCAACGGATAAAAGGTACGCCGGGGATAACAGGCTGATCTCCCCCAAGAGTTCACATCGACGGGGAGGTTTGGCACCTCGATGTCGGCTCATCGCATCCTGGGGCTGAAGTAGGTCCCAAGGGTTTGGCTGTTCGCCAATTAAAGCGGTACGCGAGCTGGGTTTAAAACGTCGTGAGACAGTTTGGTCCCTATCTTCTGTGGGCGTAGGATACTTGAGAAGAGTTGACCTTAGTACGAGAGGACCGGGTTGAACGTACCTCTGGTGTTCCAGTTGTTCCGCCAGGAGCAGTCGCTGGGTAGCTATGTACGGAAAGGATAACCGCTGAAAGCATCTAAGCGGGAAGCCTCCTTCAAGATTAGGTATCCCTGGGAGCAATCCCCTAAAGGCCCGTTGTAGACCACAACGTTGATAGGCCGGGTGTGTAAGCGCAGTAATGCGTTCAGCTTACCGGTACTAATCGGCCGTGAGGCTTGACCATAAAAAATTCTTAGAGAGGGGGTGGTTCTCCACCCCCCGATCATAAACTGCCGGTGCTGCAACCTACATTCATGATGATGCAATTGAAGAGAAATAGACTGTAGGGGCGAATAATCATTCGCCCTTACCACGAGTTTCTCTGTGGCTATGCCGAGAGGGTCACACCCGTTCCCATCCCGAACACGGAAGTTAAGCCTCTCAGGGCCGATGGTACTGCACTGGTAACGGTGTGGGAGAGTAGGTCGCCGCAGGGAATTTAATAGAGAAAGCCCCGCCAGGTTCGTCCAGGCGGGGCTTTTTCGCGTCCTGAATCAAGGCTTGCCAGTTGGTCCTCGCAGTCTCATCCCTGCTGTGGCAACGCCCTCACCCCCGCCCCTCTCCCAGGGGGAGAGGGGGGCTATAGGGTGCTCATAGGGGTGCCTATGGGCTGCCAAACGCTACCTTGGCGACGTCCTTGTATTCCTTTGCGAAATGCACTTCCAATCCTTCCTTCAGGTAGTCCGGCAGTTCCTGGAAATCTTTCCGGTTGGCTTCCGGAAACACCAATACCTTCAGGCCGGCCCGCCGTGCAGCGATGGTCTTCTCCTTCACGCCGCCTATGGGGAGTACCCGTCCCGTCAGGGTCAGCTCCCCGGTCATTCCCAATTTACTCCGTACCGGCTTTCCTTTTATCATCGAGATTAATGCCGTTGCCATGGTTACGCCCGCGGACGGGCCGTCCTTCGGGGTGGCGCCGGCTGGAACATGAAGGTGCACGAAGTGTGTGTCGAAATAATCCTCCGGCGCTCCAAAGTCCTTCAGATGCGCCATCACGTACGAATACGCTATTTCCGAGCTCTCAATCATCACGTTGCCCAACTGGCCGGTCTGTCTGAACCCTTTACCCTTGCTTGCCATGGCTGTCGCCTCGATGGGAAGCGTGGCGCCCCCCATGCAGGTCCACGCGAGTCCGGTCACCACACCTGGTACCCCTTCGAAAATCTCTTCCGTGGTGAAGACCGGCTGGCCCAGGTAATCCACCAGATCTTTGCGTGCGATCACAATCGGCTCTATCCTGCCACCTGCGAATTCCTTGGCCGCCTTTCTCATCACCTTTTTGATCCGGTTCTCCAGCGTCCGTACGCCTGCTTCCCGCGCCCAACCCTCGATGAGGGCGGCCAGCGCATCTTTCCGGATAGTGACCTTGCCCGGCTTAAGACCATGGTTCTTCAGTGCCTTCGGGATCAGGTAGCGCTTGGCTATTTCCATCTTCTCCTCTAGCACGTAACCGGAAAGCCGGATGATCTCCATCCGGTCCAGCAGTGGGGCGGGGATGGTGTCCAACTGGTTCGCCGTCGCGATGAACAGGACGTTGGAAAGGTCGAAGGGGACGTCAAGGTAATGGTCGCGAAAGGTGCCATTTTGCTCCGGGTCGAGTACTTCCAATAGGGCGGATGCCGGATCCCCTTGGAAGGAGGCACCAATCTTGTCGATTTCGTCCAGCATCAGCACCGGATTGGCTGTCCCGGCACTTTTCATTGCCTGCACGAACTTACCGGGCATGGCGCCGATGTAGGTGCGGCGGTGTCCTTTGATCTCGGCCTCGTCCCGCATACCGCCCAGGGAGAACCGGAAAAAGGAGCGCCCCAGTGCATCGGCGATGCTTTTGCCTATCGAGGTTTTCCCGACACCCGGAGGGCCGACCAGGCAAAGGATGGACCCCGAGATATCGCCTTTCATCTTGCCAACCGCTACGAACTCAGTGATCCTATCCTTCACGTCGTTCAACCCGTGGTGGTCCCGGTCCAGAATTCGCCTCGCCTTGTCCACGTTGTAGGAGTCCTTACTGTACTTGCCCCAAGGGAGGATGGTGAGCCAGTCGAGGTAGTTGCGAGTGACATGGTACTCGGCCGACGCCGGTTCCAGGAGCTTGAATTTCTCGAGTTCCTCGGTCACTGTTCGCTGCGCCTCATCGTTCAGTTTGAGGTGCTTCAGGCGCTCCTCGAACTTCTCCGCCTCGGCTGCCTTCCCTTCCTTTTCCAGCCCCAGTTCTTTCTTGATGGCCTTCAGCTGCTCGCGCAGGAAGAATTCTCGCTGTTGCTGGCTGATCTTTTCCTCAATCTGCTTGGTGATCTTGGTCTGCAAGCGGGACACTTCCAGCTCTTTCTTGAGCAGGGTGAGCACGAGGTCGATCCTCTTGCGCACGTCGAACAGTTCCAGCACCCGCTGCAGGTCCTGTCCGTCCGCGGAGGTCAGGCTGGCGGCGAAATCCGCGAGCTTTCCCGGGTCGTCGATGCTGGACCTCCCGAGGAACAGCTTTATTTCCTCGGAGTAAAGCGGGTTGATCTGTACCAGTTCCTTCAACGTGCTGACGACAGCCATAGAGTATGCTTTCAATTCCGGATTGACGGAAAGCTCGGTGCCGTACTGGTAGTTCACTGTGGCGAACAGCGCCCCGTCATTCTCGTGCAGTTCCACCATCGTGAAACGCTCCAGGGTATTGAGCAGGAACTGGGCGTTTTCGTCATCAAGGTGCATCATCTTCACGATTTTTCCGGCGACGCCCACGCGATGCAGGTTGTCTGCGCCGTCCGGCTTCTCCGGATCCTTCACCAGCACGAGGCCGATCGCCTGCCCCGGTGTTTCCATTGCCCGCTTGATCGCCTGGACCTGGTGCGGATCGTTCAGTACCATCGGAACCAGCATGTTGGGGAACGCGGGACGCGGTCGCAGAGGGATTACGGGAAGCCCCAGCGGCAGGACTTCCGAAGCCAATACCAGCCCCCCCTCCTGCTGTTTGCCGTTTACTTCAGCTTCGACTATCTCAATATCCTTTTCGCTCATGATGAGACTCCTGGCGTGGTTTTAATAAAACGTAAGCACGCTTGTCTGGACTGTCAACCTCGTGCGGCCTCGACGCAGGCGAAATATCGCTGCGGCAGCAGTGCGCAGATAAGGTTGATAATCCCTCTGAATGTTGTACACAGATACAGGTGCGTGCCCAGGCATCGCAGATCTGTTCGAATGTTTGAGTCAAAGGAGTCAGCCATGAAAATTCTGATGGTGGTAACCTCCCATGACAGACTGGGGGACACCGGAGAGAAGACCGGTTTCTGGTTGGAAGAACTGGCCGCCCCGTATTATGTCTTTCGTGATGCGGGTGTCAAAGTCACCATAGCGTCGCCCAAGGGAGGTATGCCGCCGGTCGACCCGAAGAGCAACTTGCCGGAAAACGAGACGCAAGCCACCCGCCGCTTTAAAGAGGACCAGGCGGCACAGGATGACCTGGCGCATTCCATTCGTCTGCGCGAGGTGTCGGTGAATGACTACGATGCCGTCTTCTTTCCGGGAGGCCACGGTCCGCTGTGGGATCTCGCTGTCGACCCTGATGCCATAGTGCTGATCGGGGCTTTCGCGAGGGCCGATAAGCCGATAGCCGCTGTCTGCCACGCACCGGCGACGCTTGGAGACGTCAAGGGAAAGGACGGTGACTTTCTGGTTCGAGGCAAGCGGGTCACCGGGTTCACCAACGCCGAGGAGGAGGCCGTGGGGCTTACCGACGTTGTCCCCTTCCTGCTGGAGGACCGGCTGAAGGAACGGGGAGCTGACTTTCGCAGCGGCGTGATATGGGGACCTTACGTCGAGGTGGATGGAAAGCTGGTAACGGGGCAAAACCCGGCATCCTCGGCGCCGGCCGCGGAGGCCCTGTTGAAAGTGCTGACATCCCGCTGAAACCGCGGGCGAGCCGGTCCTACAAAAGAAGGGAAAGGAGCCATTATGGATGCACTACGGAAGATCAAGAAGGTCTGGAAGAGTAAGCCCACCATCGAGGGGGCCGGGGTGCACCTGAAGAGGGCCTTTGGAAATCACGAGGTCCCCATGTTCGATCCCTTCCTGCTCATGGATGACTTTCACTCCAACTACCCGCCCCACTACCTGAAGGGGTTCCCCTGGCATCCACACCGTGGCATAGAGACCATCACCTACGTGCTGCACGGCAGGGTGGAGCACGGCGACAGCATGGGCAATAAGGGCGTCATCGGCCCGGGGGACCTGCAGTGGATGACCGCCGGCAGCGGGATCATTCACCAGGAGATGCCGCTGGGGGACGACGAGGGGCTCATGTGGGGGTTCCAGCTCTGGGCCAACCTTCCCGCTTCTCACAAGATGATGCCGCCACGCTACCGCGGCATCGTCGCCGAAGAGATCCCGGAAGTGACCATGAACGGTATCAAGGTCAGGGTCATCGCCGGCACGGCGGGCGGAGTCCAGGGACCGGTGCGGGACGTGGTTGCCGATCCCGAGTACCTCGACGTTACCATGCCGGAAGGAGCCACCTTCACCCATGCCATTAAAAGGGGGTACACCGTCCTTGCCTATGTCATCGACGGCGAAGGGTACTTCGACCACGAACGCAACGCCTACGGGCACGAGGTGGTGGGGACCAGCTACTTCGACCTCGAGCGGCAGTGCGAGTGCGGCCCGGAGAACCTGATTCTGTTTGAGGATGGGGACGTGGTCTCGGTGACCACACAGGGGAACCCGGTGCGGTTTCTCCTGATATCGGGGAAGCCAATCGGGGAACCGGTGGCGTGGTACGGGCCCATCGTCATGAATACCCAGGAGGAGTTGCAGGTGGCGTTCGAGGAGTACCAGAAGGGGACGTTCGTGAAGTAGCGCTCGCGGAGATGGTGGGATTGCCGGAATAAGAAACGGGACGCCTTGGCGGGCGTCCCGTTTCTCGTCCAATCAGTTGTTGCCGCTCCCCTCTGCTTTCAGCTTCTCGTTCGGGGAAAGCTCGATCTGCACGCGGCGGTTGAGGGCCCTGTTGGCCTCGGTGTCGTTGGCAACCGCGGGGCGGGAGGAACCGTAACCGACTGCGGCCATCTTGGTCCCCGGGACCCCCTGGGACATGAGGAAGTCGCGCACGCGGCCGGCGCGCCGCTCGCTCAGGGGCTGGTTGACCGCGTCGGAGCCGGAGGAATCGGTATGTCCCTCAATAACGATGGTGGTCTGCGAGTCCCTCAGGGTGGGGACGGCCTTGCTCAGGGCGTCCTTGGCCTCGGGCTTCAGGGTGTCCTTGCCCAGGTCGAACAGGATCCCTGACGGAAGTGCAACGTAGACCTTGTCGCCGTCACGGACCACCTCTGCCTGCGGCATCTCCTTCTTGAGCGCGGCTGCCTGACGGTCCATGTAGTTGCCGACACCGCCGCCCACGACTGCACCGGTGAGACCCCCGATCGCCGCATTGCGACCCCGATGGGATTTGCCGCCGATGAGCGCACCGGCGCCGGCACCAAGCACCGCGCCACCAAGAGCGCCCAGAGTCGTCCTCTTGTATTCGTAGCTGCCATCAGGATTGGTGGCGCAACCGGTTGCTAACAAGGCAACTGCAGTCATGCCGACGATAATTCTTGCAATCAGGCGTGCTGTCATAGCTTCATCTCCTTAATGAATAAAATAGGCACTGTAACACACCAAAGATACCACCTCCCTCCCTCAAGATCAATGCCCTGTTACACTCATTCAGTGAAGTTTGTGCTGCGCGAGATGAAACTGTTGAGGATTGCGAACGTTTCGGCGGGCTTTTCCTCCTGCGGATTGTGGCCGCATTGATCCAGTACCTGGAGCTCGGCCCCCACGATGACCGACTGCAGGCGGGTTCCCTGTGAGAGAGGGACGATGCCGTCGTGACTTCCCCAGAGCAACAACACCGGCAGGCGCAGGTCCTGATAACGGGCGGCGATCTCTTCCTGGTCCAGCGGAACCAGGCTGCGGCACGTTTCCACCAACGCGCGCTTCGCTTCCCTGTTCCGGTAGCAGGGGGCATACCTGGCGATGTGCTCCCGGTCGACCAGTTTGTGATCGTAGTAGGCCATCTTCAATCCGACCCTGATCCAGAGGTCCGGTGCGTAAAGGGCAATGAACAGCGCCGCCGCCAGCCGGTTCGCGAAAATCTCGGCCATGAGCGGGAGCCGCTGAATATACCCGGGGCCGGCCATGATCACCATCGCCGCGAGCAGGCCCTCCGCCTTGCGCAGCATCGCCTCGACCGCGGCAAGCAACACCACGGCACCGCCGAGCGAGTGACCGACAAGGGTTACCTGGTTCAGTCCCTGCCGGTCGAGGAACGAGAGCAGCCGCAGGCTGTGCCCGCGAATGGAGTAGTCGGCCCGCCCCGGTTTGGACGATGCTCCGGAGCCGAGGAGGTCGAGGAGGTAGAGGGTATAGCGGTTGGTAGGGAATAGGGGGACCACGTCGCACCAGGTCTCGGACCTGGCGGCCAGGCCGTGCACGAGGACTACCTTTGCCGGGCCGTTTCCATAACGGCGGTAGGCCAGGGTCTCCCGGTCGGAGAGGCGGCACTGATTCAGGGGAAGGTCAGAGAGGTCCATGTCGGGTAGTTTAACAGAAAGTGCAGTGAACCGTGACACCAGGCAGCGAAATTTGCGGAGTCTGCTACTATTAAGACTCTGTAAAAAATTCATTCCCTTCTGGATCTGGTGAGAGTGCCAAGAGGTGATCAAAGAGCGGGAAGGGCAAACGGAGAGCATAAAAAAAGCCCGATGATTTTGCTCACCGAGCTTTTTCTGAAAAAATAACTGACGTCCACGTAGAACCTGCTCGATCCGTGCGGGATGGGTTTTTGCTGCATGAAGTTGATACCAGGGCCATCCTTTTCTGGTCTTTTTATGCCATAACGGAGGAGATCTAGAGCCTTATCGGCTTGGTCTACCGAACGCCAGTTACCAACCCCACATGCCGCTTCATGCATCTGGAGTTGTTTTGATTTGGTTGTCAAAGTCGCTGTTTTTGCTTCCCTCCATAAGAATCATTCTACTCCGGGCTCTTATGGCGTTCAATACCTTTTTTGTGTCTGCGCGCTCCGCAGAAAGTACAGTGCCGGGAGACTCCCTCGTGTCGTCACGCATACTCATGATAAGCACGAACCGTGAGACGGCACCGCAGCCGGCGGTACCGCTCGGGGCCGCCTGGGTAGCCGAAGCACTGCGACAGGCGGGCTTCCACGTCCGCTTCCTGGACCTTTGCTTCGAGCGCGAACCGGTCGCCGCTGTCGTGGCGGCGCTCACCCGGTTCGCACCGGATGGCATTGCCCTTTCTGTCAGGAATCTCGACAACTGCAACTTCCTCGCGCCGAAGTCTTACCTTCCCGAAGTACGGGACGTCGTCCGCGCCATAAAGGGCCACTCCGGTGCCCGTGTCCTCATCGGAGGGGCCGGGGTGAGCATCCTGCCGCACCAGGTACTGGAATACCTGGAACTTGATCACGCCGTGGTGGGGGAGGGGGAGCGGGCGGCTGTGGAGTTTTTCAGCGCGGGTAATGCCGACGCAGCCGGGCGGGTGGCCGGAGTGGTCTGCAGGAATGGTGCGCCAGATCAGCAATCCGCTCCACTCCGGGGACACTGCGACCAATCGGTGATGCCGCGGCTGCATGAGTGGGTCGATGCCAGGAGGTACCTGGCACAGGAACCGGTGCTCCCGGTCCAGGGGAAACGGGGCTGTGCCCATCGCTGCCTTTACTGCACGTACCGTCAGATAGAAGGGGAATCCTGGCGGGTGCGGGACCCTTCCGCGGTGGTGGACGAGATCATCGAGTCGATGCGGCAAACTTCAGCCCGGGAATTCGAGTTCGTGGACAGCATCTTCAACGAGCCTGAGGGGTACCTGGAACTGCTGCTGGAAGAGGTGCTGAGACGCGACGTGAAGGCGCGGTTCTGCGCTTCCTCCCTCTCGCCGAAAGGGGTGACGGCGGAGCAGCTCCGGCTGATGGAACGGGCCGGCATGACGTCGCTGGTGATCACCCCCGAGAGCGCTGCGGGAGCCACGCTGGCCGCCTTGCAGAAGGGGTTCGACGAGGACGACGTTAACCGCACGGCCGAACTCCTTGGCCGCTCGCGCCTGAGGGCGCTCTGGTGCTTTCTCGTCGGCGGCCCCAAAGAGGACGAGGAGACCCTGGGGCAGACGGTGGCTTTTCTTAACCGCCATGTCGGCAGCAAGGATGGCGCCTTCATTACCACGGGATTGCGTATCTATCCCGGGACTGGGCTGCACCTGCTTGCCTTGCAGGAGGGGGCGGTCCACGCGGATGACGACCTGCTGATGCCGTCCTTCTATTTCTCCCCGCAGCTGACCCCGGAACGAGCCCGGGCGCTGCTGGACCGCGGGGTGCACCACGGCCGCTGCATCCACCTCACCGAAACCCAAGCCCTCGGACTGGGGACTCTGCGCCGCATCGGTACTGCGATTGGGCTGCCGACACCTTTCTGGCGCTACGCAGGATATGCCAGGGGTGCACTAAGGACATGGCGGGGGCAGGGGGGGGACCCGGCGCGGCGGTAATGGTTATCTGCAATTCAGGTTTTATTTTAGGGGGCGTCAGAGTGATCTGCCGCAGAAACGGCCGTGACCGCAATCGATGCACCCTGGTGCCGAGGCCGGTCAGCCCCAAGGGAGAGTATATGCAGCCCGTTCACGACAAGTCTTCCTTCCCTTTGGTCCAGTGCTGCCTGCTGTTCATGTTGCTGCTGGTCCTCTCATGCGGCCCCGCGCACGGGGCTCCCGTCGCGGTTCATTTCACCGAGGGGATGGCGCGGGGCTTTCTGGAACTGAACGATTCTGCCGGCCGGCGCATAGCGTCAGGTGATTTCCTGCAGCTCCCGAGGGAAGGTGAGATAAAGACCCGGGTCGTTCTTTATTTCAAGGACGGCTCGCTGCACGACGAGACGGTGGTCTTCTCGCAGCAGCACAAATTCCTGTTGAAGAGCTACCGGCTGATCCAGAAGGGGAAGGCGTTCGAGGACGACCTCGATGTCACCCTGGAGCGCGTCACCGGCAAGTACCGGGTAAAGGTGAAGGGCAAAGACGGGCGCGAGAAGGTGCTCGAAGGGGAGTTGGAGCTCCCCCAGGACGTCTATAACGGCATGGTTCCCACCGTCATGAAGAATCTCACCAAGGGGAGCAGGGAAACGATCCACATGGTCGTTTTCACCCCGACCCCCAGGGTGATAGAGCTGGAGATGGCGCCGGCGGGCAGCACCAAGGCCCAGATCGGCGACGTGGAAAGGACCGCCGTCCACTATGTCCTGAAGCCGCACCTCGGCCTGCTGAGGCTCCCTGCTGCGCTCCTGGGGAAGAGCCCGCCGGACAACCACATCTGGACCATCATGGACGAGGTGCCCGCCTTCGTGAAGTTCGAGGGGCCGCTCTCTACTGGCGGTCCCGTCTGGCGCATCGAGTTGACCAGCCCCACGTGGCCCAAATAAACGAACGCAGCACGCGAGCCATATGCCATTGATCCCCCGCAAAAGGACAACTCTCGAGTTCCTCGACCTCCCTCCGGAGGTCTGCACCCAGGAGGAACTTGAGGAGAGCCTCGCCGACCTCAGGACGGTGAACCGCTACCTGGGCGACACCCGGGCTCTATTGAAGCACCTCTCCGGCAAGGTGCAGGGGCAGCGGCACATCTCCGTGCTCGATGTAGCGACCGGTTCAGCCGACCTTCCGGTTGCCATCGTCGAGTGGGCGAGGGGGCAGGGGCTCGGCGTCAGTGTTACCGGCGTCGACGTAAACAGCAGGACCATCGATATCGCGCGCCGGTATGCCAGTGGGTACCCCGAGATCAAGCTGATGGTTGCGGACGCCCTGCACCTGCCGTTTCGGGACCACAGCTTCGACGTCGTGCTCTGCAGCAAGAGCCTGCATCACATGAAGGAGCCGGAAGCGGTAACGGCGATGAAGGAGATGCTCCGGGTGGCACGGCGGGGCTTCATCGTCATGGACCTGCGCAGGAGCTGGATCGCCTATTTTCTCATCTACCTGCTCACCAGGATCTTCACCCGTAACCGCATGACCCGCTACGATGGCCCTCTTTCGGTCCTCAAGGCGTTTACCGCCGGCGAGCTGCGGGAATGCGCGGCGAAGGCGGGAGCCACGTCCGTCCACGTCCGTCGCGAGCCTTTCTGGTTGCTGGTCGTTTCCGGGGAGAGCCCATGAAATTCTCCGTCGCTACCAATTTCGAAGCTGATCTCCTGCCGGCGCTGGAAGGGTACCCCGTCGCCGAGCTGTTCGGGAAGCTCCCTGCCGACAGTGTGGGGGGAGGCCGGGCCTCCTTCATGCTGGCCCCCTTGAGCAAGGCGCGGTTCAGGGCGCACGTGCAGGAAGCCGCGCGCCGCGGTATCGGCTTCAACTACCTCGTGAACCCCGCCTGCATGGACAACCGCGAGTTCATCCGGAAAGGGCAGGCGGAACTGGAGCGCCTGCTTGCTTTCGTGGAGGAATGCGGCGTTACCTCGGTCACCGTTTCCCTTCCCTTTCTGCTCCCCATCATCAAGAAGCGTCATCCGCGTCTCAAGGTGCGGGTCGGCGTGTACGCGCGGGTCGACTGCGTGGCGAAGGCCCGGTTCTGGGAGGACCTCGGGGCGGACTGCATCACCCTCGAATCGATCGCGGTGAACCGCGACTTCCCCATGCTGGGGTCGATCCGGCAGGCGGTGGGCCTGGAACTGCAGCTGATCGCCAACTCCAACTGCCTCATCTTCTGTCCCCTCTCCGGTCAGCACATGGTGAACCTCTCCCACGCCTCGCAAAAGGGGCACGCAAGCCGCGGTTTCATGATCGATTACTGCGCGCTCAAGTGTTCCGCGCTGAAACTGGCCGACCCGTCCCATTATCTGCGCTCGGAGTTCATAAGGCCTGAGGACATGAAGGTCTATACCGGCCTTGGTTTCAATTCGTTCAAGATACTGGAGCGCGGGGCGCCCACCGACGTGCTGGCCCGCCGGGTCCGGGCCTACGCCGAGGGGCGTTTCGACGGCAACCTGCTGGACCTGATCCAGCCCTACGGCTACAAGACCAGCTCGCCGAAGGGGGGGCGCCTGCTCGATTTCCAGAGGTTCGCCAGGTTTTTCTTCCGCCCGATGGCCGTCAGCCAGACGGGGCTGCTCCGCCTCAAGCGGCTGGCGGAGAAGCGCGGCCTGCTGGCCGGCCTTCCCTGGGACCCGGTCTTTATCGACAACCGGCTTCTGGACGGCTTCCTGGACGGCATGAGAGAGATCGACTGCCGGAGCGGCGATTGCTCCCGGTGCGGCTACTGCGAACGCTGGAGCAGGGAAGCAGTGCGGGTGGATGAACGGTACCGGCAGGAGATGCTGCGGCTATACGACGCCGCGTTCAATGACATGTACTCCGGTGCGCTCTGGGGCGTTGCCGAAAGGAGGGGAGAATGAGCGATGCAGCCATTACCGGGGGGGAGTCCCCGGGAGCGAGAGCGTACGTCGCATCGATAGCGTCCGCCGTGCCGCGCTTCAGTGTGTGCCAGAGGGTCACCGCCGACCTGGTTCGTGAGCATTTCAGGGAAACGCTCACGCCGAGAAGCATGGGGCTGATCCGAGCTACCTTCGAGCATCCGAGCATCGAGAAGCGGCACTTCGCCGTGGACGACCCCGCCCGCATCTTCAGCGAAACGCAAGACCAGCGGGTGGCGCGCTTCACGGAGCAGTCCATCAGCCTCGCGGCCGAGGCGGTAACCAAGGCGCTGGAAACGGCGGGGGTGACGGTTCAGCAGGTGAAGGGGCTCGTGGTCAATACCTGTACCGGATACATCTGTCCCGGGATCTCGACCTATCTGGCGCAGCGGATGGGGCTCTCCCCACGCGCCAGGCTGTACGATCTCGTCGGCAGTGGGTGCGGCGGCGCCATCCCCAACCTGCAGGTTGCCGAGTCCATGCTGAGGATGACGGGAGGGGTGGTGGTGAGCGTCGCGGTGGAGATCTGCAGCGCCGCCTTTCAGATGGGGAACGACCTGAGCCTCATCCTCTCCAACGCGCTCTTTGGAGACGGGGCCGCGGCGGCGGTGCTGTGGGAAAAGCCGTCCGGGTTCGAGTTGTACGGATCCGCCGGACGTTACGTGCCGGAGCAGCGGGAGGCGATCCGGTTCGTGCACAAGGGGGGGGAGTTGCACAACCAGTTGTCGACCGACCTCCCCGGGTTGGTCGGCAAGGCGGCGGCCGAGGTGGTGGACGATCTGCTCGAAGCGTCCCCCGTCGCCAAGAGCGATATCGGCGGATGGGCGCTGCACACGGGCGGAGAGAAGGTGATCAATGCGGTGCGGGACCAGGTGGGAATCCCGGAAGAGCGGCTCCGGGCGACACGGAAGGTACTCTCCCAGTACGGCAACATGTCCTCGCCGACCGTGTGGTTCGTGCTGGAAGAGATGCTGCAGGAGGGGATGCCCGCCGGCGAGTGGTGCGTCCTGCTCGCCTATGGTGCCGGTCTCTCCGCACATGCGTGCTTGCTGAGGAAGGTCTGAAGGCAGCCGCTGGAGGGCTGGGAACTTTAACGTAGAACATAGAACCTAGAACGTCCGTTAAAGCCGTTAGAGCCGTTAGAGTCCTTAAAACCTGTGCCGGGAGCGGAACTGGTCGCCGGTGAAGAATCCCCGGACCAGGTCGAGGTTGTTCAAGAGCACCTTCAGCGCACCTTTCTCACGCTTCCTGACGAAGTAGTTGCCGATGAACATGGAGGGGCTGAAAAAAGCCTTCAGGTTTTCCCAGTTCATGATCCTGTTCAACTGCCCTACGCTGAGCCGCTTCGTCCTCACATTGCACATGAACCCGGTGTACCTGCTCAGGCGGTCGGGATTGGTCACCAGGCCCGCCTCCAGCAGTTCTTCCCTGATCCTGGTGCCGGGATACGGGGTCACGCACTGCACGTAGGGAAGGTCGATGCCGAGCCTGCGCGAGGCGCGGAACACCTCCCGGATCTCCTCCGGCCCGTCGTCCGGGTTGCCGATGATGAACCCACCCATCACGCCGATGCCATGCTGCCGCAGCAGGCGTACCGCCCGCTCCGTCTTTTCCCTGATATCCCCCTTCTGAAAAAGAGCCAGGTTTTGAGGAAGCACCGACTCGATGCCGAGAAACACCATGGCGAAATTGGCCCGGGCCAGCGCCGGTATCAGTTCGGGATCTGCGACGATGCCGGCGACCGAAGCCTGCACCAGGTACTCCATGCTGTTCAGTCCGTGCTCCACGATGGCACGGGCAAGGCTGGTAAAGCGTTGGCTGTCCAGGGTGATGTTGTCGTCGACCAGCAGCACGGTCCGCGTGCCCCGCTTTTGCAGCTCCTTCAAGTCGGCGATGACACGCTCAATGCCGTAGCAGCGGAAACTGGTCCCGTACATCCCGGTAATGGAGCAGAAGGTGCAGGTCATGGTGCAGCCGCGGGAGGTCTCGACGCAGTCGAGTTTGCGGTCGAAATAGGTGAAGCCGTCGAGCACGCGGGCGTCGCGCTCGGGTAGTGGTAGCCGCGCGACATCGAGCAGCGGTCCGGCCGTGTTATGGATGAACGCGCCATTGTGGCGCCAGGATAGTCCGGGTACATCGAAGAGGGTACGCTGTCCGTCCAGCGCCTCCAAAAGCGCCGGGAAAGATTGCTCCCCCTCACCGCGCAGCAGGAAATCAAAAGGGGGAGAGTCGTGAGTGAGCTCCCGGTACGAGAGGGTGGCGTGATACCCTCCCAGCACCAGCGTGGTGTGGGGGAGAAAGGTGCGGCAAATCGACATCACCCTCAGCGCGCTTTCGTACTGGAAGCTCATGCTGCTGATGCCGATCACGTCAGGCCGGAAATCGTGCAGGAAGCGCTGCAGCCACGCCTGGATGTTCCGGTGCACCAGCACCAGGTCCACGACCTTCACCTCGTGCAGCTTGAGCTGGGCGGCGATGGAGCAGAGCCCCAGGTTGGGCACCTTGATGATGCGATGGAAGTTGTTGGCGGCGTCCGGCATCGCCAAAAGGAGTATCTTCATCGGCTTCCTTGGGAGGCTGCGTGGATTGCGACCCTAGCAGTATAGAGGGAGCCTCGGGATAAGCAAATTGGCGCGGAGGGTGGCGAGGAGAGGCAATGAAGATAAAATGATCATCATTAACCGGACGCTGCGACGCGGATGCCGCCGCAGCTGGAGGTGGACCATGGGCGAGAAGGATGGCACGAAGGAGGAAGCACCCGTTGTGGTCATCGTGGAGCGGCGCCAACAGAAGGAGAGAGAGCTGAGTTCGACTGACGTTATGAAGATACTGAGAAAGAGGGCGGCCCGGGCGCGGAAGATCCCGCCTGTGGAATAAAAAGCATCATCGGCGACAGGAAAAGGCCCCCGACCGGAAAGAGGCAACAGAACCGGCGGGGGCCTTTCTCTGTTCCGGGCACTCAAAAAGCGGCATCGGTTGCCTTACTCACATAATAGTGTAAGAATATTATCATCCTATAAGCCGGAGATCTAAGGTCATGGAGACCAAGCTTGTCGTACCCCAAAACATCGAGCAAGAAGAGGATGTCTTCCAACTGGTAAATGAGCAGGAGTCTCCTCTTCAGAGTGTGCTCGATATCCAGCAAATGCTTCCGGTCCAGGACGTTGAGGCGCCGGATCATCCTTTAGAGAGTAATCCTCACTTCATCGATGCCAATGTGACTGTCATCTCCGCCCCGCACGACAAAGGGGTGAAGCAGAAGGCGCCGAAGCAGGACAAACGCGGCAAGACAGGCAAAGCCAAGAGCGATACGGCGTCAAAGGCGGTGAAAGCTCCCAAGGCTGTCAAAAGCGTCAAGGCAACCAAGGACCCCAAAGCCGCCAAGGCGACGAAAACTGCCAAGGCTGCGAAAACGGCCAAGGCTGCCAAGCCCAAGATTACCAATCCCGACGCGACCAAGCCGCAGGCGGTCAAGCCCAAGGCGGCCAAGACGGTCAGGCCGAAGTCGGTCAAGACGGTCAAGCCGAAGGCAGCCAAGGCGGGCGCGAAGCAGCCTCCCAAACCGAAAGGGCCGGCCGGCCCGGAGCAGCCGGAGTTCGATCTGGCCGAGAGCCGCTGGTACCTCAACCGCGAGCTGACTTGGCTCGAGTTCAACCGCCGGGTGCTGCACGAGGCGACGGACGAGCGTACCCCGCTGCTGGAGCGGCTGAAATTCATCGCCATCGTCAGCTCCAACCTCGATGAATTCGCCATGAAGAGGATCGGCGGCCTGAAGCAGCAGATCGGCGCCGGATTGCACGAGCTGACGCTGGACGGCCGGACGCCGCGCCAGCAGGTAACCGAATGCAACGCCTCGGTCCGCGAGATCGAGGCGGCCAAGAGGGAAGCCTTCCGCGAGGTGAGGGAACTCCTGGAAGGGAAGGGGATCGTCATCGAGAGCTACGACACCCTGACGCCCAAGGAGAAGAAGCTGCTGCGCGAGCACTACTACACCAATATCTACCCGCTCCTGACGCCGCAATCGATCGACCCGGCCCACCCCTTCCCGTTCATTTCGAACCTTTCGCTCAACCTCCTGGTGACGCTGCGCTACCCGAAATCGCGGGAGCACTCCCTGGCGCGGGTCAAGGTGCCGATCGGCCTGGGTACGCCCCGCTTCATCCGGGTCGGCAAGGGAGATCACTTCATCCCCATCGAGCAGGTCATGATGAACAACCTGGACATGCTCTTCCCGGGGATGCTCATCGTCTCCTGCGAGATCTTCCGGGTCACCCGCAACGCCAACACCGAAAAGGACGAGGAGGAGGCGGACGATCTGATGTCGATGATCGAGTCGGAGTTGAAGGAGCGCAAGTTCGCGCCGATCGTGCGGCTCGAGGTGGGGGCGGGGATGGAGCCGCTGCACCGCGGCCGGCTGGCTGCCGAACTGGAACTGGACGAGGAAAACGACGTCCTGGAGGTTTCGGGTATGCTCGCCCTGCGCGACCTCTTCGAGATCTCCAAACTCGACTACCCGCGGTTGCACGACCCGCCGCACCACCCGATCGACCACCCGCAACTTCCTGCCGAGAGGAACATCTTTCACACCATCCGCGACATGGGCTCGCTCCTGTTGCAGCACCCGTACGTCTCCTTTTCCACCTCCGTCGAGCGCTTCCTGCGCGAGGCGGCCAACGATCCCAAGGTGCGCGCCATCAAGATGACCCTGTACCGCACCTCGATCCAGGGGCGCATCATCGATGCGCTGGTGCAGGCGGCGCAAAACGGCAAGCAGGTGGCGGTGGTCGTGGAACTGAAGGCGCGCTTCGACGAGGCGACCAACATCCACCTGGCCGAGGTGATGGAGGAGGCGGGGATCCACGTCACCTACGGCGTGGTCGGGCTGAAGACCCACTGCAAGGTGATCCTCGTGGTGCGCCAGGACTTCCAGGGACTCAGGCGCTATGTCCACATCGGCACCGGCAACTACCATACCGAAACCGCCCGTATCTACAGCGACGTCGGGATCATAACCTGTGACGACACCATCGCCCAGGATGTCACCGAACTCTTCAACTACCTGACCACGGGCTTCACCGCCAAACGCAACTACCGCGCGGTCATGCCCGCGCCCAAGCTGTTGAAGAAGGCCCTCCTGACCCGCATCGAGCGGGAGGTCGCGCTGCACCAGGAAAGCGGCGGCGGGCTGATCCGGTTCAAAATGAACGCGCTCGAGGATGGCGACATCGTCAAGGCGCTCTACCGCGCCTCGATGGCGGGAGTGAAGATCGACCTGTATGTAAGGGACACCTGCCGGCTGCGACCGGGCATCCCGGGGCTCTCGGATAACATCCGGGTGGTGAGCATCGTCGGGCGTTTCCTGGAGCATTCCCGGATCTACTACTTCAGAAACGGCGGCGCGGAGGAATACTTCATATCTTCCGCCGACGCCATGAAGCGAAACCTCGAGGCGCGGGTAGAGGTTCTCTGTCCGGTCACGGCGCCGGAGCTGACCTCGGAGTTGAGGACCGTCCTCGACTGTCACGATGCGGACCACCGTTCAGCGTGGGACATGCAGGGGGACGGGAGCTACCTGCAGCGCCAGCCGGCAGAGGGTGAGAGCGGCGAAGGAACGCAGCAGATGCTGATCGCCCAGGCGCAGCAGCGGCTCAAGGAAGCGCTCAAACAGAAGAAAAAGCCGATGCAGAAATGATCCGCAGTCAGGGACCGCTGCCGGATGACATAGAGAGTGAAAAGGAATAGCATATTTGATGTGCCGGTAGTTCAGCCGGACCAACCGGAGACAACCCAGGGGGAAGTGATGGAAACAAAAGTGACTTGTGTCTGTGCAGGCGATCATGAGCAACACATCTGCTATCTGCACAGTAAAGGCCTGGTCGAGGAGGTGGAGAAACTCACCGATAATCCGACCGTGACCTGCGCGATCTGCCTCGTGAACGCCAATTCGCCTGACAACGTCTGCTCGCCCACCACGCTCGGTGGCGGGTTCAAATACTCGGACATGCGGGACAGCAAGAAGATCATCTGCGAGAGCGTGACGGAAGCCATTCCGGAAGAGAGCAAAGAGGAGAAGTAGAGCTCCCTCCCCGGAGGGGAAGGTTAGGGAGGGGGAGCAGGTGCGAAGATCCCCCCCTCCGTAGGGAAGAGCGAATAGAAAAAGGCGGCCCCGGTACTGTTACCGGGGCCGCCTTTTTGTTCATGCTGCGATTTGCTCGATTACCCGAGGATCTGCTTCAGGTCGCCTTCGGCGGTGCCGATCGGGCCGATGTTGAAGTTCTCGACCAGGAAGTTCAGCACGTTCGGGGTGATGAAGGCGGGGAGGCTCGGTCCCAGCTTGATGTTCTTCACGCCCAGGTGGAGCAGGGTGAGGAGGATAGCCACCGCCTTCTGCTCGTACCAGGAGAGGATGAAGGAGAGCGGCAGGTCGTTGACGCCGCAGTTGAAGGCGCCGGCCAAAGCCACGGCGATCTGGATCGCGGAGTAGGCGTCGTTGCACTGGCCGATGTCCAGAAGGCGCGGAATGCCGCCGATGTCGCCGAAGTCGAGCTTGTTGAAACGGTACTTGCCGCAGGCCAGGGTGAGAATGACGCAGTCGGACGGTACCTGCTCGGCGAACTCGGTGTAGTAGTTACGGCCGGTTTTGGCGCCGTCGCAGCCGCCGATCAGGAAGAAGTGACGGATCTGACCCGCTTTCACCGCGTCGATGACCTTGTCGGCCACGCCGAGGACCGCGTTGTGCCCGAAGCCGGTGAGGATCTCCTTGCCCGGGGCCTCTTCGAAGCCGGGGAGGGAGAGCGCCTTCTCGATAACCGGGGAGAAGTCCCAGCCGTTGATGTTCTTGACGTCCGGCCACTGGACCAGTCCCCAGGTGAAGAGGCGGTCTTTGTAGCTCTCGGCCGGGCGCTGGATGCAGTTGGTGTTGAAGATGATGGCGCCGGGGAAGTCGACGAATTCCTTGGCCTGATCCTGCCATGCGCCGCCGAAGTTGCCGGCCAGGTGGGCGTACTTCTTGAGACCCGGGTAGCCGTGGGCGGGGAGCATTTCGCCGTGGGTGTAGATGTTGATCCCTTTGCCTTCGGTCTGCTTCAGGAGCTCTTCGAGCATGCGCAGGTCGTGGCCGGAAACGAGGATTGCCTTGCCCGCCTTGGTGCCGAGCTGTACCGGAGTCGGTACCGGGTGGCCGAAGCTGTCGGTGTTGGCCTTGTCGAGCAGTTCCATGGTGACCAGGTTGATCCTGCCGCACTCCATGGAGAGGCCGACGTAGTCCATGAGGCCGAGGGTGAGGTCGAGGGTGGCTGCCAGCGCCTTGTGGGTGAAGGCGTAGATCTCGTCGTTCTCGAGACCGATCACCAATGCGTGGTGGGCGTAAGCTGCGTACCCTTTCATGCCGTAGATGAGGATTTCTTTCACGGAGTGGACGTCGGCGTCGATCTCTTCGCTCTTGACGCCGTGCTTGGCGCCCAGTGCGACCAGCTCGGAGGTGGTGCCGGCGTGGAACGCCTGCGCAGCCTCGGGTACGGTGCCGGTGTAGGGGGCGCCGTTGGCCTTCTCGTACAGTGCCTGTGCCTGGTTGCGCAGGGTGGCTGCTTCACGTACCAGCTTGGCGATTTCCTCGGCGTCGAAGTCGACGTTGGTCACGGTGGTGAAGAGGCCGTCCAGCATGAAGCGGTCGATGGCTGCATCTTTGGCGCCTTTTTCGCGGGCGAGGTTGGCCCAGAAGGCGATCCCTTTCAGGCTGTAGATGAGCAGGTCCTGCAGAGCCGCTACTTCCGGCTTCTTGCCGCAGACACCGACTTTGGAGCAACCGCCGTTGGCGGCTTGTTCACACTGGTAGCAAAACATGTTGTCCATCACTTCCTCCTTAGCGTTTGTTTGAGTTGAGGTGGTCATACCGAAAAGGTTCTTCAAAAAGGTCTTCATCGTTTCTCCTGGCTAAGCTTAATCTGTTGAAGCGGGCCTTATGGCAGCCCCCGGCTCCTGTGTGCCGCTTCGATGATGTGACTCTAGCGGCTAATGCTGACAGCGACCTTGACCTAAGTCATAAAAACCGGGTTTGTGGGTTTGGGGATCTTTTTTGTCTTGTGGGGGGAGAGTCTTGATGGAAGCTGCGGGAAGCATGGGAATGATGGGAGTTATGGGAAGGATGGGAAGGATGGGACGGAGGGGAAGGAGTGAACCGGGGGGCGAGCGGGGGCGGACGGTGCGGGAGGCAAGCGGGGAGTCGGGCGACGGCTCCCCCGCCTGGCGCGGAGTTCAGTGGACTACGCTCCCTACCATGGCTTTGTAGATGTCGGGACGGAGCACGAACTGCAGCCTCGACGAGGTGGCTGTGCCAAAGGCTATGGCCTGCTCGCCGCCGATGTAGTTGTTCAGATGGTAAATGGGGCGCAGGTTGAATCCGAGCCGCCCGAGGTCGGCCTCGAAGACGCGACCGTATTTCGAGGCCAACTCGGAAACCTTGTCCCAGGTTCCTAACATTTCCAGGGGAATGGCTACCCCGTCCGCTACACGAATGAGTTCCTGCATGCTTTGCTCCTCCTGACTTCTGAGGCATTTATCGGCATGCAGCAACGGAACTTGAGGGGTTAACTGCGAAGCACGTCGAGGGTGGCAACTGCGCCGCGGGCGGGGCAGTCGGCGTCGGCGCAGCTGGTGAGTACTTTCAATAGCACCAGCCCCGCCCCCAAAAGCCCCATTATCAGGAGCACCACGCCGTGCCAGCCGAAGGAGCTCAAGAACACGCCGCCGGCGGTGCCGGAGATGCTGGAGCCGAGGTAGTAGAAGAAGAGGTAGAGGGAGGCGGCCTGCGCACGGGCGGTCCTGGCGCGGCTACCCACCCAGCTGGAGGCGATGGTGTGGGCGCCGAAAAAGCCACAGGTGAAGATGGCGATCCCGGTGACGATGGTGCCGAGGTCGCGGCTCAGGGTGAAAAGCGCCCCGGCGACCATGGTGCCTATGGTGAGAAAGAGCATCCGGCTGCGCCCGAAACGCTCCACCTGCACCCCGATCATGGAGGAGCTGAAGGATCCCAGCATGTAGACCAGGAAGATCAGGCTCACCAGCGAGGCCGGGAGGTGGTACGGCGCTCCCAGAAGCCGGAAGGTGATGTAGTTGTACAGCGTCACGAAGCTCCCCATGATCAGGAAGGAGATCCCGTACAGGCAGAGCAGCCCCGGGTCCTGCAACTGCCGGTACAGGGAGCTGAACAGGTAACGCACCGCGAAAGGGCGCTTCTTGAAGTTTTCGGAGGAGGGGAGGCTCTTGGCGAAATACAGGCTGAGGGCGAAGCAGACCGCGCCGATGACGGCAAGGGCGGTGCGCCAGGACGTGGCCTCCGCCATGGTGGCGGTGAAGATCCTGCCGGTCATGCCGCCTATGGCGTTGCCGCTGATATAGAGCCCGATGGCGGAGGTGAGCGAGGCCGGAGCGATCTCTTCACTGAGATAGGCCAGCGCCACCGCCGGAAGCCCGGCCAGCGCGATTCCCTGCAGGAACCTCACGACGACCAGCTGTTCGAGGCTGTGGGTCTGGGAGGTCAGATAGGCCAGGACGGACGTGGTGAGCAGCGACGCCACCATCACCGTTTTTCTCCCGAGCGTCTCGGAGATGGTGCCGGCGAACAGCATGGAGATGGCGAGGGCGCAGGAGGAGACGGAAAGCGGGAGGCTCGCGAACATGGCGCTGACGCCGTACTCGCGGGTGAAAACCGGCAACAGCGGCTGCACGTCGTAGAGTGTGATGAAGGTGACAAACCCGGCGAAGAAGAATGCCCAGTTGATCTGCCGGTATCTTTTGGTGCCGCTCTTGATGGATCCCATTGGTTCTCCCTGTTTCTGACCGCCCTTGGAAGCAACTATAGCGATTGCCGTTCCATAAGAAAAATATATAATGCTTATCGCTTCGATAGCTATTTGTTATGAATGGAGGCGGCATGGACATCAGGCAGTTGAGGTATTTCGTGGAGGTGGCGCGGCTCGCCAACTTCACCAAGGCGGCCGAATCGCTGCGCATCGCCCAGCCCGCCGTCAGCATGGCGGTGAAGAAGCTCGAGGAGGAACTCGACCTGGTCCTTTTCAACCGCCAGGACAAGAAGGTGTCGCTGACGGCGGAGGGGGAGATCTTCCTTTCCCACGCCAGGCGGATTCTCGACGACCTGCGCGGCGCGGAGCTGGAGATGGCCGAATTGAAGGGGCTCAGCAGGGGGGAGGTGAGGATCGGCATCACCCCGATGATAAGCGCCTACTTCTTTCCGGACATCTTCAGGGATTTCAAGAGGGCATACCCGCAGCTGAGCATCTCGGTGCTCGGGGAGGGGTCGGGACGGATACAGAAGATGATAGGGGAGGGGGAGCTGGACATGGGGGTGGTGGCGGGGGGTGGGAGCGCGGCCTTTCCCCCGACCTTGGAGGTGCGCCGTTTCCTGCGCGAGGAGATCGTGGTTTGCGTGCCGCTGGGGCATCCCTTCGCCGGCCGCTCCGCGGTTACCCTCGCCGAGTTCATCGGGGAACCGCTGGTCTTTTACAAGGAGGGGTACTACATCAGGGAGTTCTTCCTCGAGGCACTCAAGGGAATCGGCGGCGCGCCCAGGATCATCTTCGAGACCAACCTCTTCTCGCTGGTCAAGTCGCTGGTGCGAAACGGTACCGGGATTTCGATCTTCCTGAAGATGGTGGTGGCCGAGGATGCCGATCTCGCCGCGGTCTCCTTCGATCCCCCGCTGTCCCTCGACCTGCTCATAGCCTGGAAGAAGGATACCTACCTCTCGCTCGCCAACCGCGCCTTCGTCGATTTCCTGCTGGAACATGCCCCGGGGGAGCGGCAGGGGGAGCGTTAGCCTGCCTCAGGCCGGTTTGAGGAGTTCCATCAGCTTGCCGGCGATCTTTTGGGGGGGAAGGACGTAGTCGACGGCACCGGTCTGGGCGGCCGCCTTGGGCATGCCGTAGATGGTGGAGGACTGCTGGTCCTGGGCCATGGTGATGCCGCCGATCTCGTGGATGTGCCGGATCCCGTCGGCGCCGTCACGCCCCATGCCGGTCAAAACGATGCCGATCAGCTTGCCTCGTAACGGCCTGGACAGGGAGAGCATGGTGACGTCCGCGGCCGGCTGCACGTAGTTTACCCTCGGCCCCTCGCAAAGAACCACCCGGTTGTTTCCCGTCAACTGGAGGTGGAGTCCTCCCGGCGCCATGTAGACGTGGCCGCTTTTGAGGTACTCGCCGTCCTCGGCCAGCTTCACCGGCATGGACGCGGCCGCATTCAGCCCCTGGGCGATGCGGTAGTCCATCTGCGGCGTGATGTGCAGCACGATGAGGAAGGCGGCGTCCAGCGGCGGCAGTTCCCTGAACAGCGCCTTGAGCGTCAGCGGCCCTCCGGTGGAGACGCCTATAACCACCAGGTTCTTGCTAGTCATGAGCCACCGGCGCGTTCAGCAGGGTGAGGTAGTACTCGATGGAATCCAGCAGCTCGTCCGGGCTGAACGGCTTTGTCATGTAGTCCGACACGTACTCCTGCAGCCCCTCCATCTTGGAGTCGGGCTCCCCCATGCCGGTCAGCATGACGATCACGTTGCCGGGATACATCCCCCGTTCCACGATCTCCCTGATGGTGTCCCAGCCATCCATGTCGGGCATCATGATGTCCATGAGGATGACCCCCCGGAATCCCGCCTCCAGTTGCTCCAGGCACTCGGGACCGCTGGCCGCGCTGGCCAGCTCGAGTTGCGCGGACTCGCAGATGATATCCACCGATGCCCTCACGTACTCGTTGTCGTCTACGATCATTACCCGTCTGTTCATGATTGCGGTTCCTTCTGTTGCGGCGCGGGCGCGCCTTGTGTTTCGATGAGCTGGGCCATGGCCCGGTGGTCCAGCGGCGGGGGCTCCTCCCGGGGCGGCTTCACATGGTACAGCATTTCATTGATCCTGGCCATGAACTGCTCCAGGGTGAACGGCTTGGCGAGGAAGATCGCCTCCTGGCGCAGCTTTTCGTCCTGCGGGACCACCGTGTTGGTGTACCCCGAGATGTAGAGCACCGGCAGCGCGGGGTGGCGTTCCTGCAGCTTCTCGTACAGCTCGGGACCGGTCATCTCCGGCATGATCACGTCGGTCGCCAGAAGGTCGATTCCCTGCTCCTCCGTCGCAGCCAGCTCCAGCGCCCGGGATGGGGTCTCCGCCACCAGGACCCGGTAGCCGAACGAGGCGAGCAGGTCGGCGGCGACCTCGCGGATCATCTGGTTGTCCTCGACCAGCAGGATCGTCCTTTCCGTGCTGTCATGCTCGGGGGGGGCGATCCCGGCGGAGGGACGCAGGATCGGCTCGGCCGTACTCGCGCTGGCGGGGAGGTAGATGGCGAACCTGGTCCCTTCCCCCGGGCGGCTCCTGACGTCGATGCAGCCGCCGTGGTGCTTTATGACGCCGTAGACCGTGGCGAGGCCAAGACCGGTGCCACGGCCGCTCTCCTTGGTGGTGAAGAACGGCTCGTACATGTGCCTGAGCGTTTCCTCGGTCATGCCGCAGCCGTCGTCGCTGAAGGCGAGCAGGATGTAGTGGCCGGGCTTGGCGACCGGATGCTGCCGGTGGAACTCCTCGTCCAGTATCAGGTGGCCGGTCTCGATGCAGATGGAGCCGCTCCCCTCGATGGCGTCCTGGGCGTTCAGGATGAGGTTCAAGAGCACCTGTTCCAGCTGGCCGCGGTCCGCCTGCACCTTGGCGGCGCCGGGGGAGAGCAGAAGGTCGATCCGGACGTTGTCCCTCACCGTCGCGCGCATGATCTCCCTGAACGACGTGATCACCTCGTTCAGGTCCAGAAGGCTCATGTGCAGCACCTGCTTGCGTCCGAAGGAGAGCAGCTTCTGGGTCAGGTCGCTCGCCTTGTGGGCCGCCGAGCTCATGGACTGGATCATGCGGGTCTGCGGGCTTCCCTCGGGGGAGATCCTGAGCAGCATGTCGGCGTAGACGATGATCGGTGTCAGCAGGTTGTTGAAGTCGTGGGCCACGCCCGCGGCCAGCTGCCCCACCGCCTCGATTTTCTGGGTGTGGCGCAGCTGCTCCTCCAGCAGGTGGCGTCCCTCGTCGGCGCGCACCCGGCTGATGGCGATGCCGGCCAGGTGGGCCGCCGACTCCAGCAGCTGGATGTCCTCGTCGCCCGGCGCGCGCGGTTCCCGGTGGTACACCGCGAGTGTTCCCAATAGGGTGCCGTTGCTGGCATACACCGGCTCGGACCAGCAGGACCTGAGCCCGGCGTCCCGCGCCGGCTGGAAGTTGTGCCAGTACGGATGCGGCTCCAGGTCCTCGACCACCACGCGCCTCCTCAAAAACGCCGCCGTCCCGCACGACCCCTTGCCGTTACCGATCCTCAATCCGTCCACCGCCTGGTTGTACCCGGCCGGGAGCGAGGGGGCGCAGCCGTGGCGCAGCCTGGTGCCCGACTCGTCGACGAGGAGGATGGAGCAGAGCGCGCCCGGCAGGCAGTCCTCGACGAACTGCACCACGTCCACCAGGAGCTCCTGCAGCTCCGCGTCGGTGGCGATCCGCTCCAGCGCCTTCAGCCGGCTGCGCTCACGCTGTTCGGCGTGCTTTCTCTGGGTGATGTCCCGCGCGATGCTGAGGATCAGCGTGCGCCCGTCGCTCTCCATGACGCGTGCCCGGACCTCGGTCGGGATCACCGTGCCGTCCTTGGCGAGGTAGGCGCTCTCGAAGCTGGCCTCTCCGCATTCCTTGAGCCTGGCTACGGTGAGCTCCTCGCTCTCCGCCAACTCGGGCGGTTTCAGCTGTTGCAGGCGCCCCCCGGCCAGTTCCCCGGGTGCGTACCCCGTCAGCCGGCAGAGCGCCTGGTTGAAGTAGAGCAGCCGCCCGTCCTCGTCGGTCTGTATGATGCAGTCGTTTGCTGCGTCTATCTGCGCCGCCTTGAGTGCGAGTTCCGCCTGCTGCCCCTGGATGATCCGCTGCGTCTGCTCCAGGCGGGTCAGGTGGGCGAACAGGATGCGGGTCAGTATCACGATCACAACGCAGAGCACGAGGATCAGCGCGGACTGCTGCAGCGGCACCCCGGCCGGGGACCCGCTCCCTCCCAGGGCGAAGATGCCGATCACGGCGGTGATCGCGGTGCCGACGGCGACGCCGATGCGGGTTTTCAGTTGTGACATCGACAGTGGCTTCATATCTGGTAACTCGCCTCGACTGTTTCGTCCGCTGCGGCCGGCGGCTCCTGGTGCCCGGCTTGCTTCAGGGTGAAGAACATGGTGGTGCCGCTATCGGCCCCGGCGCTCGTAGCCCAGAGCTTCCCGCCGTGGTTGGCCACGATCCTGCGGCAGATGGCCAGCCCGAGCCCCTGCGTGTTCAGGTCGTGCCGCGCGGCATCGGCCTTGTAGAACTCGTCGAACACCCGGGCGAGCTGCTCCTGGTTCAGCCCGATGCCGTCATCCTGGACCGATACCTCGACCTCTTCTCCCTTGCGGACGGCGGACACGACCACCTTGCCGTTTTGGGCGGCGTAGCGCGCGGCGTTACTGAGGAGGTTTCTGAACAGCAGCGTCAGCTGCTCCGCCGACCCCAGCACCTGCAACTCCGGGTCGATCGCGTTGCAGCAGATCACACTCCGCTGCGCCAGGGACGCCGACATGTCGGTCAGTGCGCTGTCGGCGGCGGCGTAGAGGCTCACCGGGATCAGCCGGGGCTGGCTCGCGGAGATCCGTACCAGATCGAGCGCCTTGCCTGCCAGCCCCTGGATCTGGTTGATGCATTGCTGGCAGATCTCCAGCATCCGTTCCACGCCCGGATCGGTCACCTTGCTCCGAATCAACGGCATCAGGGCGAAGAGCGGGGTGAGCGGCGTGTTCAGGTCGTGGTTCAACTGGATCATCAGGGACTCGATCATGCGCGAATGGTGCTTCTGGGCCTCGATCCGCCTGCTCTCCCGCTCCACCGTCTTGCGCTCGGTGATGTCCAGTATCACCCCGACCAGTCCGCCGGGGACACCGTCTTCATCCCTGACCGCCGCCTTGTGGAAGATCACGTCGCGCACGCTGCCGTCCGCGTAGCGCACCTGGGACTCGTAGATCTGGGTCCCAGGCGTCTGCATGATTTCCTGGTCCATGTCGTGATATTTCTGGGCCAGTTCCCGGTCCCACAGATCGAACACCGAGCGCCCCAGAAGCTGTTCGCGGCTAAGCCCGACGTAGGTCTGAAAGGCCTTGTTGCACAGGTTGTAGCGTCCCCGGGCGTCCTTGGAGAAGATCGGACTCGGTATGGTGTCCAAGAGCAGCTGCTGGAAGTGAAGCTGCTTCTTGATCTCGCTCTCGGAGCGCTTGCGGTCCAGGCCAAGGATGACGGCGCAGAGCACGAATACCGCCGCCAGCGCCCAGTTGATGAGCCCGATCTTCAGGTTGATCCGGTCGTAACGCGCCAGGTATTCGCTCTGTTTCACCCCCACGAACAGGGCGCCGATGACCTTTCCGTTCATATCCCGTATCGGATCGTAGGCGGTGAAGTACGGGGCGCCGAGGATGTCGGCCTCGCCGCGGTACCGGATACCCTCCTTGAAGATGGCGTCGTAGGCCGGGCCCGTCAGCCTGGTCCCGATCGCCCTGCTGCCGTCCTTTCTGAGCACGTTGGTGGCGATCCGGGTGTCCCCCATGAAGATGGTGGCCCTGCTGCCGGTGATGCAGAAGATCTTGTCCGGTATCTCGTTGTCGTCGTTGAGGACGTAGTAGTCGCCGAGGATCATCTTGCCGTTTTCGATGTGGAAGTTCCGCCCGCGACGGTTCATCTGCTCCCAGAAGGCCATCATGCTGCTTTCCTGCTGCCTGTTGGCCTGGCGCACCGCCTCCTGGCTGATCTGGTCCAGCATGAGGTGGTTGGCGACCATCATCACCAGGGCCACGGTCACCGCGCTGACCAGGAGGAGGATCGATATCTTGTCGCGTGCTGCCTTCAGGACCTTCACGTTCTTCTCCCGGTTGCGGTCGTCATCCCCCGCGTCACACCCTGAAGCTGCGCTTGCCGTGCGAGGCGAGCCATCCCATCAGCCGTCCCGCCATGTCTGATAGCGGCACCACCTCGTCCACCCCTCCCCGGGCGATCGCCTCGCGCGGCATCCCGAACACCACGCAGCTCTCCTCGTCCTGGGCGAAGGTCCTCGCACCCACGCTGTGCATCTCCAGCATCCCCGCGGCGCCGTCGTCCCCCATCCCGGTCATGATGATGCCGAGGCTGTTGTCCGCGGCGCAGTTGGCGGCGGACCTAAACAGCACGTCGACCGAGGGGCGGTGCCTGGATACCGGCGGGCCGTCGTCCAGCGCGATGGTGTAGTTGGCGCCGCTTCTGGCGAGCAGCATGTGGCGGTTCCCCGGCGCGATGTAGGCGTGGCCGGGGAGCACCCGCTCGCCGTGCTCCGCTTCCTTGACCGCGAGGGCGCACAGGCCGTCCAGCCGTGCCGCGAAGGTCCGGGTGAAGGTCTCGGGCATGTGCTGCGTGATCAGTATGGCCGGGCAGTCGGCGGGGAGAGCGGTGAGGAAGACCTTGAGCGCCTCGGTGCCGCCGGTCGAGGACCCGACAGCCACGACCTTTTCCGAGGTCGAGAAGTGCTGGTGGCGGTTGGGGAGCACCGCGTCGGCGGAGAGCTTCCGTTCCACCTGCGGGGTGCCCTTGCCCCCCCCCTTCCTCCTGAAGGCCACGTGGGCGCAGCGGATCTTCTCGGTGAGCTCCTCGGCGTACTCCAAAAGCCCGCTGCGGATGTCGATCTTCGGCTTGGTGACGAAGTCGAAAGCGCCCAGTTCCAGCGCCTTCAGGGTCACCGCCGAACTCTTCTCGGTCAGCGATGAGACCATCACCACCGGCATGGGGCGCAGCCTCATCAGTTTTTCCAGGAACGCGAGCCCGTCCATCTTGGGCATCTCGACGTCCAGGGTGAGCACGTCCGGGCTCAGTTCCTTGATGCGCTGCCGGGCCGCCAGCGGGTCCGGTGCCGTCCCCACCACCTGGAGGTCGGGAGCCTGGTTGATGATCTCGGTCAACAGCGACCGGATCAGGGCGGAGTCGTCTATTACCAGCACCTTTATGGGCATTCAGTGTCTTCCTGCGTGCAGGGCGCGCATCCTTTTCACCAGGGCGCGGCCGGTTTTGGGAAAGAAAATCACCTTCCTGGGGCAGCACTCCCCGAGGTCCGAGGCGATGATCGGTATCCCCTGTTTCTTCAGGTAATCAACAGCGAAGGCGGCGTTGTTGCCGCCGATGTCGGTGCTGCTCTCCATCACCCGCCCGGCTCCGAAGATCTTCGCCGCGAGCCGCCTGCGGTTGGCGCCGAGAAGCTCGAGCTGCTCCAAAAGGCGACGCATTGCGCAGGCACCGTAACGGGCGCAGTTTCCGGAGCTGTCGTCGCAGGCACCCGAGCAGGGGGTGGCGCTCCCTCCCTGGACCAGTTCCGGCAGCATGAAATGGTTCATCCCCCCGACGCCGAGCTCCAGGTCGTACAGGCATACCGAGACGCAGGAGCCGAGCAGGGTGGTGATGGCCACGGCCTCGCCGGTGGCGTAGAATTCCCCCGCCACGATCTTCACCGCCACCGTCTTGAATTCCGGGTCGAAGTAGCTGAGCCGTCCCTGGCCCGGGTGCCTCGGTCGCTTCCCCCCTGTTTTCCTCCTGTGCGGCACCGTCAGCTCCTCAAGGCGTAGGTGGTGTTGCCGCAGACCCGGAACAGTTCCTGGGCGTGGTGCAGGCTCTCCGAGTGCCCCACGAACAAGAGCCCGTCCGGGTGCAGCACCCGGGAGATCCGCTCCAGGACGGCGAGCTGGGTCGGCCGGTCGAAATAGATCATCACGTTGCGACAGAAGATGAAGTCGAACTTCCCGCGCATGGGCCACTGCTCGTCCAGGAGGTTGAGCCTCTTGAAGGTCACCACCCGGCGCAGTTCCTCCTTCACCCTGATGAACCCGTCGTTGTTTCCCTCACCCTTCAGGAAGAAGCGTTTCCGGTACGGTTCCGGGATCTTGGGGAGCTGGTCCACCGGGTAGACCCCTTCGTCCCCCCTGCCGAGGACGTTGGTGTCGATGTCGGTGGCCAGGATGCTGACCCCCACCCCCGCCGGCAGCGCGTCCAGCGCCGTCATCGCAATGGAGTAGGGCTCCTCGCCGGTGGACGAGGCGCAGCTCCATATGGTCACCTGCTTCCGGTCCCGCTGCTGGCGCAGGCGCTCGGAAAGAAGCCGGAAATGGTGAGGCTCGCGGAAGAAGGAGGTCATGTTGGTGGTGAGGGCGTTGATGAACGCCTCCACTTCCTGGGGATCTCCGCTTTCCACCAGGTCGAGGTACTGCGCGAAGCTCTCCACCCCCCTGGCCCGCAGCCGGCGCGCCAGCCGGCTGTAGACCATGTCCATCTTGCCGGGCGCGAGTGAAATCCCGGCGTTACGGTAGATGAAGCCGCGCACCCGGGCGAAGTCGTCCGCGGTGAAGCGGTACTGGAAGTTATTCCACCCCTGCTCCGTGGCGCCGTTAGCCGTGGCGCTTCCCCCCCCCCTCAGGTGGCGCGCCACCTCCGTGCGTACTAGGGGGCTCAGAATTCCTTCCAATCATCGTCCGCCTCGGCGGACTCGGAGGCCCGGGACAGACGCTGGTCCTGCGTTTTCCCCCCTGCCGCCATCGCTACGGGTTTCACCTTTTTTTCCTGGGGCTTGGGCTTTGCCGCCGCGTGGGTCAACCTGCGCTTCTCCGAGGAGGGAGGGGGCGCCGCCTTGTTTCCCTGCTCCAGGGTGAAACGCGCCACTACGGCCACCAGCTGCTGGGCCTGGTCCTCGAGGGATTCGGCGGCGGCCGCCGCCTCCTCGACCAGCGCCGCGTTTTGCTGGGTGACGTCGTCCATCTGGGTGATGGCGGTGTTGACCTGCTCGATGCCGCTCGACTGTTCCAGCGAGGCGGCCGAGATCTCTGCCATGATGTCGGTCACCCTCTTGATGCTAGTGACGATGTCCTGGGTGGTGCGCCCCGCCTCTTCGACCAGGCGGCTGCCGTCCTGCACCTTCGAGACGGAATCCTCGATGAGCGCCTTGATCTCCTTGGCCGCCGCGGCGCTTCGCTGGGCGAGGCTCCTCACCTCGGCCGCGACCACGGCGAAGCCTCTCCCCTGTTCGCCGGCGCGCGCCGCCTCGACCGCGGCGTTCAGGGCGAGGATGTTGGTCTGGAAGGCGATGCCGTCGATGACGCCTATGATGTCCGAGATCTTCTTGGAGCTGTCGGTGATGCTCTCCATGGTGCGCACCACACGGTTGATCACCTCGCCCCCCTTGACCGCCACGCCGCTGGCATTGATGGCGAGCTGGTTCGCCGCCTGGGCGTTGTCGGCGTTCTGCTTCACGGTGGAGGTGAGCTCCTCCATGCTGGAGGCGGTTTCCTCGAGGGCGCTCGCCTGCTCCTCGGTGCGCTGGGAGAGGTCGGCGTTCCCCGCCGCGATCTCCTCGGTCGCCGTGGCGATCGATTCGGCGCCGTTTCTCACGTCGCCCACGATGTGCGCGAGCCCCTCGTTCATATCCTTGAGCGAGGAGAGGAGCTCCCCGGTCTCGTCCTCGCTGTTCACGGTGATGTGGGCGGTGAGATCGCCCGAGGCGATGCGCCGCGACGCCGCGATGGCCTGGTCGAGCGCCTCCTTGATCTTGCGCGCGACGAACCAGGCGAAGAGGAAGATGACCACGGCAAGGAGCGCGGTGCCGCCGATGATCTGCCACTTCATCTTGTTCATCTCGGCCGTGACGGTGTCGACGTAGATGCCGCTGCCAACGATCCAGCCCCACTCCTTCATCAGCATGACGTAGGAGATCTTCGGGACCGGCACCGTGGAGCCGGGCTTGGCCCACATGTAGTCGACCACCCCTTCGCCCTTTTCCTTGCAGACGTTGACGAACTCGACGTAGAGCCTTTTGCCGTTGGGGTCCTTGTTGTCGTACTGGGTCTTGCCCACCAGCTCCGGCTTGATCGGGTGCATGAGCACCTTGGTGTCCATGTCGTTGACCCAGAAGTACTCGTTCCCCTGGTACCTCATCTCGGAGATCTGCTTCAGGGCGTCGGCCTGCGCCTGCTGCAGGGTCTTTCTCCCCTCCTTCACCGCGTTCTGGTTCGCCGTCAGGACGTCGTAGGCCACGTCGACCACCGCCTTGGTGGCCTGGATCTTCTCGTCCATCAGCTTGTTCTGCATGAAGGGGAGCACGTAGAGCATGACGCCGAGCACCATCATGACGATGGTGGCCACCGAGATGCTCAGTATCTTGGTCAGGATCTTCCAGTCTTTGAATCGCACCGTTTTCATAGGTTCACCGCCTCTTTCTGAGTATTCTCCACGCTACTGTCAACGATTTGCAGCTCGTCGCTGCCGATCAGTTTTTCGATATCCACGAGGATCAGCATTTCGTCGTTCAGGGTCCCAAGCCCGGTGATGTAGCGGGTGTCGAGCGATGCCCCGAGCTCGGGAGCCGGCTTGATGCTTGCCGCCGGGAGCGCCACCACGTCCGAGACGCCGTCCACCACGATCCCCACCACCTTGTTCAGCACGTTTATGATGATGACCACGGTGAACTCGTGGTAGGTCGCCTCGCCGACGTTGAACTTGATGCGCAGGTCGACGATCGGGACGATCACCCCGCGCAGGTTGATGACCCCCTTGATGAAGGCGGGGGTGTTGGCGATGCGCGTGACGCAGTCGTACCCCCTTATTTCCTGGACCTTCAGTATGTCGATCCCGTAACTCTCGTTCCCCAGGGTGAAGGTGAGGTATTCCGAACCCCCCTCCGTCGCCTGTTGTTCCACCGCGTTGCCCTGTGCCGTCTGCATGATGTGTTGCCTCCTTTGCGCTACTTCTAGAGCCTCTTGTGCATCGCGAACAGTTCGGGGAGGTCCAGGATGAGCGCCACGCGGCCGTCCCCGAGGATGGTGGCCCCCGCGCTCCCTTCGACCCGGCGGTAGTTGGTCTCGATGCTCTTCACCACGACCTGCTGCTCGTCCAGGAGCGCGTCGACCAGGATACCCCCTCTTTCCCCGTCCGCCTCCACCAGCACCACGATGCCGCGCTGCGGCTCGCTCACCTCCGCCTCGAGGTTGAAGATGCGGTGCAGCTTGATGATGGGGAGGTACTCTCCCCGCACCTGGACCACTTCGCGGCCGTTCACGCTCTTCAACTGCCCGGCCTTGGGTTGCAGCGACTCGATCACCATGTTGAGCGGTATGATGAACTTCTCCTCCCCGACCGCGACCGAGAGACCCTCCAGGATCGCCAGGGTGAGCGGCAGGCTGATGGTGAAGCGCGCCCCCCGCCCCGCCTCCGAGACGATCTGCACGCGCCCGCCGATGGCCTGGACGTTCTTGATGACCACGTCCATCCCCACCCCCCGCCCGGAGAGGTCGGTCACCTCGCTGGCCGTGGAGAATCCGGGCGCGAAGATGAGCTGCCAGACCTCCTCGTCGCTCATGCTCTCGGAGCAGGGGATGCCGCACTCGAGCGCCTTCTCGAGGATCCTCTCCCGGTTCAGGCCGGCGCCGTCGTCGGTCACGTCGATGACGATCCTACCCCCCACCTGGGAGGCGGAAAGCAGCAGTGTCCCCACCGGGCTCTTGCCGCAGGCGGCCCGCCGTTCCGGCGTCTCCAGCCCGTGGTCCAGCGCGTTGCGCACCAGGTGTCCCAGCGGATCGGCGATCTTCTCGATGAGGCCGCGGTCCAGTTCCGTGCTGTCGCCTGTGGTCTTCAGCTCGACCTGCTTGCCGAGCTTGGCGGCGGTTTCACGCACCAGGCGCGGGAAACGGTTGAAGACGATGCTGATCGGCACGAGCCGGATGGACATCACAGTTCCCTGCAGGTCGCGGGTATTGCGCTCCAGTTGGGCGAGGCCGCGCTGCAGCGTCTGGTGCAGGATGGGGTCGAGTCCCACCGCGATCTGGCTCAGCATGGCCTGGGTGATCAGGAGCTCCCCGATCTGGTTCACCAGCTGGTCCACCTTGGTCACGTTGACCCTGATGGAGGATTCCGTCTCGCTGCCGCGCCTGCCGAAGGCGCCGGGAGCGGTCTCGTTGCCGTCGTAGGCGCGCCTGCCGGGGGAGGGGAGAAGGGGCTGCTCGGGTGCAGGCTCTCCCGCCGGGGCGCGCCGGTCCACGAGCTCCTCCTCGATGTGAAGCTGCTCTTCGTCCGCCACGAACATGAACACGTCGAGCAGCTGGTCGCGGCTGGCGCGGGTCAGCAGCGAAAAGTCCCAGCGGGTGATGCAGCGCTCCGGGTCGAGCTCCGCCAGGTCGGGGGTGTCCATGAGCTGCGCGGCGCAGGTAAATTCCCCAGGCTCGGCGAGGTCCGTGAGCTCGGAGATGATGCTCTCCATCCGGATCCCCCTCGCGAAAATCTCGGGATCGGGGGTGAAGGCGAGGCGGCAGCGGCGCGGCAGGAACTCCTCTTCCTGCGTGGCAGATGCCTCCTGCCCCGTTCCCGGGGCGACCTCCTGATCATGGGCGCCCGTGTCGGTGACCTGCTGCAACCTGGCCCGCACCCGGTCGATGGCCTCCTGGTCCACTGCCTTTCCCTCGCGATGCCAGGCGAGTTGCATGGCGATGGCGTCTCCGGCCTCGAGGAAGAGGTCGATCATGCCGGGAGTGAAGGGGATCTCCTGGTTTCTCAGCCGGTCCAGAAGGGACTCCATGACGTGCGTCACCACGGTCATGTCCTGGAAGCCGAAAATCCCGGCTCCCCCCTTGATGGAGTGGGCGGCGCGGAAGATGGCGTTCATCTGCTCGTGGTCGGGTTCCCTGTCGCCAAGAGAGATGAGGATCTGCTCCATCTCGGCCAGGTTCTCCGCGCACTCCTCGAAGAAGACTTCGTTGAAGCGGTTCAGGTCGACGCTGCTGTTTTCCCCTTTGGGAGTTGCCATGCCGGTTCCTTTGCTCTCTTCCACCTGTTTCACGGTTCGGGCTGCGCTGCCAGAAGGTCATGGAAGCCCAGGGCCTCGATCTGCTCGCTGAGGGCTGGGGGGGGCGCTGCCAGGAGGGGGGCGGTGCCGCGACGCTTCAGGTTTTCCAGAAAAAGCGCGAGCAACTGGCAACCGCAGGCGTCGATGTCGCTCACCCGTGACAGGTCGATGGTCGTCTGTGCCGGGGTGGGCGTCACCCCGTCAAGGCGCCCCACCAGGAACTGGTGTAACTCCCGCGCGCGCTCCACCGTAAAGGGGCCTTCGGGGATGATGTTTGCATTATTAACAAAAACTTTTTTGCCCAATTTTTATCGCCTTTACAATGGGTTCGCGTTCTGGCTGGACTTCACGTTGAAAAGAAACAACCAATGTTATATGTGTAAGGATAGTATCGGCAAGGGCGGCGCTTACTTTAGTGGTTTTGTGGTAGGCAAGGGATTTCCCGATCCGCGGCATCTTTACTGACAGAGGGGGAAAATGGGGGGGCGATGTGCCGCTTGTGGGGGGGGGAGGCGAAAGCTCGGCGTGGAGCTCGCGGCGATGACGGCGGCTAGCGTGGGACGGCGGTTTTCTCGAAGACCTTGGCGACCTGATCCGAGTACACCAGTCTCCATTCGCTTCGTTGCTGCAGGAACCTGGCGAAGTCGGAATCGGCTTCGAACATGATCCAGGTGATGCCGTAGCGCTCCAGCACCTGGTCCCATCCCGGCCGGAAGGCGATGATCTCGTTGTATTCCCTGAGGCGCCGGGCTCCGTACATGTCCAGCCTGCCGTCGATGAAGACCCGGCAGTCGGGATAGCCGCGGTAGATGAGGTAGTCCCCGAACTCGTCGCTGTTGAAGACCCTTCCCTTGATTCCGGTGCGCAACACGAATTCGCAGGCGTCCACGGGCATCAGCCGGCGGTCGAAGGCATGGTGGAAGAGTCCGCCGGTTGCGGCCGCCGTCACGACCGCCAGGGCCACGGCTCCCCACAGGGGGGGGAGGGGGCGCCGCTCGAGGCGGCCGAGACGGACGGAAACCTCCCTCAGCGCGCGCCCGCACCTCCCGCCCCCTTCCCGCCCCAGTTCGCCGAGCCGGGCCGCCAGCACCGGTGCCGTCACCAGGCCGAAGAGGGGGATGTAGCGCACGGAGGTGAGGGCCATGTAGCCAAAGCCCAACACCAGCAGCAGTTCCGTCGGCTCGGTTTTTTTCGGCGACAGCGCGAAGAGGGCGATCAGGAGGAGCAGCAGGCAGTTGAAGGGAAGCCAGCCGTGAATGGACGGGGGGAGAAACTCTGCCACGTGATCCATCAGGTAGCGGTCCGAGACGAGCCTGAGCGGGAACAGCAAGAGGCGCCACCCGTACGGGTTGACCAGCGCCGCGACCAGGCAGGCCAGCAGCACCGCGCCAAGCTCCCCCCCCTTTTTCCGTGCGGCGCGGCGATCGCCGGTGCCGCCGGCCATCCCCGCCGCCGTTCCCGCAAGGTAGGCGGCCAGGAGCAGAAAACCGGCGGCGAAGCCGCCGTGCAGGTTCACCCACAGCAGCATGAGCGGCGGCAGCAGCCATAGGGACCTCCCCCCCTCTCTGCGCCAGCTCTCCAACCGGTGGTGAAAAACGACCAGGAACAGGAAGGTGAAGAGGTGCGGCCGCGCCAGCCAGTGCATCTGCGAGCAGACGAGGGTGGCGAGCGTCACCGCCGTCGCCGTGAGGATGCCCGCCCGGTAGCTTACCAGGGCGCGAAACAGCAGCCGGAAGGTCACCGCCAGCAGCAGCGCGTACAGCGCCACGACGCCGCTCATCCCGGCGGCCTGGTGCGACAGCGCCATGACCGCCTCCGCGAGCCATTCGTGGGCGGTCCAGGGGAGCGCCGGGGCGTGCTGCGAGAATATGTCGAAGCGGGGGACCGCGCGGGTCCGGAGGATCTCCTCGCCGGCGCGGATGTGGAAGCCGGTGTCTCCATCGAGCAGCAGCGGGGAAGGGGAGGTGAAGAACAGCGCGCAGAGCAGCGTGACCAGGAGCAGGTCGGCGATCGGTGGGACCAGGTACCGTGTCAGGTGGCGCGGGCTCTTCATGCGGGTCCCAGGCGGCATATCTCGTTGAAAGGGGAGCCCGGAAGCCGTGTGGCTAGCGGGGGGGAGGGGGCGATGGAGCCCCTTGCCGGCGTCCTGCATGCCGGCAAGGGAGGTGGCGCTTACTTCTTGGCGAGTCTCGCGTAAGTCAGTGCCAGTTGGACGGAGATTATCAGCAGGATGAACGTGTTGAAGTCGACTTTCATGGGATCACCTCCTTGGATGAGAGTGTGCTTCGGGTGCTGCGTGGTGCGGTCACTTGAACGCCCTGGAGATCTGGACCACCGCCGGGCCCAGGACCACCACCAGCAGGGCGGGGAAGATGGCGAACACCAGCGGGAAGATGAGCTTTATGGTGGTCTTGGCGGCGGCTTCCTCGGCGGCCTGCCTCCTTTTGGTTCTCAAGTCGTCGGAGAAGGAGCGCAGGGCCTGGCTCAGGCTGGTCCCGAAGCGCTCGGTCTGGGCGAGCATGGTGGTGAAGGAGCGCATGTCGTCCACCATGGTCCGCTCCGCCATGTCCTTCAGCGCATTGACCCGCGGCTTGCCGGCCCTGATTTCCATGGTGGCCTGGCGTATCTCCTGGGCCAGCGGGTTCTGATCCAATTGCGGTACCTCGCAGGCGCGCAGCAGCGCGGCGTCCATGCTGACCCCCGCCTCCACGCAGAGCGTCACCAGGTCCAGCACGTCCGGAAGGGTATGGAAGATGATGAGCTGCCGGCTCTTGACCTTGACCGAGAGCCAGTAACTCGGCAGCAGGTACCCGACGATGGCGCACACCAGCAGGATGACGAGGTTCATGCTGTCGAAATAGGCGCGCCTGGGAGCGACGCTGATGAGCAGGTAGGGAAGCGGCAGCGTCACGGCTAAGAGGAGCTTGCTGCCGAGAAAGACGTGCACGCTGTCGCGGTGCAATCCCGCCGCGACCAGGGCTTTTCTGTAGCGGGACTGCTCCTGTTTCGGGAGATTCATCCGCTCGCCGATGCGCTGCAGCTTGGCGGCCCAGGTGCCGGACTCGATTTCCGGCATGAGGCGCAAAGGTTTGGCAGTCGGAAAGAAGGCGGCCATACGCTGCGCCACCGGGCTCCTTCTCGACACAAGGACGCGCGACAGGGCCAGCGACAGCAGCAGCACCGAGCAGAACACCGTGAAAGCGATCAGGTAGAGCATGGTGCACCTCAGATCTGGATTCTGATGATCCTCCTGATGATGATCAGGCCGGCCAGTTGCATGAACGCTGCGAACGCGAGGATGTACAGCCCCAGAGGCTCCCTGGTCAACTCCTTCTCGTACTCGGGGCTGAGCAGGGTGAAGCAGCCAAAGGCGACCACGGGCAGCGCCCCCAGGACGTAGCCGGAGAGCCTTCCCTGGGCGGTGTAGACGCGTACCTGCCTGCGGATCTTGAGCCTCTCCTTGATGGTGAGGGCGAGCTTGTCCAGGAGTTCGGAGAGGTTCCCGCCGATATCGGCGTTGATGGTGATGACCGTGGTGAAGAACCTGAGGTCCATGCTCTCCATTCTCTGGTTCATGTCTGCCAGCGCGTCGACGAGCCTCAGGCCGAGTTGCTGCTGTTCGTAGGCGATCCTGAACAGTGTTCCGGTCGGGGCCGGCACCTCCTCGCCCACCAGTTGAATGGCCGTGGGGAGGGACTGTCCGGCCCTGAGGGAGCGCGAGATGATGCTGAGGGCGTCGGGGAAAAGCTCGGTGAACCTGACGATTCTGCGCGAGGTCTTCACCCTGATCACTATCTCGGCAGTCACCACCGGCAAGGCCGCGGCGGGCAACGCCGCAGGGAGGTACCCTGTCTCCAGCGCGGTCAGCAGGGCAAGCGCGAAGGCGGCCAAAACGACCGCGGTCACCAGCAGCGCGGGAGGGATCTCTATTCCTGCCTGCTCCAGCCTTTTCCCCATCTGGCGCGTTTGCGGCAGGCGGGTCAGCAACTCTCCCGCCTGGTGCGCCTTCCTGGTGAGGGCCTCTCGCAGTTCGGGCTGAACGTCACCCGCGGTGCCGCGCGCCATCTGCTGCAGGCGCCTTCTGAGCTCCGTCCTCGCGGAGGCGTTGCGCTTGAGGATGTAGAGGCAGAGGGCGCAGCTTGCGCAGAGGGTGGTGAGAAACACCAGTGCCACGATAGGAACAATCATGCTCGGCTCCTAGTTGCGGAACATCCCTTCCGGAAGTTCGTGTCCGAAGAGTCGGAACCGCTCGGCGAACAGCGGTCTCACGCCGGTGGCGCGGAACTCCCCGATGACCCGCCCTTCCTGGTCGATGCCCCTTTGTTGGAACACCATGACGTCGTGCATCACGATGGTGCCCCCCTCCATGCCGGTGATCTCCGATAGCTTGACGAGCTTGCGGGTGCCGTCGGAGAACCTGACCAGCTGGAGCACGATGTTGAGCGCGGACGCCATCTGCTCCTTTATGGCCCGTTCCGGAAGGTCCAGGCCGGCCATCAGCACCATGGTTTCCAGCCGCGAAAGGGCGTCGCGGGTGGTGTTGGCGTGAACCGTGGAGAGGGAGCCGTCATGGCCGGTGTTCATCGCCTGCAAAAGGTCCAGCGCCTCGGCGCCTCGCACCTCGCCTATGATGATACGGTCCGGCCTCATCCGGAGCGCGTTGCGCAGCAGCTCGCGCGAGGTCACCTCGCCCCTTCCCTCGAGGTTCGGCGGCCTCGTCTCCAGGCGCACCACGTGGTCCTGCTTCAGGTGCAGTTCCGCCGAGTCCTCGATGGTGACCAGCCGTTCGTCGGAGGGGATGAACGCGGAGAGGACGTTCAAGAGGGTGGTTTTTCCGGTGCCGGTCCCGCCGGAGACCAGGATGTTCAGCCTGGTCTGCACCGCCCCCTCCAGCAGCTCGGCCATCCGCTCGTCCAGTGTTTCCAGCTGGATCAGGTCTTTCATGGTCAACGGGTCACGGCCGAAACGCCGGATGGAGAGGACGGGGCCGTCCAGGGCGAGCGGGGGGATGATGGCGTTGACGCGGGAGCCGTCGGGAAGCCTCGCGTCGACGTACAAGGAGGCCAAGGTCAGGGATTACTGGGGACGGCGCCCCTCTTCCCTGCGGCGGCCGCGGCTTTTGGAGCGGCTCTACCCCTATGTATTCGACAACCCCGCGCGCGGTCGTTCCTTTTTGCAGGAGTTCTTCGCGGTCTCGCCGGAGCAGTTGCAGGATCCCTTCTTCTCCCACTCCGTGCGGTGGGGGGGAGGGATCCGGAACCTCGCCTTTTTGTCACCGGAGTACCGCAGCTGCCTCTCCGGCTACGACCCTTGCGAGGAACTGGCCCGCTGGCTGCCGGAGAGCTTCGCAGGACGGGACCTCTTGTGCCGCGCGCAGGTGCTGGAGATAGAGCTCTTCCTTGCCGGCTTCCTCCTCTCTTCGCAGGGGGACCGGGTAGCGATGGCGCACTCGGTTGAGATGCGGCACCCCTTCCTGGACTACCGGGTGATCGACTTCGCCTTCCGGCTTCCGGCCCACTGGAAGATGAGGGGGCTGCAGGAGAAATATTTCCTACGCCGGGCCTGCCGTGGGCTACTGCCGCGGCCGATCGTGAGCCGGGGAAAGCACCCGTATCGGGCGCCGGTGGACGCGCTTTTCACCGCAGCCGCGCCTGCCGATTATGTTGACGAACTGTTGTCCGGGCAGAGTCTGAAGGCGAGCGGGTATTTTGACGCGGACAAGGTGGCACGTCTCTACCGACGGGTCGCCGAGGCCCCGCGGGGAGCGGTCGGAGAATTCGCCAACATGGCCTTGATGGGGGTCCTCTCCACCGAAATCCTGCACCGGCAGTTCCTGGCATCCTCCTCCTACCGGGGGGGGAGAAAACTGAGGCCGGACCTGGTGCGGTATGGCGCGGCGAGGAAGCTAGATGGGCGGGATTCTGGGGGGGGCACCGCCCCTCCCTGAAGGGAGAGACCATGGAACTGCAGATGGTGCATAGTTTCCTGGAATCCAACGCCCTTGTGCGGCCGGACAAGATAGCCCTGGTCCATGACGGCGAACGGATCAGCTACCGGCTTTTGAACCATTGCGCAAGCCGTGTGGCGGCCTTCCTGGTGCAGCGTGGCGTGCTTCCGGGAGACAGGGTCGTGATCCTGCTGAGCAACGGCGTGAAGTATGTGGCTAGCTACTACGGGGTCTTGAAGGCGGGAGCGGTCGCCGTACCCCTCAACGCGGAGACGGGGCAGGAGGCGCTGAGCCGTCTGCTTGATGAGCTGCAGCCGGCAGGGATCATCCTGGAGCAGGGCGCGGGGTACCAGCTGCAGCAACTCCCTATGGCGCCAGCCTCGGTACGGTTCCTGCTCGCTGCGGATTCCTCTCTCCCTGTCTCAGAGCCGCGCCGGCTCTGGGGGTGGGACGAGGCGCTCGAAGGGGAGGAGCTTTCCGAAGGGGCCCGCACCATCCCCGCAGATGCCCTCGCCAGCATCATCTACACCTCGGGTTCCACCGGTCAGCCCAAGGGGGTGATGCTTTCCCACCGCAACATCGTCAGTAACACCCGCTCCATCGTTGATTATCTGTGCCTTACCGAGAGCGACATCCAGATGGTGGTGCTCCCCTTTTTCTACGTCATGGGAAAATCGCTCCTGAACACTCACATTGCGGTGGGCGGCACCGTGGTGATCAACAACAACTTCGCCTACACCGCCTCGGTGATAAGGCAGATGGCAGAGGAGGGGGTGACGGGTTTTTCCGGCGTACCCTCGACCTACGCCTATTTGCTGCACCGCTCGCCGCTGGCGTCATTCCGTGACCGGCTCCCGTGCCTGCGCTACTGCACCCAGGCCGGCGGCCACATGCCGCGCGAGATCAAGGAACGGCTGCTGCAGGTCCTCCCACCGCACACGAAGCTTTTCATCATGTACGGCGCCACCGAGGCGGCGGCGCGACTCACTTACGTGGAGCCGGAAAGGCTCGTGGAAAAGCTGGGTTCCATAGGAAAGGCCATCCCCGGCGTAACGGTACGGGTGCTGGGCCCCGGGGGGGAGGAGTTGGCCGAGGGGGAATGCGGCGAACTCGTGGCATCGGGTCCCAACATCATGCTCGGTTACTGGAACGACCCGGAGGCGACTGCCCGGGTGCTGGACCGGAACGGCTACCACACCGGCGACCTCGGTTACCGCGACGCCGACGGCTACCTCTACGTGACCGGAAGGAAAGACCACCTGCTCAAGGTGGGAGGGCACCGGATCGATCCTCAGGAGGTCGAAGAGGTGCTCATGTCCAGCGGTTTTCTTCTGGAGGTGGTAGTGCTCGGCCTGGATGACCCCCTGCTGGGCAAGAAGCTGGTGGCGCTCGCGGTTCCCCTGAGCGGCAACCCCAGTGACCGGACCCTGCTCTCTTTTTGCCATGCCAGGCTTCCCAGGCATAAGATCCCTGGGGAGATACGGCTGGTAGCCGCACTTCCCAAGTACCCCAGTGGCAAGATCGACCGCGCCTCGTGCCTGGGCCTGTGCGCATGAGGCACGAGGCGCACGGCTGCCAGAACGTCAATCCATCCCCACGGCCCGTTCGGGGCGTGAAAGAAGGTGCCTTATGACAATGACGACAGGATTTTTCCCCGATGTGCTCCGGCTTGACCCTCAACGGGAGGCCGACCGCATCTGCGCCAGGATCAAGGAGTTGATGCGCGATCAGGTGAAGAGGGGTGGGGTGGTGGTAGCCCTCTCCGGCGGGATCGACAGCAGCGTCACCGCGGCGCTTTCGGTCCGGGCGCTGGGGAGGGAGCGGGTGGTGGGGCTGGAGATGCCCGAGCGGCATTCGGCGCGGGAGACCCTGGCGCTGAGCGGCAAGGTCGCCGGCGCCCTCGGCATACGGACCCAGGTGGAGGACATCTCGGGGATCTTGCAGTCGGTCGGCTTCTACGAAAAATATGACAGCGCGGTAAGGATGGTGGTGCCTGAGTACGGCGACGGCTGGGCCTCGAAGATCGTCATCTCCGGCGTGAAGAACCAGCCCCGCTTCACATCCTTCTACCTGGTCACCGAGAATACCCAGCAGGTACAGTCGACGGTGCGCCTCCCCCTGCAGCCCTACCTGGAGATAGTCGCCGCTACCAACTTCAAGCAGCGCATCAGGAAGATGCTGGAATACTACCATGCCGACCGGCTCAACTACGCCGTCGCCGGCACGCCGAACCGGCTGGAGTACGATCAGGGGTTCTTCGTGAAGCTCGGAGACGGCGCCGCCGACATCAAGCCGATCGCCCACCTGTACAAGTCCCAGGTGTACCAGCTCGCGGAGTTCCTGGGCATCCCGGAGGAGATCCGCAGCAGAAAACCGACCACGGATACCTACTCCCTCGCCCAGGGGCAGGACGAATTCTACTTCTCGCTTCCCTACCAGATGATGGACCTTTGCCTCTACGCCCATAACCACGGCGTGCCGGCGGAAAACGTGGCTCCGATCCTGGGGCTTGAGCCGCAACAGGTGCGCATGGTGTACCGGGACATCGACGTGAAGCGAAAGACCACGCGCTACCTGCACCTCCCGCCGCTACTCGTGGAAGAGGTGGCATGGGAGTAACAACGCGAAAAGGAGATAACCAGATGAACCTAAAGGATGAGATCAGACATTTCGTGGTGGAAAATTTCCTCTTCGGCGATGCCGGGGGGCTCACCGATGACAGCTCCTTCATCCGGGAAGGGATCGTCGACTCGACGGGGATCCTGCAACTGGTAGCCTACCTCCAGGAGCGCTACCAGGTCCTGGTGACCGACGAGGAACTGATCCCGGAGAATCTCGACTCGGTGCGACGGGTGGCGGCGTTCGTGGAAGGAAAGCGGCAAGGCGATGCTGCCGGCGCTGGCAGCGAAGGGTAGGGGGAGACCATGCGAGCGACGATGAGCGGCGGGATCCTGCAGAGGGTTCTGGGGAAGCTGGCGATGTTGGCTCCCGGCGGTTATTCGTTGCGTCCCTGGCTGCACAAGATCCGTGGCGTGCACATGGGGAAAAACGTCTGGATCAGTCAGTTGGTCTACCTGGATGACCAGCATCCCGAAAAGATCGCCATCGGCGACAACGTCACCATCGGGCTGCGTTGCACTGTCTTTGCCCACTTCTACCTGGGCGACCGTTGTCCCGAGGAGGTGAAGGGGGGGGTGGTCATCGGTAACGACGTATTCATCGGCCCCAACTGCACTATCCTGCACGGCGTCACCATCGGGGCGGGGGCCGTGGTGGTGGCGGGAAGCGTGGTAACCAGAAACGTTCCCGCCGGCGTCCTTTACGGACCGCCGGCGGCCGAGCCTCTGGCCCGCATCACCCATCCGCTCACGGAAAACGGCCAGGTCCAGTACCAGAAGTTCCTCTTCGGTCTCAAGAAACTCTAGTCGTAACTCTTCTTCATCAGGTGGAACAGGAACGCGAGCAGGACCATGAAGCCGACCGCGATCCCTCCCGCCACCCGCCTTTTCTGGTGCGACTGTTCGATCTCCTTCAAGGCCGCATCCAGTTTTCCTAGCTCCTTGTTGATGGCTGCCGATTCCCCCTTCACCCGCGCCACGTCCACGTCATGGAACAGGGTGTGGAAGCGGTTCCTCACGGCGAAAAGCGACTTACCCATCTTCTCGGTGTCGACGCCGCTTGCCTGGAAGCCGGCGATCCGGCGCGAGATGTTGTCGATGTACTCCTCGGTCTGCTGCATGGCATCCCGGATCGCCTGCGCCCTTTCGAAGCTGTGGCAGCGGGTGCAGCTCTTTTCGTTGATGAGGGCAAGCGACGCCTTCACCACCTGGTGGTTGCCGTGACAGGTCACGCAGGTGGGGCCGCCGGCGCCGAGCGCGCGGCCGTGCGCGCTGGAGAGGTAATCCTTGTAAACGCCGGGATGGCAGCGCCCGCAAAAACCGGGAATGTCCTTCTCCTTCGGTGCACCCAGAAACCCGCGCTGCGGCGTCATGGCGTTGGCCGCGTCCTTGGGGTCGCCGCCGTGGCAGCCGTTGCAGGAGATCCCGTTCTCGGCGTGGATGCTGCCGCGCCAGAGGTTGACCGGTGCGCCGAGCCGGTCCGGCAGCGAGGAGTGGCATTGGATGCAGACCGTCTCCGGCTGCTCCACCGGCGCGGCCAGTGCCGGTTGCAGGAAGAGGAGCGGGGCGAGGAACAGGATGGCCAGGGTCATTTTCCTTGTCATGACAGGTGCCCCCATACGCTAAGAGCGATCCAGAGCAGGATGCCCGCGATCACCAGGGTCAGGAATACCGGGCGCTTCAACGGATGCCGCTCCGGAGACCGGTCGATGAAGGGAAGCAGTGCCAGGAAGGTCATCGCCGCCGCCTGAACCGAGAGCCCCAAAAGCTCGCTCGGGAAGATCTTCAGGGTCTGGTAGTTGGCCAGAAAGTACCACTCCGGCTTGATGTGCGCCGGCGTCTTGAAGGGGTCGGCCGGCACGAAGGCGTCAGGTGTGAAGGGCATGCCGGGCCAGAAAAAGACGACGGCCAGGAAGACGGCGAAGTAGATGGAGATCGAACTCAGGTCCTGCAGCACGTAGTTGGGGAAGAAGGGGATTCCGCCGGGGTGCCCCTGGTAGTGGTACTGTTGCGCCTCGAAGGGAGTCGCGGTTCCCTCCCTGCCGAAGGGGGGAGCCGAGATTCCGGTGCGCTTCAAAAGGAACAGGTGCGCCCCGATGAAGGCCGCGATCACCACGGGAAGTACCGCCGCGTGCAGGGCGAAGAAGCGTCCCAGTGTGGGCGGGCCCACCAGTTTGCCGCCGCGCAGGAACTCCACCAGGTAGGGGCCCGCCACCGGAATCGCGCTGGCGCTGTTGGTGGCAACCGTGGTGGCCCAGAAGGAGAGCTGGCTCCAGGGGGCCAGGTAGCCGGTGAGGGAGATCCCCTGCACCAGTGCGAGCAGGGTGAAGCCGGTGACCCAGTTAAGCTCGCGCGGGGCCTTATAGCTCCCCATGAGCAGGGTGGAGAGCATGTGCAGGATCAGCACCGCCACCATCATGTTGGAGCCCACCGCGTGACACAGGCGGATCAGCCAGCCGAAGGGGACCTCGTTCATGATGAAGGTGACGCTTTTGAAGGCCTTGTCCGCGTCGGGGACGTAATAGATCATGAGCAGCATGCCGGTGATCACCTGCAAGGCGAAGATCACAAGGAGCACGCTCCCAAGTGAATACCACTCGTTGATGTTGCGCGGCAGCAGGTAGCCGGTCAGCTCCTTCTCCACGATCTCGCCGACCCCGATGCGCAGGTCGAGCCAGCGGTACAGCCTCTTTAGCATGGACGTTTGCCTCCGTGGGGGGTTAGCCGATGGTGATGTTGCCTTCGGTGACGGTGAGCGGGATCTTGGCGAGCGGGCGCGGCGGGGGGCCTCCCAGCACCGAGCCGTCGGTGGAGAACTGGCCGCCGTGGCAGGGGCAGAGAAACTGCTGCTTCTCCTTGACCCACTGCACGATGCAGCCAAGATGGGTGCAGACAGCGGAAAGGGCGACCAGCTCGCCCGTCTTGGTCTTGATCAGCACGGCCGAGGAACCGGCGAACTCGAAGAACTTGGCGTCCCCCTCCTTGAGCTCTCCCGCCGGAATAACCAGCTTGGCGGCTCCCCCCTGGCCCGTTCTGGGAGCCAGATAACGGAAAACCGGATAGCCCGCGGCAACCGCTGCGGCGGCCGTGGCTCCGGCCACGCAGACCCCGAGAAACTTCCTCCTTCCCTCGTTCTCCATGCAACCTCCCTGCTGTTGTCTGTCGATTCGGCACAAGTATAATGACAGCTTGCACCTTTTCAAGCGACTTTTTCATGAACCTGAGGCGAGGAGGACGTTCACGCTGAAAGCCGCGGCGCCACGGCCGGCGCGGCACGGGGGTGTGCCGCAGTGGGGCTCCATCTATCTAATGAGCCATTGGGCCGAGGCCGCTTTACCCTCTTTACCCCTGGCGGCGTTTCGGGTATGCTGGCGCCCTCGCCGCGAACCTCACCGTAAGGAGAACCGATGGAAACGTATTACGACCCCAAGGATTTGGGGAGCTTCGCCGAGATCGGCAAAGACGCGCCGGAACTGGCCGGGAAGTTCTTCGACTACTACAACGAGGTCTTTGCCGAGGGGGACCTCACCGAGCGGGAAAAGGCTCTCATCGCCCTTGCCGTCGCCCATACCGTGCAGTGTCCCTACTGCATCGACGCCTATACCCGGGCGTGCCTGGAGAAAGGGTCGCATCTGGGCGAGATGACCGAGGCGCTGCACGTGGTGACGGCCATTCGCGGCGGCGCATCCCTGGTGCATGGCGTGCAGATGCGCAAGATCGCCGAGAAACTCTCGCTTTAGGAGACGGAATGGACGGGGCGACGCACAGACAGGGGGAGAGTTTCGGGGAGCGTCTCGCGCGCCATGGGCTCTCGCTCGCCCGCGAGCGGACCACGGCGCTGCAGGTGAACCTGGGGCTCGTCTGCGACCTCGCCTGCGCCCACTGCCACCTGGAGGCTGGGCCTGCGCGCAGCGAGATGATGCCGCTAACGGTGATGGACGAGGTGATCGCCTGTGCCCGCCGTTTCCGGTTCGACAGCATCGACCTGACCGGGGGCGCCCCGGAACTGGTCCCGGAGCTGCCGTACCTGGTGCGGGGGGTGGCGCCGGAGACCCCGAGGCTGATCGTGCGCACCAACCTGGTCTCGCTGGAGGGGGAGCGGGGCGAGGAGCTGTTGCGGTTGTACCGCGAGCTGAAGGTGGTGCTGGTTGCCTCGCTGCCGGCGGTCAACCAGAGCCAGACCGAGGCCCAGCGCGGGGGGGGCGCCTGGGAGAGGAGCATCCGGGCGCTGAAGAGGCTGAACGAACTGGGATACGGCCTGCCGGGTGGCCCCCTCGAACTCGACCTGGTCAGCAACCCTTCCGGTGCCTTCCTGCCGCCTCCCCAGCTTCAGGCCCAGGAGAAGTTCCGGCGCGACCTCGCCCGCAGGCATGGCGTCAGTTTTCACAACCTCTACACCTTCGCCAACGTCCCGCTGGGGAGGTTTCGCCGCTTCCTGGAGCGCTCGGGTAACCTGGAGGGGTACCTGGAGAAGCTCGGCGCCGGCTTCAACCCCTGCGCCGTGGCCGGGGTCATGTGCCGCAGCCAGCTTTCCGTTGACTGGCGCGGGCGTCTCTACGACTGCGATTTTCATCTGGCCCGGGGGGTGTTCCAGGGGGCGAGGAACGGCTCATCTCCGCCCTGGTCGAGCTTCCCCCCCCGGGAACCCCCATCGCCGTCGCCGATCACTGCTATGCATGCACGGTCGGCTCCGGGTTCACCTGAGGGGGGAGCATCGTGGCCTAGTTAGGCCGTTTTCCCCCCGGCTTTCCCGCCGGCGCCCCCGGGCGGAACACCCGTCCCCGGTAATTCCCCTTCTGCTCCCAAAAAAGACGAAACTCGCGGTCCCGCAGGGCGCGCATCTTCGCCAGCGTCTGCTTGCCCAGTTCCGGTGGGAGCTTGCCCCGCGGCACCCGCTTCCAGGGGCCCTGCCAGGATCCGGATCGATGCCAGCCACCGCCGCTGATCTTGAAGTAGGCCGGGGCGAGGTAGAAGAGGTCCTCCGCGGCGACCGCCACCCCGAAGCCGAGCTCGGGCGGAAAGAGGAACAGCGGCGCCCGCCGCGCCGCCGAAGGCACCGGCCGGGGGGGGGCACCTTCCTGCGGTGCGGCAGCGGGAGGGGGCTCCTGCTGCTGCCGGTAATACTCTTCGTAGAACTGGTACGGGTAGTAGGTCTCGTCGGCGCGCGCGCTCCCGGCTGCTGCGGCAAGCGCGATGATCGAGGTCAGTACAAGCACTGTTTTCATGGCACCCTCCCTTTCCCAGCCTGGCTGGCAAGGCCCGTAAGTTCCAGGCTCGTCCTCCATAGACGCCCCGCCGCGGCCTGGTCGTAGGAGGCCGGTGAGGACGGGGCTTCCTGCTCCCCCGCGTAGTAGCCGCCACTTTTGCCGGCCAACTCGCCGGCGCGTGCGAGGTAGAGCACTGTGCGCGCCCCCCGCCCCGGCCCGACCAGCGTTCCGCTTCGCAAGGAGCCAACGACATGTGAGAGCCAGCTCACCACCCCGTTGTTGAGCGAAAAACGGGTGAGCACGTTGCCCGGCGCCGCCGCGTTCGCCGTGACCCCGGTTCCCTCCAGGCGGCGGGCCAGTTCGTAGGTGAAGAGCAGGTTTGCCAACTTGGACTGCGCATACGCCCTCCTCCCGTCGTACCCCCGCTCGAGGTTCAGGTCGTCGAAATCAATTCCGGGGCAGGCGCGGTGCGCACCCGAGGCCACATTCACCACCCTGGCCCGTCCCGCCTGGCGCAGCCGCTCCAGAAGGAGCAGGGTCAAAAGGAAGTACCCCAGGTGGTTCAGGGCGAAGGTCATTTCCACGCCGTCGGCGGTAGTGATGCGCCGGTCGAACCTCCCCCCGGCGTTGTTCACCAGCAGATCCAGGCGGGGGTGGACCGCGTGAAACCGCCGGGCGAGGGCGCGGACCTCCTCCTGCCTCGAGAGATCCGCCTGCCAGAACTCCACCCGGTAGTTGCCGCTTTTCCGCTTGATTCCCTCGGCGCTTCTTTCGCAGCGCACGTGATCCCGTCCCACCCCGATGAGGGTAGCTCCGCCCCGGGCCAGGGCGAGGGCGGTCGCCCTGCCTATTCCCGAACTCGCCTCGGTAACGAGGCAGATCTTGCCGGTCATGTCTGTCGACGCGGGCATGGCATCCTCTCTGGCCGATATTGGGATAATCTAACGATTCTCCGGTCGGCGGTACGATTGTCAAGTTTCACATCTGCCATTTTTTCATTGGGAAGTTGGCGAGCACCTGCGTTATAGTGGCGTGTGGTCCGGCACCCGTCCGGGCCGACGTCGAGGTGGAGAAGGGGGAGAAGGTGGCAAGAAGACCATGGGTGGACAAGGAACAATGCATCAGCTGCGGCATCTGCGTAGCGAACTGCCCGCAGGTGTTCCGCTTCGACGCGCACGGCAAGTCGGAGTGCTACGACCCCGCCGGCGCCGAGGAGGAAGTGATCCGGACGCAGGCGGTGGAGCTTTGCCCGGTGTCGTGCATCGGATGGGAGGAGCGCTAGCGTGCCCCTCGCCAATAGACCTGCCGGCCTGGTCAGAGGGGTCTCCCTGACCGCCTGTGTCGTGGCGATCAGCCTTTTGCACTACCTGACGCCGCTGAGGCTCGGGATGCTGCACGACATCTTCCAGCGCCTGTACTATATCCCGATCATCCTTGCGGCCTACTGGTTCGGGTTCCGCGGCGGCATCGGCTGCGCCCTCCTGGTTACCGTCGCCTACGCCCCGCATATCCTGTTCCAGTGGGGCGGGCACATCTCCATGGAGATGGAGAAGTACCTGGAGGTGATCCTGTACAACGTGGTGGGGGGGATCACCGGTTTTCTGTCGCAGCAGGAGCGCTGCCGGCGCGAGGAACTGGAACAGACCGCGCAGGGGCTCGAGGACTCCTACCGGCAGCTGAAGACCCAGTCCGAGCTGATCATCAGGATCGAGGAACAGCTGCGGCGCGCCGAGCGGCTGTCGGCCCTGGGGGAACTCTCCGCCATACTGGCCCACGAGATCCGGAACCCGCTGGCATCGATCCGGGGCACCGCGGAGATCCTGATGGAGCAGGGGACCCCGGCCGAGCGGCGGGGCGAGTTCCTCGAGATCCTGGTCAAGGAGTCGGACCGGCTGAACCGGGTGGTGGAGGACTTTTTGCGCATGGCCCGTCCCGAGCCGGCGGACCGGAGGGAATGCGACATCAACGAGGAACTCGCCAACATGGTGACCCTGCTGTCGGCCCAGGCGCGCGGCTGCGGGGTGAGCCTCGAGCTTTCCCGCGGGACGGTGCCGCGGCTGGTGGCGGACCCGGAGAAGCTGCGCCAGGCTTTCCTGAACCTCATGCTTAACGCGATCCAGGCCTCGGCGGAGGGAGGGAGCGTGCAGGTGGCAACCTCTTTTGACCGGGAGGCCGGTCTTGTGGAGATCCGCATCTCCGACCAGGGTGCCGGGATCGCCCCCGACGCCATCGCCCAGATCTTCGAGCCCTTCTTCACCACCAAGGGGAGCGGCACGGGGCTGGGACTTCCGATCACCAAGAAGATCATTGAGGGGCATGGCGGCAGTGTCGAGGTGACCAGCGAGCCGGGGAAGGGAGCGACCTTCAAGGTGCGGATCCCCGCCGGGGAGTGATACTGTGGAAAATCCTACTGCGCGTGCGGGATATTCCACACCACCCCCTCTGCCCGGGCGTTGCCGGCGCCACGACCTGATATGATCCTCATGGGTTAGGTCATCTCCCGCTCCGTGGCACGCTCCTTGTATCCGGGTGCAACGTCCGGGAAAACGGGCGCATCCCGCGCCTGCCGCGCCCGGCCGGGAGCTGCCCATGAGAAACAAGATCCTGAACACCGCGCTCGTCTTCTTCGTCGTCGCGGTCCTGGCAATTTTCGCATTTTACGTGCGGGTCGGCGCCACCGCCGATCAGGTGGTGGTGCTGCGCACCTCGGGGATGACCTGCGGCAGTTGCGTGAAGAAGATCACCGACGCACTGCAGTCCCAGCGGGGGGTCGCGGCCACGGAGGTGGATCTGGAGTCGGGGGTGGTCATCGCCGGGTACGACTCGAAGCAGACCGCGCCCGAGAAACTCGCCCAGGCGGTGCAAAAGATCGGTTTCTACTCTCAGGTGGCACAGGTGGTCACCCCGCAGCAGTTCCGCGGCATCGTCGGGCGGGACGTCGGCGGCAAGGCGGCGCCCGGTGGATGCTGTGGCTCGCGGGGGTGCGGCGCCGCCAAATAGAGGTCATCCAACGCCCGTGCGGGCGGGATTCAGCAACAGCCTGCGCGTCAGGCCCCAAAAGGAGCAACACATGGTTCAGTCAAGCAAAAAAGGATTCACAACCCTCCTCCTGGTCGCCATCGCCCTCGTCGCCATGGCGACCGTCGCCTTCGCCTTCAGCCTTCCGGGTATGGGGAAATACGAGAAGGTGAAGCCGGCCGGCGGCAGCGTCACCATCCCGGTCGCCAAGGTGAGCGACGGCAAAACGCACTACTACAAGTTCGCCGACGCCGGCAGCGAGATCAACTTCTTCATCGTCAAGGGAAGCGACGGACAGCTTCACATCGCCTTCGACGCCTGCGACGTCTGCTACCGCGAGAAGAAGGGGTACGAGCAGCAGGGGGACAAGATGAACTGCCTGAACTGCAACCAGAAGTTCGCCATCAACCGGATCGGTGCGGCCTCGGCCGGCGGTTGCAACCCTTCCCACCTTCCCGCCAAGGTCGACGGCGGCAAGGTGACCATCTCGGTCGGAGATTTGAAGGCGGGGGCACGCTTCTTCTAGGGAGGCGCCATCCGGGCGAAACAGAGAACCCGAAACGCCGGGAGTCGCGCAAAGCCGCGACCCCGGCGTTTTCTTTTGCCCCCGTTCGCGGGGCACGGGACCCCGGAGGAGGCCGGGGAGGTAGCCGTTTCGGGACGTCCGGCCGGCGGCCCCGTGAGGGGGGCGGTCTCCGCCGGGTTTTGCTGGTTGACACCCGTCTTGCTGGCGGTGTATTACAGAAGGGCGGTCAGCATCAGGGGGTATCACGTGAGCAAGGACAAGGACGAGCGCAAGGGGCACCTCAAGCTCGTGGTGAATAACGCGGAAATCAGAAGTGCCAGGCCTTCGGCGCCCGAGCAGGAGTTCGTCCCGCTCGAAGAACTGATCGCCAACCGGGACCTGTTCCGTCCCGCCTTCTACCGCGGCATGGGGCGGTTGCAGACCAAGGGATACCAGCAGTTGGAGCGCTATCTGGCCAACCGTGGCGCGCCGTACGGGATCGACCCCGTGCATGGCAAGGTGATGGTGCTCCCCGCCGGGAACGTCTCACCCGAGGCCTTGGAATTCGGCTCGCCTCAGGACGAACTCCTTTTGAGCATCTCCGAGGACGCCGGCGGTTCCGGGCTTTGCTTCTCGCTGGAGATGATCCTCCCTTACTTCAGCGAGGACGACGCGGTCATGGAGGAGGCACTCCTCTTCGCGCCCGTGCTGCAGTACGGCGCCCTGTTCCTGGAGGAGAACCCCCACGACGGCATGCTCGACCTGATCTACCGCCTGGCCGTGCCGCTGTTCCCGCCGGTACTCACCACCCGACTGGCAGAAAGGATGTTCTCCATCTTCTCCTTCGAGCTGAAGGAGACCTTCCTCGCCCTCTCCGACTACCCCGAGGGGTGACCCCCGACCCGCCCGGCGCCTTTCCGGGCACCCCTTTCCTCCCGTCCCCGGCGGATCTACGGCCGGCGCGGCCAGATCTTTAATATTGAAATGTTCTTCCGATAGTGATATTTATCATTGGCCTTTTCCCCTTTTAGGGTCGCTATTTATACTCCGGTAAACTGTTCGGTTATTTGTCCCGCGGTCTGGAGCGAAACACCTTTCCGCTGGCGCGTCGCGCAGTTGTGCAGATCTTACCCATTAACCATCCGGATTAGGAAGTCTTCCATGAAAGTGTTGTCTTTAGCGTCAACTGCTTTGGCCGCCCTCGCGCTCTTTTGCTGCAGTCCGGCCCTCGGTGCGTCCTGTACGACAACGGAATGCCACGCCCCCCTCTCCGCCTTCAAGTATCCCCACGCCCCGGTCAAGGAGGGAGACTGCTCCCCCTGTCACAGCCTGAAGGGAAAGGAGCACCCTGTGAAGGGGACGAAGACCTTCGAGCTGACAGCGAAGGGATCGGCCCTTTGCAAGGATTGCCATGACGTGCCTGGACAAAAGAAGGTGGTGCATGCGCCGGTGAGTGAAGGGGATTGCGTCAGTTGCCACAAGCCTCACGGCGCCAACAACCGCTTCCTTCTCGACGTGGGCGAAGATCGCTCCAAGCTCTGTTTCAACTGTCATGACGCCGCTCCCTTCAAGGCCAAGTTCATGCACGGGCCGGCCGCGGTCGGCTCCTGCAACGCCTGTCATGACCCTCACGCCTCCGCCGAAAACCGGCTCATGAAGGATAAGACACGCACCATCTGCCTGGGGTGCCACGCCGATTTCGCCTCACAGCTGAAGCAAGCCACCTACGTGCACCCTCCCGTTTCCAAGGATCCCTGCACGGCCTGTCACGACCCCCATGGCTCCGCCGTCGAGATGTTCCTCAAGGTCAAGTCCCCCGACCTTTGCGTCGGGTGCCATGCGAAGATTGGCAAGCAGATCGGCCAGGTCAAAGTGCCGCACAAGCCGATGCTGGAAAAGGGTGGCTGCTCGAACTGCCATTCCGCTCATTTCTCCAAGGGGAAGAAGCTTCTCTCCGGCAGCGAGATGGAGGTCTGCCTCTCCTGCCATGTCAAGGGGAAGGCGGGTAACCTGCGAGACATCCAGGCCGAGATCAAGGACAAGAAGTACCTGCACGGTCCGCTTCAGAAAGGTTCCTGCAGTGCCTGCCACGACCCGCACGGCTCCGACAACGCGCGGCTTTTGCGCGGCAAGTATCCCGAGGACCTTTACGCTCCGTACCAGGACGGTCTCTACGACGCCTGTCTGAAGTGCCACGACAGGAACCTGCTCAGGTTCCCAGAAACGACCATCTACACCAAGTTCAGAAACGGCAACCGCAACCTGCACATAGTTCACGTCAAAATCCGCAAGGGTCGCACCTGTCGCATCTGCCATGAACCGCACGCAAGCGACGGCGAGAAGTTGATCAGCAAGGCCGGCGCGCGGTTCGGAGACTGGAAAATACCGATCAACTTCGTCGTCAGCGGGACCGGCGGCAGCTGCGCGCCCGGTTGCCACAGACCGTTCAGTTACGACCGGCAGAGCCCGGTGAAGTACAACTAGCGACCATTAAACGTCCCCCCGCGACCCGGGGGCTTGTGCAAAAGGAGCAGTGACATGACCCGGACAGACACCTTGAGTAAAAACTTGAAGCGTCTCATTGCGTTCTTCTGCGTGGGTGCCGCGCTTTCCGGTTGCGCGGCCTCGAAGCCGAAACTGGCGCCGTCGTTTTTCCCGCCGCCGCCCGATGAACCGCACATCCAGTACCTCATGGGGATCAACAACTCGAGCGACCTGGGTAGTTCAAGCGGCGGAGTTGGGAAACTGCTTCTGGGTGGCTCCCAGGTCATCACCTCCATCGGCAAGCCGTACGGTATCACCTATAAGAAGGGAAAAATCTACGTCTGCGACGTCGAGTCGGGGCAGGTCATCGTCATCGACATCGTGCAGAACACGATGCGCAACCTGAGCGACGAGGCCGGCGCCGGGGAGCTGAGAAAGCCCATCGGCGTCGCGGTCGACGACGAAGGCAACGTCTACGTGGCCGATTCCGGCCGCAAGGATATCGCCGTCTACGATGAAAACGGGAAGTTCCTGAGATCCATGGGGAAGGGGCTTGCCAAGAGGACGCTCATAGGCGTCGCGGTCTACAAGGATTTCCTGATCACCGCGGACAACGCCACCGGGCTCATCTTCGTGCTTGACCGCAAATCCGGGGAAATTCTCAACACCCTGGGGAACAGCCCCGACTCCTCGAAGAACCCGTCCCTTCCCAACGGGTTGACTGTCGACAAGCAGGGTTTCATCCACGTGGTCAGTGTCGGCAACGGCACCGTCAAGGAGTACGACCTGGACGGCAACCTCCGCTCCAGCTTCGGCACCCTTGGTGACGTTCCCGGCCAGTTCACCCGTCCCAGGGGGGTCGACGTGGATGACGACGGCAACATTTTCGTCGTGGACGCGGGACACGGGGTGGTGCAGGTGTTCAACTCCGAACGCCGGATCCTGGGCGATTTCGGCCGCCCCGGTCTCCTCCAGGGGTCCCTGAACCTCCCTGCCGGTGTGGTCACCACCAAGGATCATCTGGACCTGTTCCAGAAATACGCCGCCCCGGGATTCAAGCTGACAGAGCTGATATTCGTCACCAACCAGTTCAAAAGCAGTATCAACAAATACATTGCCGTGTATGGCATGGGCGAGATGACCGGGTGGAAGTCTCCCAAGGCTGAACCGAAGGCTGAGCCAAAAGCTGAACCGAAGGCTGGGCCGAAAGCTGAACCGAAGGCTGAGCCAAAAGCTGAACCGAAAGCCAAGGACGGAAAGGCTGGGGAGAAATAGCAGCCTTGTAGACCACCAAGTACCTGGAGTGCTGATGCTGAAAAAGCTAGGGTCCATACTTTTTATTGCTTATGCGTTGAGCGTGCTATGCGGTTGCGATCCGGTCACCCTGCACAAGGTCACGTCCACCATCTTCGATGGGGTGCCCAGCCTCCCACCTGCGGAACAGTTGTGTCAGGAGTACCAGGCGACCAAGGCGGAAGACGAGAAAAAGAAGGACAACGTCAAGTTGGCGTCGGATGCCGCTGCTTCAGGTTCCAGCCATCTTCCTTACCGTGAAAAACGCTGCAACGCCTGTCACGACAAGACCCAGGACTCCGGGTTGATAAAGCCCAAGGCGCAGCTGTGCTTCGTATGTCACCCGAAAATCATCAAGGGGAGCATGGCTCACGGCCCGGCCGCTGTCGGCAGCTGCCTCGAGTGCCACGAACCGCATTCCTCCAACTACCCCGCGCTCATGAAGGCTGAGAAGGGGAAGCTTTGCGCAGGGTGCCACCAGGAGAAACGGCTCGCACTGGCGATGCACCAGAAAGTCTCTTCCAACGGTATGTTTTGCATGGACTGTCATGATCCCCATGGCGGCGCCTCTGCGTACTTCCTCCGCTAGCCATGAATGTTCGCTTCCTGCTCCCCTGCTTTGTGATCTGCCTGGCGCTGCCGCGTCTTTGCAGCGCCGCGCGCAACGTCGCCGTCATCCAGCAACCGAGCCTGCTCATGTTCGGCGATGTGAAGCAGGCAGTCGGCGTGACCTACGTTGCCAACGAGCGCGTCACTGATACCACCAAGACCTCCGGTCAGTCCCTCAGCGAGCGGTACTCGCTGGGCACGAGCCTCGCGATTTTCGACCCGAACTTGATGTTGTTCGACATAAGCGTCGGAGGGAGCTACCAGAATGAGCTTGGCGGCCGCGGGGCCTCCGCGCTCGATGCTCAGTACAACATCGTCGGCACGGGCCTTGCCGACAGCCGCACTCCCTTCGGCGTCACCGCCTCCCGTACCACCACCTTCATCGCCAACGGCTACACCCCTTCCCATACGGTCACCAGCACCAACACGTCGGTGTACGGGCGGCTGATGCATGACATCATGCCGCTGCAAATAAGCTATGGGCATGGCACCACCAGCTCCAGCGGCCTCGATGTCGACTACAACTCGACTTCCGATTCCATGGCGCTTTCGGGGAAGTACGACGTGGACTGGAGCAGCACCACCTTTGGTCTCGGGTTTACCTCCGACCACTCAGGCAACCGGGACAGCAGGGCCTACCGTTTTACTTTGAACAACTCCAGTTCGCTGGACCCAAAGAAGACTTACCTGTTGAACTCGTTGCTTACCATCAACGATACCAGGCCCGTTGATATTCCGAACCGGACCATCAACTGGTCGGAATCCCTGAGCGCGCACCTGGGGAAGGCGCTGACCGCCTCCCTTGCGTTGGAGCTCTCCGACAGTTCCACGGCTGACTTCGAAGGCAACCGCCAGAGCCAGACCACGAGAAGCATCGCGGGTACACTCTCCCACCAGCTCTTCCAGAGCCTGTCCACCATAGTCTCCGGCGACGTGAGCGACAGCAGCGCCTACGGTGGCGAAACCTTCAGCTACGGCGGCGGAATCTCGCTGGCCTACAACAAGGTGCTTCCGGCCAACAGCAAGCTCGGACTCACTTTCGGCTACAACACCAGAATCACCGACCAAAAGATCCTGCTATCGGAAGTCGCGGTGCCTGACGAGCCACACACGGTGGCGCAGTTGGGCGAACACATCCCGCTGAGCACCATAGGGACCATCTCACGCGTCGTCAGTGTCCGTAGCCTGAACCCTGATACCACCTACATCGAAAACGTGGACTACCGGGTCAATTTAGCCGAGAGATCCATCGAGATACTCAACATCGCGCCTCTCACCAATATCCTGGTGTCCTACGCGGTGGCTGTAAACCCTGATATCAACTACCAGTCCACAGGTTACACCAACGGCTTCATCATAAGCCTGCTCGGGAACCTGTACACCATCTCAGGCAACATGTCGGTGCATCGGGAGACCCAACTGGACGGGGCCGTCACCGTACCACTCAGCAAGAGCACCAACTACAACCTGCGCGGCGATGCCAACTTCGGCAAACTGAAATGCGGGGCGGAGTACTCCTACTCGGACAACGTCTCCCATAGCTACTCCAAGGTGCGCACCTATGCCAACTACAACACCTACCTCACCACGACCGACTCCTTCGGGGTAAGCATGTCGGACGACTATTTCATGTATCCGACGGGGGGATATCGGGGGGGGGGTATGACGAGAACACCATAGCCGCCACCGCCACCTACACCGGGTTGCTGCTGCAGTCCGTCAACACCACCGCCTCGGTGGCGGGGACCGACAGCCGCAATCCCTATGGCTCCACGAACACGTTCCTGACCAGGTTGGGAGTGGGCACCACCTTCCGCAAGCTGAGTTGCTCACTGGATTTCACCAATATCTTCCGCTTCACAGATAAGACATCCACCCGGGACACCACCGTCATAGCACGCGTGGTAAGGAGTTTCTGATGCGTATCCATGGTTGCGGCAGAGGGAGCACGTGGCGGCAGCGGCTTCTCTGGGCGGGGGTGGGGGGCGCTATGATGCTGCTCTTGGCGGCATGCGCGACCCCGGTCGTCCCGCTTTTGCAGCGCGGTGATGCGGCCGGGCCCCAGTGGCCAGAGCCCCCGATGCGCGCCAAGATCCGCTGGGTCAAGAGCATCGAGACTCCCCAGGACGCTGGGATAGCACGCAGCGCCTGGAGGCACGCCGTGGAATTCTTCACAGGGGCCGCGGCGGACAACATCGTCAAGCCGCACGGTGTTTATTTCGACGAAGCCGGCCGGCTGTTTGTCGCGGATGCCGGCGTCGGAGTGGTGCACCTGTTCGACACCAGGAACGGGGCCTACAAAAGGATAACCGGCCCCTCCGGGCTACCTTTCCGTTCACCGATCGGCCTCGCACAGGACGACGCGGGCGGCCTCTTCATCTCCGATTCCGCAGCGGACACCGTCTACCGTTACGATCTGGCCAGCGGTGACGTCACCCCGTTTTGTCGGGAGATGGCCCGGCCCACCGGCATTGCCTACAACAGGGTGAACAAGCTTCTCTACGTCGCCGAAACGGGATACGGGCGCGTGGTGGCCCTGGACCGCAACGCCGGGCAGAAGCTCACCATCCATACCTCGAAGAGTGGGGAAGGTCTGTTCAACAAGCCCATCGACCTGGCCGTTGACCGGGCCGGACGCGTCTACGTCAACGACCCGCTCAATTACAAGATCAACGTCTTCACCCCGGACGGCAGGCTGCAGCAGCGGTTCGGCGAAATGGGTGACGCCCCCGGGCAGATGGACAAGCCTAAGGGGATCGCGGTGGACGCCGAGGGGCGCATCTTCGTCTGCGATTCGCTGCTCGACACGGTGCAGCTCTTCGACGCCAGTGGCGTGTACATGTTCAGTTTCGGCGCCAACGGAACCGGCGCCGGCGACTTCTGGATGCCATCGGGGATCCACATCGCCAGTAACTGGGTCTTTGTTTCCGATACCTACAATAATCGCGTGCAGGTATTCCAGATCCTCTCCAACGAGGACTCCGTGGATGATGAACCGGCTTCGCAGCCAACCAGTAAGAGGTGAAATGATGAACACACCAACATTGATGTGGAGGATCGGACGTCATGTCATCGCCGCTGCGCTGGCAGCCGGCGTTGCCGGCACGCCTGCCCACGCCAAGCTGAGCGTGCTCAGTTCTCCTCACAATCTCTCCGCCAGTGGCGGCAGGGGGGGGAGCCGCCCCGGTGTAAGCTTCAGCGAGGAAAGGCGGGTGTGCGTATTCTGCCACGTCCCGCACCAGGCCACTCCCGGCCTTCCGCTTTGGAGCCGGCCGCTTTCCCCTGAAGGGACCAATTACAGGCTGTACCAGTCTTCGACACTCAGCGCCACGGCGGTGACGGGAAAGCCGACCGGCGCCTCGCGGCTGTGTCTTAGCTGCCATGACGGCACCATCGCGCTCGGGCAGTTCGCCGGCAGCGGGATCACGACCGCGGTCACCATGCCTGGTGGAACCACCGACAACCCCAATCTCACCATTAACCTTACGGACGACCATCCCATATCCATCCAGTACACCGAGGCCGTGGCGCAGCAAAGTCAGCTCGTCTCACCATCCGCACTGCAGGGACGGGTGCGCCTTGAAGGCGGTTCCGTGCTGCAATGCACCTCGTGCCACGACCCTCACGACAACCAGTTCGGGGATTTTCTGGTCATCAACAACACCAACCCCTCGCTTCCCAACTACCAGCCCGGCGCACCGCTTTGCGTCGCGTGCCACCGCCCGGCAGGGTGGGACAGCGCGGCCCACAACCCTGTCCGTACTCCAACTCTCCCCAATGGCTGCGTGACCTGCCACGTCGTTCACAACGCCCCCGGTCCCGTGCGTCTTCTGCGCGGCGCCAAGCAGGAGGATACCTGCTATCAAAGCTGCCACAATGGCACCGGGATGGGAGCCGACATCAAATCCCTCCTTGGCACCGGGATGCACCGCCATCCGGTGGGTGAGGACGGCGGTGGTGTCGGGCATGACGAAAAGGAGTCGTTGCCGGCCGCCGAGCACCATGTCCAATGCGTGGACTGCCACAATCCCCATCAAGCCGCGGTCGAGGCGACACCACTTTCACTGCCGCCGTTTGTGAACGGCACTCTCAGAGGGGTCGTCAAGGACAACCTGGGGGGGAAGGCCGACTACGAGTACGAGATCTGCTTCAAGTGCCACTCCGGTGCCAATGCCGACAAGTTCGCCGGCGTCCTCGAGCCCAAGCCCAACCGCGTTATCGCGGAGCAGAACCAGGCATTCCGCTTCGACATCCTGAACCCGTCCTTTCACCCGGTGATGGCCGACCGCAAGACCTCCGGGGCGAGCCTTCTGGTCGAGCTGCAGAGCTCCATGAAGCGGATCTACTGTTCCGACTGCCACAACAACAGCCTTGGCACCAGGGCCGGCGGCAGCGGCCCCAGCGGGCCTCACGGGTCGCAGTATCCGCACATACTGATCGGCCAGTACGACATGCCGGTGGCCGGGTCGGCAACGACCTCATACAACAAGTCGCAGTATGCCCTTTGCTTCCGGTGCCACTCCGAGGATTACGTCATGGTAACCGGGACGGCTTTCAACGACGCCGGAGTGAATGAGCACGCCACCCATGTTCGTGACCGCCTCATTCCCTGCTTCGCCTGTCACGACCCGCACGGCGTTCCATGGAGGCTTGGTGGGACCGCCGCCAACAACGCGCACCTGGTCAACTTCGACAAGGATTACACCGTGGGTGCCCAAGTTGCCACCCCCGTCTATGTGACCAGCGCTCCCGGTGTCGGCAGTTGCACCGTCAACTGCCATACCGTAGCCGGCAACACCCATGGCTACACCAAGTCCGCCGCCAAAGGCGTGCTGCGGTTCAAGCCAGCCGCCTTCCCGAAAAAGCGCTAGGCTAGCCCTTTCACGCTGCACAGAAGCTCCCACCATTAACCTGGTGGGAGCTTTTTTTTCGTCAGCTCCGCCCTCTCACGTCATCTCACTTCACATGCGGTTAAAAGACCGCATCCGTCTCCGTTATTTGGCCAGCAAGCGTAGCGTGCAGGGGCCGTGTTTTCGCTACGAAGCGGTGTGCCGAGGCCTGGTGACAGTAAAAAATAAATAGCTAACCCACCGGAAAAACAGTATTTGGTGGATCTGGTGCAGGGTTCGCGAAAATTATTCGCGGTGTTGGGAACGAGGTTTGCTGTAGAGGTGTAATCATAATCGTTTGGTCCCAGATGGGGCTGACATTAAACCGGTTGTAATCAACCAAAAAAAGGAGACGGAAATGAAAAAGATTTTGGTAGGTGTAGTTGCTCTTGGTTCCATGACTGTTGCTGGCGTAGCAATGGCAGGCCTTCCGGCCGCGACAGGTGTCAACGGCTCCCTGCACGACATGACCAAGGTCGTCACCAACGCCGACAGCATGGGTCGAGTCTGTGTATTCTGCCACACCCCGCATAACGCGCAGTCCAACCTCGGCGCTGCTTCCAACGCTCCGCTCTGGAACCACGATGCTGGTACCGCTACCTACACCCCGTACCAGTGGGTCACCCCGCTCAACAAGCAGGATGCCCTCGGTAACTCCTTCCAGCCGCAGAATGGCGACGAGGCTCTGCAGGGCCCGAGCCGTCTGTGCATGACCTGCCACGACGGCACCATCGCTGTCGATCAGCACGGCAAAGCAAGGGAGCAGGTCGGCACCGTGAAGATGGGTGCAATCGGCGGCGGTGAAGGCGCACGTGCAGACCTCGGCGGCGACCTGACCAAGACTCACCCGATCGGCTTCGACTACGTAGCCATCAGGACCCACCGTAACACCGCTGCTGTTGTTGGCGACCTGACCGGTACCGAGATCGTTGACCCGACCGAGAAGTTCGCTACCGCAGTTGACACCACCGGTACCGTTGGCGGCGTCTACAACGTCGTTACCCGCGCTGGCAACAAGAGGATCGTAGACGTTCTGTTCGACAGCAAGATCATGACCTGCGCTTCCTGCCACGAAGTTCACAACAAAGAGAACGCCGTTCAGGACAACTACAAGCCGAACAGCCTCGGCCTCAGCACCTCCGATGCTCCTAACTACTTCCTGTACGCAAAAGAGACCGACTCCCTCATCTGCCTCTCCTGCCACATCAAGTAATTTTGCTGGCTCGCTGGGAGGGGGCGCTCGCCCCCTCCTTTTATGATTTTGGCTGTCCGGGGTCTCGCGATCACGGGCGATCATTCAATCGAAAAGGGAGACACCTATGTTTAAAAAAGGCATTGCAGCTGCGGGATGCCTAGCCATTGTCGCCGCTGGTTGGTCCTATGCGGCAACGACATGGCAGGTGCAGACCAAGCTCAGTACTGCCGGCGGTACGATCCAGGTGCGCGATAAAGCGCTCCAGACTACTGCGGGTACTACAGCTTACAACAACTTCACCACCTCCACCGGGCTGATTCCGGTCAAGGTTGCCGCCAAACCGGGCTACAAGATCACCACCATCTACAAGAGCGGCGTTGCCCAGACCGTATCGGACCCCAACCTTTACTCGGTTGACCTGCAGAAAGCCGGCGGTCTGACCCAGAGCGTGGTTGCCAGCTTTGCAGCACTGCCGAACACCGTGACCGGTGTGGCAGTCGGCTCGGGCACCATCTCCCCGTCCAGCGCTACCGTCTATACCGGCGGCAGCACAACCTTCGCAGTCACCCCGGCTACCAAGTACCAGGTGCTGACCGCGATTTCCCCTGCCGGCCTCCCGATGAAGGACATGCTGGGCAAGACGGTAACGCTTCCGTACAGCGGCGGCACCGTCAACGTCACCCTGTCCAACGTGCAGGCTTCCCAGACCATTACCGCGACCTTCGCCACCGCCAGCGTTTCTGCTGGTACTGACAACGTCGTTGCGGTAGGCGCCCCCGCCACCATCCAGGGCAGCGGTTCCGGCACCATCGCCTGGAGCCAGGTCAGCGGCCCCACCGTTGACACCACCGGGTGGACCACCGCAACCCCGAGCTTCACCCCGGCCGCTGCCGGTACCTATGTCTTCAAGGCAACTGAGTCCCTCATGGGCCTGAGCGACACCGTCCAGATCATCGCCACCACCGATATGGACGGTTACGTGAAGTCTGCCTGCGACGGCTGCCACAATGCCACCACCGGCGTGGTTCCCAGCACCGCGTACAACGCCTGGACTGCATCCGGTCATAAAACCGTAGGCGTTAACTGCATCACCTGCCACACCGATGGCGCGATGCCGACCCCGGCTAACACCAAGAGCGTCAACCCGGACACCTTCCTCATCACGGGTGCAACCGCAGGCAACATTGGCGACAACTACTGTGACAAGTGCCACAACGGTGGAAGGGGCGCCGTGGTTGATCATAACACCACCGTCGTCTCTACTGCCACCTGCAGCAACTGCCACACACCGCACTACTTCAGCCAGAACGGTATGGATCACTTCGCCGGTCTCCCGTCGACCGGTGGCTACGTTGATGGCACCCAGAGGACCCAGTACGTGTCCCAGGGCGCTACCTGCGTTGATTGCCACAACCCGCTCTCCAACGATGTCAACAAAGGCTACGCAGAAGGCGGCCACGGCAAGATCTCCGATGTCGCTCTGAATGCATTCGCTCACTACGACTGGTCCGGCCGCACCAACAACGGCACCCGTCAGAACGGCAACTGCGACCGCTGCCACACCACCGGCGGCTTCCTGAAGCTGCTCGGCTCTGCTGACGCGACTCGCCTTGCTCCGCAGGCTGGCGTGCAGAACGTCCTCGCATGCGTTTCCTGCCACAGCGACTTCGCTACCGGCGCGCTGCGCACCGGTGCTACCCCGGCCGGCAACCCGACCGCTCTTACCGGCGGCTACTTCGCACTGTTCAGCTCCGCTGCCTCTGCTGTACCGGCTGGCAAGACCAAGATCCAGGTCCAGTTCCCGGGCTACAAGAACTCCTCGATCTGCATCCCCTGCCACTCCGGCCGCAGCACCGATGACGTGTTCGTAGCGGTCATCGACAAGGCCAAGGCTGTGAGCGGGAACTACACCACCATCCAGACCAGCTACTACCAGCACGCTGCCAACATGGGCCAGACCTTCATTGGTAAAGGTGCGTACAACTTCGACGGCGTTGACTTCGTCGGCACCAACGGCCATGCTGGGGTTAAAAACAACTTCACCGATACCGAAGGGCCCTGCGTCGGTTGCCACTACAGCAAAACTGGTGCAACTCACTCCCTCGAGCCCGTCGGCTACTCCGAAGTCTGCGGTGCCTGCCACCGTGCCGGTTTCGGCGCCACCGATGTGGAAGAGAAGAAAGCTGAATTTGATGCAGGCGTAGCAGTTCTCGACGCCCTCATCCGCAGCAAGATGGCTTCCATTCAGACCAAGGTTGGCGACCTCGCAGAAGAGCGCGCTAACGTCCGCTTCGGCCGCTTCGGCAAAGCAGCAGGCGTAGCTGCTGACGATGTCACCGCCAAGAACGCCTACGGTGCATGGTACAACTGGCAGATCCTTGCCACCTACGACAAGGCAGCTTTCGCTCACAACCCGACCTTCGCACGTCAGATCCTGATGGAAACCATCGACTACGTCGACAACGCGAAGATCGACGGCTCTGCTGAAGCCACCATCGCTGCAAGCGCTCTTTCTGCAGCCGACAAGGAAAAAGCAGAGAAATACGTGACCAGCGTAGGGTGCGCAGTCTGCCACGCTACCAAAGACACCCTCATCGCCACCGGCAAGCATGCCAGCGAAGTTTCCACCCACTCCGGCACCTGCGGCCGTTGCCACACCACTGAAGGCTACACCGCCTTCCTGGCAACCGGTAACAGCCCGACTGGCAACTACACCAAGACCGCCCTGGCTGGCAACCCCAGCTTCAACGGCCTCGACAACTCTTACAACGGCTCCCAGAACGTTTCCTGCGCTGCCTGCCACGATCAGCACGGCACCGTCCGCAACGTAGCGTGGAATCCGCAGCCGAAGGACACCGCTGCAGCACCTTCTGTCGAGTACAAACTCTGCACCTCCTGCCACAACCTGACCGACGCGTCCGGTAACGTCATGGCTTCCGGCCTGCTCGTTAACGGCACCCAGACCGTGGCTAAGCAGCAGCACTACAAAGACTGGTACCGCAACATCGCATCCACCCACTACGACCTTCCGAGCACTGGTACCGTCACCAACGTTGGTACCATCATCGAGGGTTACAACGTCCGCTACAACAGCGCGACCGCCTGCACCGACTGCCACGGGCATGAGTTCTACACCAACACCAATGGTGTGATCTCCGCTACCCCGACCGCAGGCACCATTCAGACCGAGTGGGCACAGTCCGGCCACGCTGGCAAGATCCTCAGCGTGAAATTCGCAGCATTCACCACCGCTGGCAACAGCGCACGTAGCAGGACCCAGGCCAACAACGCCGCAGTTCAGGGCGCTGGCGTAACCGCCGCAACCGGCATGGCTTGGGAGCACTACAACTGGGATGACTCCACCGGCACCGCTTCCGACCGTAAGTCCTGCCAGAAGTGCCACACCGCAACCGGTTCGGCCAACTACCTGACCAGCCCGGCCACCTACAACGCGGCTAACAACGACTTCTCGCACCTGGCTCAGTGGGCCACCGCGAAAGTCTCCCCGCAGAACGAAGTACTGTACTGCTGGGGCTGCCACACCTCCGCTGAAACCGGCGCGCTTCGCAACCCGGGTGCAGTAACCACCGCAGACTACACCTTCAAAGGTGCCAACGCATCCTTCCCGGATGTCGGCGCATCCAACGTCTGCATCACCTGCCACGGCGGCCAGAAGTCCGGTGAGTCCATCACCGCCCTCACCACCGCTGGCAACACCTTCACCAACGTCAGCTTCGTGAACTCGCACTACATGGCGGCTGCAAGCATCATGTACGCAAAAGCTGGCTACACCAACTTCATCGATCCGAACACCGTGATCGGTACCAGCACCTACGGCAAGTCCCTGACCACCACCGAAGACGGCGGTTTGCTCAGCTCCACCCACCGTAAACTGGGTACCGCTGCCATCATCGGCGACCACGGCATCACCGCAGAAATGGGTCTTGCTGACGGCGGTCCGTGCGCAACCTGCCACTATGCAGGCGGCAACCACGAGCTTGAGATCGGTGCAGTGGCCTTCACCAAAGTCTGCGTGAACTGCCACGACGCAGAAGGCACCACCACCCTCACCACTGAAAACTTCAAAGAAGTGTTCATTGAGGAGCAGGCTGTACCGTTCAAAGACGCCATTTCCCTGGCACTGGCTAAACTGTCCGCCAACTACGGCATCACCTACAACGCTTCCGCTTACCCGTACTTCTACGACGCTCGCAACGCTAACAGCGCCGTGAAAGACTGGACCCGCGGTGGCCAGCTGACTGCTGCAGAAGCAGAGAAGCTGATGGGTGCTTGCTTCAACATCAACCTGCTCAACCGCGATCCGGCTGCTTATGTACACGCCAGGACCTACGCTCGCAGGCTGCTGTATGACACCATCGACTTCCTCGACGACAAGACCATCAACATGTCGACCGGCGCAACCGCCATCGCATGGGATTCTGTCAAGTACGTCAAGGACGCAACCGCTGGTGGTACCACCACCGAGGACTTCAAGTACCTTGCTGGCTACAACCGTACCAGCCTGGCTTGGAATGCTCTGCAGCGTCCGTAGTAACTGCTAGTTAGATTCAATGACGTACCTTGCCCCGCCTCGAAAGAGGCGGGGTTTTTTTGTTGCGTACATCCGATTCCCACTGCCGGCCTCCGGCGAGCGGAAATTGCAATCACGCAACTCTGGCTCCTCGCCCAGCACCTGCCGATAGAAGTTAAGGACGGTGTTTCGCCCCTCTCCCTCTGGGAGAGGGTGCCCGAAGGGCGGGTGAGGGATGGGTGTGCTAAAGCAGAGCCCGTCTTGGAAGCGCCCTCAACCCGGCCCTCACCCCAGCCCTCTCCCAGAGTGAGAGGGAGTGCTTGTCAGTATGGATACTAGGTAAAAGAAGAGAGTAAGTAAGGGACAAAAAGAAGCCCCCTCCCGCGAGAGGGGAGGGGGCTTTGAAGGAAGGAACAGCAGAAGGGAGCTACTTGCCTTGCTTGTCGACTCCGCCGGAGAAGATGACCTTGTCGAAGTTGCGGTTCAGTGCCGCGCTGCCGAAGTTCTTCACCAGTTGTCCGGGCAGGAATTTCACCGTCTCCCCCTGCACCACCTTGTCGGCGGAAGGTACCGCCACCCAGATGTCGGTCTCGCCCTGGTCCACCCGCGCATAGTTGTATTCTCCGCCGTTCACCACCTCGAGGATTTTACCCGCTACGCTCACGCCTGCAGTCGTCTTTGCCGTCGGGGTAACGGGCGAATGCCAAGCAGGAAGCTTCTTGCCGGGGGAAGCCGGCTTCACCACTTCCTTGATGGTCAGCTCATCGCTGAAGTAGATGCTGTCAAAGGTGCGATTCAGGCTTTTTGCCAGGTAATTCGTCACCAGCATCCCCGGTTTCACCTCGACCTGCTGCCCGACTTTCACGTCCGCCGTGGGAATGGCGAACCAGGTCTTGGCGCTGCCGCTATCCACGCTGACATAGCTGTATCTGCCGGCCTGGAACACCTCGGTTATAGTCCCCTTGTTGATGTCCGCTCCAGGAATCGCGGGGACTTCCTTCACAGCGGGAGCCGGTTCGGCGGCTGGCGTTGCCGGTGCGGACTCCGGGGCCTTGCCGGTCGTGTGGGCGCATCCTGCGGCCAGAGTGAGAGTTGCTGCACAAAGTGCCAACGGTTTCAGATGATGCCACATAGTCTTTTGCTCCTTTTCAGTATTGCTGCTTTCCCGGGAGAAAGGTCCCGTTTAAACACGTTTAACAGGGATAAAGGGGATGCAGGGGATAACGGCATAGAAGTCTGGTGCAGCCAAAAAGCTTGTGCTTTGCCATTCATCCCCTTTATCCCTTTCATCCCTGTGCATCTGGATGGGTCTATTTAGTTTGGCTGCCGGCCTGAGCCCGCATCAGGTCCAGACGGTACTGCGGCGTCGACGGATCGAGGCTTGCCGCGCATTGGAAGAAGACGGCGGCCTTTGGGAGATTCTGCTGCAGGGCGAACGTGACGCCGATCTTGTGGTAGATGCTGGCGTCGGTAGGTCTTTGTTTCATCGCAGCCTGGTACTGCTCCATCGCCTGGGGCAGCATTCTCTTCAGCCGGTAGGCGTCGCCCAGGTTAACCTGCGCCTCCGCCAGGGTGGGATCCAGCTTTACCGCCAGGGAGAGGGCGGCAATCGCCTGATCGTAGTCCCCTTTTTTTCCGAATATGCTGCCGATCAGGTTATACGGGTTCGCCTCCTTCGGAGAGAGGCGGGTGGCGATGAGCGCTTCCTGCAGCGATTGCTCCAAGCGCCCCGATTTCTCCAGGGCCAGCGCCAGGTTGTAATGCGGCCGCGCCTTCCTGGGTGATTTCTGCGTCGCATCCCCCCACAGGCTCAATTCGCTTCCCCACACGCTGTTGCGCGCGAACGTCGTGACCGTCAGCGCGAGGACCACGACGCAGGCGATGGAAACCGCGGCGCGTGACACGGCGCCCTTGAAGAGGAGGGAAAACAGGGCGGCGAGTGCGATGAAGGCCCCCACGGACGGCAGGTAAACCCGGTGCTCGAAGATGACGTCGGCAATGGGGATCACGCTGGACTCGACCGAAATGGTTATGAAAAACCAGAGTATGCCGAAGGACACCAGCATCAGCTCCGGCGCGGCCTGCGGATCGCGGGAGCGGTGCCAGAGGAACAGGGCGGCTCCAAACAGCGCAAGCAGCAAGAGAAGCGAGAGGATGACCGGCGCGTTGGCAAGCGAGTGGTACACCGGGAAGTCGTAATCCACGTTCTGCCGCACCGGCAGGATGAGAAGACGCAGGTACGTGGCGATGACCGGGAACTGCGTGAAAAGGTAGTCCAGACGCGAGAGTTCACTGTCGACACGGGTTACCGCCGTCACGTCTGAGATGATCTGGCCGATGGGCTTGTTGGTGCCCAAAAGGCTAAGCGGAACGATCAGTACCGTGAGGCCCACCGGAAGTAGGAAAAGAAGCTTCTTCGCGGCGGTCATCCGGAAGAACATGAATTCGTAGAGCACCACCACGAAAGGGAGGGTGAAGGCGATCTCCTTGGTCTTCATCGCGCATCCCGCGGCCGCCAGCGCCAGGAGGTAGAAGAAGAGCGGCTTGGGCGCGAAAGGCCTGGCACTTTCTTCCTGGAGTTTCCGGGCCTTTGCGTAACAGGCGATCGAACCGACGAAGAAGAGGGTGGCGAGCGAAGCCAGCCGCTGGATGATGTAGGTGACCGCCTGGGTCTGTACCGGATGCGCCACGAAGAGAAGCGCGGCGAACAGCGGGATAAACCAGGAGGACGCGCCGGTCGCGTCGTCGCCGCGACGAAGGGCGGGAGTGGACAGGGTGAGCCGCGCCAGGAGGTAGGTGAGAAAACCGGTGCCGATGTGGATCGCCAGGTTCACTGCGTGGTAACCGGTGACGTCGGTACCGCCAAGCCGGTAGTTGAGGGCGACGGTGAGGTAGCCGAGGAAACGGCGCGGGTTGTAGGTGTAGCCGTCGTCATGCAGGAAGCGGTTCAGATTCTTGATGACGTTGTTGCTCACGATCGACCCCTCGTCATCGAAGGTGAAGGGGACGTGGAACGAATTGGAATAGGCGATCAGCCCGACGGCCGCGATAAGAAACAGGTGCAGGGGGAGGCGGGACCAGAAGGATTTGTTCGACATCGGCTTACCTTTCTTGGATGGCAGAATAGGGCGTAATCTATCACAAAAAAGGGAAACCTAGAACCAATAAAAAAGGCGAATCGTATCAGTAGCTGCCGCCCACCAGGACGGCGCGGATGGTCTCCATCCTGGGTATGTTGCTTTTCACGCTAGCGGGGGTGAACTGCTGCAGGTAGGCCGGTACGCCGTCCCGGAAGAGGTCGTTGATCCTCTTTTCGATCATGACCGGCACCTTCTTCGCGTCATCGGTGAGCCAGATGGTGAGGGGGCCGCGCGCGTAGAAGAGCCCCTCGCTCTCGATGTCCATGTTGGGTGAGATCACGATGGTCCTGAAACTGCCGGCAGGCGTCTGGACCGTCTCCCGTCTCAGCACGCTGACCTTGATCCGGTTCAGCTTCCCCTTGTCGAGGACGTTCACCTCCACCTCCCTGCCGACGGCGAGCGGCAGCTGGCGCAGGTGGAAAAGACAGGACACCGGATCCCAGGCAGGCTCCACCAGTTTCGCCGACGATTTCTCGAAGGTCTTCAGGTTGACGAACTCGAACCGCTTGCTCTTGCGGTTCACGCTGGCGGCGCGGTGCCAGTCGTTTCTCCCCTCGCGAAGCTTCATCTTGTAGCTGTGCAGCGCGAATCCCTTACCTTCCCGGTCCAGTTTGCTCGTCTCCAGGTCGTCCACCTTGTAGAAGGGGGCGGACCACGCCGCGGATCTGACCTTGGAGGTGATTTCAACGCCGCTGCCTGTCGCAGCCGTGGAAAGAGTGGAGGTGCCGATCTTCACCCCGGTCCAGGTCAGCTGGTAATTCAGTGTTTCGGCTGCGTACGCATTGGCGCCGGCGCTGAAGGCAAAGAAGAAAACGGCGGGTAACAGTCTGTGAGCGAGCTTAGTCATAGGGAAGTACCTTCGTGTTCGTGGTATGCCATTCAAGCGGACCCTGCAGTGACGTTTATCTCTCAGCGTTGGAATCCAGAGGCAATGTATCACACAGCGGTATAACTGAGAACAGAAAATGAAAATTGTCAGGCGGCAAAAAACGCCTTTACGCGGTACCCGGGAGTCGTCGGGATGTCATGGCTTTATCATTTCCCACCTCCGCTCCTGGGGCGAATTTTCTGCTTCTGTATATTCTCGCACGTCTGTCGGTACGAATCTGGCAGTGTTGAGCCATATCGGCAGCCGGCTATTGAAATACGCCCATTTCTGGCCAAAGCTGCCGGTGCTTACGCCATTTCACTGCAGCCATCCTTGGCCTTTTCGCCAGGTTTGTAACGAAATGGCATTGACAAAATGAGAACCGCTGGCGTCCCCGTTACATTAACCGTGTTTCGACAAAAAAAGTTCAGCCTGTGCGGGCGTGACACAGGCCAAGGTGACCCGATGCGCAAAAAACAATGTCTTGCTGCGGCTGCGGCCGTAACCCTCCTGCTGACTGCCGTTCCTGCGTTCGCTCGCTCGCCACGCGCCATCGACGACAACGACAGGGTCCCCCTGCGGGGCAACGTCCACCCCAATGCCCGTGCCGAGTTCGATGCCGGCCCTGCCGAGCCGACGCTGCCGATGGAGCGCATGATCCTGACGCTGAAGCTCGCGCCGGAAAAACACCAGCAACTAAACCAGCTGCTTGCGGAACAGCACGACCCCGCTTCACCGAACTACCAGCACTGGCTGACCCCCGAGGAGTTCGCCGACCGCTTTGCGCCTGATCCGGAGGACATAGCCGCCATCAAGGGATGGCTCACCTCGCAGGGATTCACCATCGACGAGGTTTCGCGCGGTCGCACCTCGATCAACTTCACCGGTGACGTGGCCAAGGTGGAGAAGGCGTTCCGCACCAAGATCCGCAAATACCAGGTCGACGGCAAAATCCGCCACGCCAACGCGCAGGACCCGGAGATCCCGCGGGGGCTCGCCGACGTGGTGGCCGGCGTGGCCACGCTGCACGACTTCGGCCACAAGCCCATGAACACCGGGGCGCGCCTGCTCGCGGACGTGCAGCCCGAGTACACCTACAGTTCCAGCATCCACTGGATGTCCCCGATTGACTTCGCCGCCATCTACAACCTGAACCCGCTTTACAGTGCAGGCTATGACGGCACCGGGCAGAGCATCGCCATCGTCGGGCGTACCCATCCTACCGGCAACAACTGGAACGATTTCCGCAGCATCATGGGCCTCCCCGCGAAGGCGGTGACGGTGATCGTGAACGGCACCGATCCCGGCTCGGTCAGCACGGGTGAGGACAACGAAGCGGACCTCGACGTTGAATGGGCCGGCGCCGTCGCGAAAAACGCCACCATCCAGTTCGTCATTTCCAAGACGACTGTCACCACCGACGGTGTCGACCTCTCCGCCAAGTACATCGTCGACAACAACCTCGCGCCGGTCATGAGCACCAGCTTCGGCCTGTGCGAGGCGTCCATGGGGACGGCGCAGAACAACTTCTACAACAACCTCTGGCAGCAGGCCGCGGCCCAGGGGATCACCTCTGTTGTCGCCGCCGGTGACTCGGGGGCCGCAGGCTGCGACAGCGCCAGCGCCACCACAGGCACCGGGTTGGGGATCAACGGCCTCGCCTCCACACCGTACAACGTCGCGGTCGGCGGGACCACTTTGAACGACCAGGGCGGCGGCTACTGGAGGAGCACCAACGGCCCCTATTACGATTCCGCCATAGGCTACATCCCGGAGAGCGCCTGGAATGAAAGCGGCCTGGTTTCCGGCGGTTACCAGCTATGGGCCACGGGCAGCGGTCTTTCCAGCGTCTATGCCAAGCCCTCCTGGCAGGTTGCCCCGGGCGTACCGGCCAGCTCCATGCGCGGCATCCCCGACGTTTCGCTGACTGCGTCGGCGCACGTTCCTTACCTGGTACGGAGCAAGAACGCGCTCTACATGATGAGCGGAACCTCCGCGTCCTCCCCTGCCTTCGCCGGCATCATGGCGCTCATCGTTCAGAAGACCGGGGTCAGGCAGGGTAACGCCAACATCAAGCTGTACCAGATGGGCAACGCCCAGTACACCTCGACCGGCCCCGTTGTGTTCCACGACTCCACCGCCGGCAGCAGCTCCGTACCCGGCGTCACCGGTTATTCCTGCACCAGCGGCTACGACCTCGTCACCGGCCTTGGTTCCGTCAACGCCAACGCGCTCGTAACCAACTGGCCCACCGCCGCGCCGCTCGCCATCAGCGCGGGCACCCTTGCCAACGGCACCCAGGGCGTCGCCTACAGCGCGACACTCTCCGCGTCCGGCGGCAGCGCTCCTTACACCTGGTCTCTGGCGACCGGAAGCCTGGCTGGCGGCATGACCCTGTCGAGCGGCGGCGTGTTGAGCGGAACCCCGACCACCACCGGCGTGTTCGGCTTCACCGTACAGCTCAGTGATACCATGGGAACCACCGTCACCAAGGCCTTCTCCCACGCGGTCAGCGCCACGGCCTGCAGCAACCAGCCCGTGCAGATCTCCGGCGCCACCCCCGTTCTTTATCCCGACTTCAGCTCGGCCTACCTGGCCGCGACCACCGGGGCGGATCTGCAGCTACAGGCTCTTGATTTCACCAGCGACTTCGTTTTCGACAGGGATGTCATCGTTTCCTTGAGCGGCGGCAACGACTGCGCTTATGCCGACAGCTCGAACAAGACCGGCCTGCTCGGCAAGCTCCGCGTCAGCAAGGGGACGGTCGCTATAGACAAATTGGCCTTCAAGTAACCATGTGATCTAATTTGCCGTTAATCCATGTAATCAATTTGCGGAAAAGGAGTAAGACATGAAAAGCAGGAAGATGATAATTGCAGCGCTGTGCGCCGTACCCCTGAGTGTGCTCCCCGTAGTGGCCGGAGCAGTCGAGACCGACAGGATCACGGTGGAAGATCCCGCGACCAGTGCCATCAAGTTCAAGGTAACCTCCGATGGAAACGTGACCGCCGCCCAGTACAACGGAGACGGTGCCAAGCTCGCCAACGTCGCCCACTTCAAAGGGGCCTGGAGCTCCGCCACCGTTTACGCCAAAGACGATGTGGTAACCTATGGCGGCGGCAGCTACATCGCCCTCGCCGCAAGCACCAACGCCCAGCCCGACCTCGTGCCGGCCAGCTGGACCGTGATGGCGCAGAAAGGCGCCGCAGGCGCTGATGGCGCTACCGGGGCTGCCGGGGCTACCGGCCCGCAGGGGCCGCAAGGTATCCAGGGGCCGCAAGGGCCTGCAGGTTCGCCGGATACCCAGATAGACATCCTGAATAAGCTCAAGACTCAGACAGCCGGCACGTCCCTGATTCTGCAGCAAGCCGCAGGTGAGGCGGTGACAGTTAACAAGTTTGTCCTCAGGGACTCCGCCAATGTTGACCGTTTCACCTTGAGCCCCGGTGACGGAACCGTGAACTTGGTCGGGGGGACCAACCAGAGGATGTACTCCGAAGGCCCCAATGTGCGCTCGGTTTTCGCAGCCTTCCGTGCCAGAGGTACAGCCGCAGTTCCTGCCATTGTGCAGTTGAATGACAAACTTGGGACTTTCCAGTTCAGCGGTTACGATGGGGCCGCGTTCCAGACGCCTGCCCTTCTTGAGGGTTTTGTAGACGGACCGGTCGCTGCTGGCTCTGTCCCGGCCCGTCTTTCCATCGTTACCGGCGCAAGCCAGAGCACCAGGGCCGAGCGACTGGTGGTCAAGTACACCGGAGAAATCGGCGTAGGCACAGCCGCTCCGACTCAGAAAATGGAAATCAACGGTGGTATCAGGCTTAACACCGCTACCGCCAAGCCGACCTGCAGCAGCACCATCAGGGGAACCTTCTGGGTCGCCCAGGGGGCAGCCGGTGTAGCGGACACCGTGGAAGTCTGCGTGAAGGATGCCGCCGACGCCTATGCATGGAAGACCCTCTATTAAACCTGAAGAGCCTTAAGGCAATAAAAAGGGGTGACACGTCTGTGTCACCCCTTTTTATTTGCTATTTGAATCTTCGCGTGGTGCGGAACTGCCCGGGATTATCACCCGGTCTGCTAGGCGCTTTTTTGTTTGCCTGTTCTCAGCAGTTTGCCAAGCACGTCATCAACTTTGGCTTGGAAGGCACGCTGCGAGAAGTTGCATTCGACGTAGTTCCTGCCTTCGTCTCGGATCAACTCCCACAGTTCCTGGTTCCGATGCAGGGCCAAGACGGCTGCGCTGAACGCCTGGGCGTTGTCCGCTATGGCAACGCTCTTGCCGTCGATCAACCCTATCCCCTCAGCACCGACCGAAGTTGTCACCACAGGCACCCCGAAGTTGGCAGCCTCCAGCACTTTACCCTTTATGCCTGCTCCAAAGCGTAGTGGAGCGATATATACGAGCGCCTTTTCGAAAAGCGGTCGCAGATCGTCGACGAAACCCGTGAAGGTGACGTGACTGAGGTCGAGGCCTTTGAGCTCATGGTGCGATACCGCACCCGCAACCGTGAGCGTGAGGTCGGGGATCTCGACCAGCAGGAGGGGAAGTATCTCCTGGATGAAGTAGCGCAGCGCATCGACATTTGGCGGATGTGTTCCGCCAACGAAGAGAAGGCCGCTCCTCTGCGAGAAAGGCGCTGACGATGGTGTCGTGTCCTGTATCGGCAGCGGTATCACCTCGACGTCCGCGCCGGGCATCTCAGCCAGGATGATGTCACGCTCCACCGGACTGTGAATGCCGATGATGTCGCAGTTACGGAAGAGATAGAACTCCCGCTCCTTGATCTTCTTCAGCTCCGCCTGCGAACCACCCTCCTGCTCGAAGCGCCGCTGCTCCCGCAGGAACTCCAGGTCCGGGTCGTGGTAGATGACCCTGGGGATGTGCTTGCGGACCGTGTCGATGAACTTGATGGAGATATGGTTCCTCGTCAGGATGGCGCCGTCGAAGTAGCTGCCGAACTCAGAGAGGTAGGCGCCGAAATCGTGGTAGCCGAGGATGACTTCGACCCCCATCTGCTGCAGCACGTCGGTGTAGGGCTGATGCGCGTAGAGGTTCTCCGGCCAAAAGACAACCTTGTAGTCGAGGGCGACCAGTGCCCTCAGCAGGCTGTACATGAAGTACGAGCCGGCGTCCCGGTCGTACATGGGGACGTAGTGGTCGATGACCAGCAGGGTCTTGCGGTACCTGCTCCGGTCCCGGGCCTGGAAAACGTGCTGGCCGTTGGTGAAGTGGTCGCGCTGCAACACCTCCTGCCAGCGTTCGAGGAACTTCTGCTTGTTGGTCTCCTGGTACGCCTTTACGCCCGCTCCCACGTCCTTGCCGTGCGAGACCCCTTCGAAGTGCACGACCACGGATTTAGGCTGAAATACGACGCGGTAACCCAGGCTGCGTGTCTGGAAGGCGAGGTCGGTGTCCTCGAAGTAGGCGGGGACGTAGCGCTCGTCGAAGCCGCCGGTCTTTTCCCACAGCTCCCGGCGCACCATGAGGCTCGCGCCCGACACATAATCCACGTCCTTCACGAAGTTGTAGGAGGACTTCTCCGGATCGTCGCGCCAGCCGAAGTTCCAGCCCGAGGCATCCTGCCAGATGATGCCGCCAGCTTCCTGGAGCATCCCGTCCGGGTATACGAGCTTGGAGCCGGTGATACCGACCGCGGCATCCCTTTCCATCACTTCCACCAGGGGCGACAGCCAACCCGGCTGGACGTTGGTGTCGTTGTTGAGAAAAAGCAGGTAGTCTCCCGCGGCATGTCGGGCCGCCTCGTTGCAGTTGCGCAGGAAGCCGAGGTTGCTTGAATGCCGCACCACACGCACGTTCTGCACGATGTCGTCAATACGACAGGTCTCGTCGCTGGAGAGATCGTCGGCGACGATCACCTCGTAGGGTACGTCTCCGGAATGCCGGATGATGGAGGCGAGGCACGAGTGGGTGAAGGCCCACTGGTTGTGCACCGGGATGATGATGGAAACCACGGGCTTTGCGCACGCGGGGAGCGTCAGCGGGGTCGCCGGATCGATGTTCCCGTGCAGTATTACCGGTCGAAACTCGGTGGAGGGGGAGGTCCTGCCGACGAAGTAGGAGACGCCGCCAGCGAGCCCTTTTACGTCGCCGTTTTTCAGGTAGCCCAAGGCAAGCTTGAGCGTGTCCCGGTTGATGGCGCCGATAACTGTCCTTGGATGGCGCAAGATGTTAAGGGCAAGCTTTAGAAAGACGACGAGAGAGCCGGCTCCGACAAGATCGTACACGAACCGCAGAGGTTGCGTTACCCGCCAGCTCAGGGAGTTGAGGAGCGCTTCGACTTGGTCGCCCTTGGTCTGCGCTTCCTTTTCCTTCTCCTGGACCAGGGCCTGCTGTCGGGCCAGTTCGGATTGCAGTTCCTCCAGCCGTCCGGTCAAAGCTTGACGTTCGGATTGCAGTTGACGGATCTGGTTCATCAAGTCTTGGTGCTCCGCCGGGCCCTGCTGCAAAGCGCAGCGCGCGGAACTGGCAACAATGGTCTCCAGCGAGCCGATGAGCCAGCGGAGCTGCCTGATGCCGGAAACGGGTGCTGCTGCCGGACCTCCGGATTGCTGCAGCATGAGTTGCTGGATGTACCCGGTGACTTCGCGCCTGATACATTCGCGGTCGAAGTCGGAAAACGATTGGCCTAGCCGGTACACCGCGAGCAGGTCGAGATAACGCTGCAGTCCCTTGGACAGCTCCGTCTCGCTCCCCGCGTTCATGACCGCGTTGGAACGTCCCTGCCAGTAGGTCCTATGGTAGTACCACTGTCTGGTCAGCCGCTCCGCAGGGATCTTGTGGAAGATGACAGCGCCGGCAGCATAGGCGATTTTCGAACCCGCCGCTTCGATCTTCCTGCATAGCCCGACCTCCTCGTTGGAGAGCAGGCATTTGCCTACCCGCCCCAGGTCGGTGGGGAAGGTGCCGATGCGCCCGAAGACCTCCCTCCTGAAGGCGATATTGGCTCCCCAGGGATATTCGTGCGGACCTTTGAAGAACCCGGTTTCGGCGGCAGCCGCGAACTCGTTGATGGTGAGAAAGCCATGCCAGTCGGCGGTGAGCCATTCAGGCACCGGCCCCGGCCAGATGGGACGGATCGGGCCCCCCGCCGCAGCGACGGCGGGGTCGGCGAAGACCCTGTCGATCTCCTGCAGGTAATTGGCAGGGGCGGCTATGTCATCATCGGTGAAGACGACGACGTCGCCCACGGCCTTGAGGATGCCGGCATTCCTGGCGAATGAAAGACCCTGTCTTGCCTCGAAAAGGTACCGTACCGGGACGTTGGATGCCGCTGCCAGCGATTCGACCACCGCACGGGTGTCATCCGAGGAGTTGTTGTCCACCACCAGGATCTCGAACTCAGATGACGCGAAATCCTGAGCCAGCAGGTCGGCGACGGAGTCCCTGAGCAGGGCGGAGCGGTTGTAGGTACAGATGACGACGGATATCTTCATTCGGAAGTCACTTTATGATCTAGGAGTAGGGTATTATCCGGCACTTGCCGGTGGTCAACGTACATCATCGGTACCTGCGCTGCAAGCGCTTTGCCCGAGTCAAGGGCGGATCACCGGCACCTTGCGCCAGCCCGTTTGCGATTCCGTATATTCCCGCACGGTGAAGCACCAGATCGCCAGCTTTTTCCCCGCCATGTTGTCTTTTCTGCGTGCCAGTTCGACGCGTGCCGGTGTCGCTCCAGAGCCGCGCACGCCGATCAGGTCGAGCCTCACCCCCAGCTCGAAGGCAAGGTTATCGAGCAGCCCCGCGTCCTTGGCATGCATGTCGCCGCCGGAATGGAAGATGAGGGTGTGGCTGTCACCCAGAAGCACGATCGGGCTGTTGCGGTCCGGTTGCGGCGCGGGGGAGACGCGGGAGACAGTCACTGTCTCGGCGGCCGCATTCGTCCCTTCGGCAAGGTCGCCCGTCACCTGCACGTTCTCCTTGCTCCTGGTGAACTGCTGCTTCTCAAGACCCTGGTACCACGGCCGGGAGGCGATCTTCTCCTTCAGTGCACGGGCCACCGCCGCTATGCCGGCCGGGGACCAGTGGGTGTCCTTTTGCAGGAACAAGGTCGAAGAGCCGCTTTTCCGAGCGTCGATGAAGAGCTTCGTAAGGTCGAGGTAGTCGACTCCGGCGTTGCCGAGCAACTGCAGGAACTGCTGGTGCGCCGTGTCCAAACGTCCAACCTGCGGTGTGATCCCCTGGACGAGCTTGTCCGGGTAGACATGGGCCTTCGCCGGCACCGGCACCACGATCAGCTCAATCCCGGCGCGATCCAGCTGCTGCTTGAAGTCCAGAATAGCGGCAAGCGGGTCGCGGCTGTCGGATTTCCCGGCGAGGCTGGTGGTCTGGGCGGCATCTCCCCAGAACTGCCCTTTAGCGATGTGGTTCAGCTCCTGGCGAGAAAAGAGCCAGCCATCCAGGCCAGCGACCGACCGTCCTTCGTCCTTCGCTGCATTTATCTCTGCTACCCGCTTCTGGAACAGGGCATTCGCGTCGGCGGCTGTCAACTGCGGGCTGCTCGCCGGTTCCTGATGGCGAGCGGGTTCAGGTGCAGGCGGTGCTGGGGGGACTGTCTTGGGAATAGGTGCAGCTGCAGGTTTCGCTGCAGTCGAGGCCGGCACCACGGCATCGTCCGGTTGGGCCAGCCAGAAAATGTCGAGCAGCATGGTGGCTTCGTTTTGCAATTCGATGCGCTGGTAGCCGCCGTACTTCTTCTCTACCTGCGCCCAGGGGCGCAGTTTCAGGCTCACCCGTTCTCCCCGGTGATAGCGGGTGGCGGGGGTGACTGTGTCGTTGCGCATGCCCCAGGCAAACACCACGATCTGCGAGGCAGCAAAGGGCTTTCCTCCCGCGGTCACCTGCTTCAGGTGCATGGCTATGACGGCGTCTTTATAGGCGGTGCTGCCCGGGCGCGGCGGACGGGTGATTTCTTCAATGACCCCTTCGAGCTGCAGCCCGTTCGGGGCTGCCTTGGCCGTCTCTACCGCCTGCTGCACTGCCGCGGTCAGGGGAGCCTGGGGACGTTTCACCACCGCAAGGTCGATCATCTTCCAGTCGCCCAGCGCCAGCTCGCGGGCGGCGAATTCATAGACCACCACCTTTTTTCCAGCCAGGCGGTCCTCGCCGCGCCTCAGTTCCTTGCTAAGTTGCTGCCGCGTGGAGAAGGAGCCTTTGTCGTTGATCAGGATGGCGTCAACCGGGCGCTTGAGCTGGAAGCTCAACTGTTCCACCAGGCCGCTGCCGGTGCCCCATCCCATGCCGTCCAGCGAGAAGATGTTGGCGTAGCTGTCGCCGAGGAAGAGGATGTCCGCGTTGCGCGAGGCGGACCACGGCGTGCTGTCCGCCAGTCGTACCTGGTGCAGCGCGACACGCTGCTTATCGTAATCGGCGGCTGTCTTCAGCATCGCCGCCAGGTCGCCCCTGTTCTCAGCGGAACTGGCGACCCTGGTGTAGGCCACCGGCGCCCCCTGCGGCAGAAGCCGTTTCTCTTGCAGATACACCGCCAGGTGCTGCGCCACCATTTCGCTGCCGGCCGGGGTCCAGTGGGTGTCCCTCTTGAGAAAGAGAGCCTCTTTCCCCTTTGCCTCAAACAGCAGCGGAGCTGGATCGAACACGTGCACTCCCTGCGCTTCGAGGCGGCGCACGAACTCCGGAAAGGAAGGGTTTTGCAGCGGAGCGGCCGTCCTGATGTAGCGGCTGGAGAAGTACTCCGGGTAGATGCTCGCCTTGGCGGGGGAGGGGAGGACCACCAGTTCGATGCCTCGCCTGGCTAGTTGTTTCTTGAAGTCCACGATGGCCTTGACGGGGTCGGGCTGTACCTCCCTTCTCACCTTCAGGGCGGCGGGATCGAGAAAAGGAGCCCCGGTCAGGTAATCGATGGTGGGGCGAAAGAAGAGCCACCCCTCCCGCCCGCAGTACACGTCGCGGCTCCCCGCGCCCAGCGTGCCGATCAGAACCTTCTCGATGGCGGGCCCCGCGGCGGAGAGAAGCCAGGACTCCTCCTCGAGGCTGCTCTCGAACTTCCTCGCGTTTGCCATGGTCTTTTCATTGATGAGGCGGCTGACCTCGAAGGCGTAGCCCAGGCCGCTTTCCTTAGCGCGTAGCGCTTTCAGGTCGGACGATTGATCGTCATAGGTGAAGGCGGCGAACGATTTGGAGAGCGGAGAATTTTCCAGGACGCACTGGGCTACCGGGACCACTGCGATGGTGCAGATAAGGGCGATCAGCAGGAACCATTTCACAGCACCGCTTGCCTCGGTGCTTTCTATGCCGGTTCCCGCGTTCTTCATGGACATTGCAGTGACTCCCAAAACATGAACCGTCAGCCACAGAGATCTGAAAATATCGGAGAGAGCATTTACATCTCCCTGACAGTTATCCTTGCAGCAGTTGCTTAGCCTCGGTTTTCTCAGACTTTCTCAGAAGTTCTCCGTGGCAAATGGTTTAAAAGGCCGAGTAGATGAAGGGACTATGGGCTTTGGTGACCAGGGTCGCGATCGACAACAGGAGCAAACCGTAGCACCAGGCGGCTTTCTTCCAGTTCAGGCTGCTGGTAAAGTCCCAGGTCTGCGGTGCGCTCCATACAAGAACTGCCGCCACGGCGATGCTCAACAGGTAGTACGGCTGATAGATCACGCCTGCGACCAGGTCGGTGCCTGCATTCTTATCCCGCAGCCCGAACATGCTGCCGAAATAACCGAAGGCGGAGCCGAGGTCGGCGGCGCGGAAAAAGACCCAGGTCAGCGATACAGGGATGAAGGTACAGCAGACCCTGACCGGTTTGGGCAACTTCCAGTAGCCGCTCTTCCTGGTCCGGAGCTGTTCCAGTCCCAGCAGCACGCCATGCATCGTTCCCCAGGCCGCGAAGGTCCAGCCAGCACCGTGCCAGATGCCGCAGATGGTGAACACGATGACGCTGCTTGCGATGGCGGGGTAGTTGTAGCGGAACTTCTCGCGCACCATGCGCTCCCGGACCTTGTCCGTCAGCAGCATGTAGTTGAGCGGGGTGAAGAGGTAGTCGCGCAGCCAAGTGGAGAGGGAGATGTGCCAGCGCCGCCAGAAGTCGGCAAACGAATCTGCGAGATAGGGAGAGTCGAAATTCTTGGCGATGGCGAAGCCGAACATGAGGCAGACACCGATCGCCATGTCAGAGTAGGCGCTGAAGTCGAAGTAGATCTGCATGGTGTAGGCGAAGAGGCCGTACCAGGCGTCGAACGCGTTCAGCGTCGCCGCGTTGAAGCAGGTGTCGGCAACCTTGCCGCAGGGGTCAGCCAGGAGGATCTTCTTGGCGAGGCCGAGGCACATGAAGGTGGTGCCGCGGGCGAACTTTTCCAAACTGTGGGTGCGGGAGGCGAGTTGCACCGCCACGTCCCGGTAGCGAACGATGGGGCCGGCGATGAGTTGCGGGAACATGGCGACATAGCATGCGAAGTCGATGAAGCTGCGGGTGGCGCGCACACTCCCCTGCCAGACGTCGATGGTGTAGCTCACCATCTTGAAGACGTAGAAGCTGATGCCCAGCGGTAGCGCGATGCGGAACAGTCCCTCCACCCGCAGATGTTCCAACCCGAGCGACGCGAGGAGCGCGTTCAGGTTATCGATGCCGAAGTGGAAGTACTTGAAGAAGCCGAGCAGCGACAGGTTCGCTGTTATCGCGAGCCAGAAGGCCGCTTTTTGCCGCAGGCTCGCCGGATCGTCCCCATCCAGCAGGGGGAGTTCTCCCGTCGCCGGCTCCCCCGGCCTGCGCGCCATGGCGTGGGCGCAGTAGTAGGTGATTGTGGTCGAGCCGAAAAGGAGCAGTGTGAAATAGGGATTGGCCCAGCCGTAAAAGAAGTAGCTGAGACCGGTCAGCGTCAGGTTGCGGCCGCGCGCCGGCATAAGGTAGTAAAGCAGGAGCGCCGCAGGCAGGAACATGAACAGGAAGATGTAAGAGCTGAACAGCATCGGTTTACCTATACGGCTCTAGGGGCAGCTTGGAACGGGGAGAGCCCATTGAAGTTAAAGTTGCCGAAATGGCAGGCACCGCCAGCTTAAGATTTCTCTGTGCTACGTGGAGATCAGCCATGCAAGCGCCAACACCGCACAGGAAAAGGCGACAAAACAGCCGCAGACAACCGCATTACCGCATTGCGAAAACTGCAATCCGTCTGCTCCGTGTGCTGCGAAATCCAGCGCGTGGCAATTTTTTTTGCTCCTGACGAGCACGCATTGCTTGCAGAAGAATATGCCAGATTTTGAAGTGACCTGATGATTATCTTGAGTCTTGCCAGATATACAGACAGTCCTCGAAGTTACATGCTTATTTATGCAAAAGCTACTTTAAAATACTGCATCTGACCAAGCCAGTGACACGGAAGTTCTTCCTACCGGCCTGTCTTGTAATAGGCCGTCTGATCAATGCCGCAGAGTTTTCCTTCTGTGATTTCGGCGGGAACCTTTCTGAATTTATCGGCCACGACATCGAAAGATAGTGCGGCTCCAACGGTGGTGTCGAAACCGGAGAGTTCTCCCGCAGAAATTGTCACCCCAGCGTTGCGCTTTGGCCTCATACTGCTTTGATACGCGACATGAAACTGAAACTGAGAAGTCGAGGCATCTGTTACCGCTTTAGCATCCAGTTCGGAGAGTGAACTGGGGGTGAGATAAAATTGCGGGACTTACTCAGTGTTGTTCCCGGTAATAATTGGGTCGTTTCACGCCGAAAAAGCTAATTGATTTTATGGCTGTAGGCGGAACAACCCCTTTTTGTGGAATAATCCATCCAGTTGAAAGATCAATTTCGATTTTTCTGGATTGGCCATCTGTCGCAAAAGTAAAACTCTCAACATTATTTGGCTGAGTATCACTTCTAACAATAGAATCGACAGCTTTGCTGTATCGAGCAGTAAGGTAGGTGATTTCCTTAGATTTAAATTCAATTTCAACTATGAAGTACGGAAACTCTGAAACTTTCTCAGGCACTTCGATGGTTAATTGTCCTTCCGCGCCTCGCTTTCCTTTTTCAGGCCACATTTCTAGTACACCATCCGAAGAAAACGAAGATTTTCCGGCACTGCTGGTGGGGGTGTAGTGGACAAAGCTTGGTATCAGCGACCCTGTATACGAGGTGATGAAGTCTTTCACTGAATGGTCTGGGTCGAAAAGAGGAAGGGGCGCAAAAGAGGCATATGGTGTGCCGGGGACGAAGGGAAATAGACAAACGGCCCTCTTGTTGAGGAAACCATTACCCTCGCGGGCAACGTTTCGTAAAACCATGGAGTCCCCGCCAGCTCGAAATAGCATGTCGGGAACAATATGTGACAAGTAGGCGAAATAATGCGGAATACTACCGCCAGGGTAGAGAGAGGGGGTACTAATGATAGAAGAGCCAATGATAAGGACAGGCGAATCCTGTCCCGGGCCAATCGTCAGCGGTCTGGAATCTTTGAATACTGCCGAGTAGACTGCAGGCTGAAGCTCATTGAATTTGGGATTCCCCGCCGGCCATTTGAAAGTTTCATGTGGCTGGCGTTTCAAACTCAGACTGGTGCTGGGCAAGGATGGCACGATGTCGTATCTGCTTATTCTCCTGGCCATTTCTTCGGCGATAACCCATGCAATGCCTTCAGCTGGGTGGATCTCACTGAAATCTTGATACCAGTACATCAATGGGAACTTAAACCGCTGTGCTTTAGCTGCCGAGATTACATCGGGTATGATCTCTATATCTGCTTCAAGCAGGGTTTTGTACATTCGAAGCAAATAAGGGTTGTAGGTCTGGTCTTGGGGGACGCCGGTAAACAGATCATCTACGATTTCACCTTTGTGTGGCATCCTGATTAGTATTAAATCAACATTGCGTGCTGCTAAGTATTCCTTGAATAGCTTAATGGATTCGACAAATTTGGCATTGAAAGTCTCGCCATTGTCTACTTTGCCTGCACTAAAGAAACTGTCGCCAATCCATTTTTGTGCCTTGACTTGCTGCTGAGCAGCATATTTCTCTCTAACAGGTTTGAGTGACTGGTACCACTTATCCCAGTCCCCGCCATTCTTCTGAAGCAGCTTCTCAATTTCAGCGAGGTCGTGCTCCATCTGAGCCTTCCGTAAGGAGTCGCTTTTAGTCCTTACTATTTTCGACGATGGTTTTTGGGGGGGGCGCTCCTGCTTTTTTAAAGTAAAGCCGATTTTTTCTTTAGGAGTGCTGAATTCATGCACTGTCTGAATTTGTACAGGAAAGAAGAGTTCCAGGTCTAGATCCTCAATCTCGTCCGCTTGTTGAATTTGCTTCACGTTGTCTGGCATCGAGGAAAAAGGCACTACCGAAACTCTTATCATGTCACCTTTCTTGTATCCGGCCTCCGAGGAGTATTCCCGCGAAAAAAAACCAGGCAAAACTAGGGTGAATTTCTGAGGAATGCTTTTCCCTGCGATGATTCGAGATGCTTCAACTACAACTGTAAAATAACAATCTGGATAAGGATTGGTTTTCGGTTCCGGTAGATGGGACGCCTGCACTATCGTGCCCTCTACAACGGTTGGGGAGGCTTCTGAGGCAGAGGACGATGTTGTGCATTTTATTAAGATGATGAGCGCAATTGTTACAATGGCTATTACCCGCATGCCTTATCTCCAGTCCCCCTGCTTTACTTGACACCAAAAACGGTGATTCTGATTATCTTGGTTGGAATGTCTGAACGAATATTGGTGAGGCTGAGCGTGACGGCCTTTTCAGAAGTAACCCTAAATGCCAAGGTGTCTGTTCTTTCCGACTGTGAGTAGCTCTTGTGAACCGTATCCGATTGATTGGAGTAGATCCCCTTGATGGTCGGAGCGTCGCCGGGCTGACTTTCTATTTCGAGTATGAAGAAGCTGAAACCATCCAACTTGGGCAACTGCAACACGAATTCTGCTTCTTCGCGCGCCTTGGCCTCACGAGCCTTCAAAATGAGTCCTCCGTCTGCAGAGAAAGCGCCGATAGCATCCTGAGTTGCATTCCTCAGTTTGATGACTCCGTTGAGTGCATCCCCTTGATAGGAAGCGACAGCCGTGCGCGGTGCTTTCGCCGGATCGACAACTGGAGGAAGATCCAAGGCATTGGAGGTTACCATCGGGACCATTGGGAAGATGCAGACGGTCCGCTTCTCCAGAAAAGCGTCTCCTTCGCGCGCCAGCATCCGGGGGATGCTGGCATCAGAACCTGCCCTGTACAGCATGTCAGGAACAATACCTGTGAGATACGCAAGGTAAGAGGTGATGTTTCCGCCAAGTTTCAGCGACGGGTACTCCGTGAATGAAGAGCCGACAAGCAGGATGGGTGACTCAGAACCTGTTCTCCTGCCTAAAGGTTTGTCGTCATCCGTGTAGACTCCGCGGAAGGATATGTAGTCGGCTGAATTGAATTTGGAGTTGCCCTTGGGCCAGAACGGGTTGCACTTCTCAGTCGCCCAGAGGAAGCTGTTGAGGTCCATGCCGGTTGAGACTTCTTTTAGGTGCAGTTTGGCTGGAGGAGTTGCCGCGATGCTGTCATAACGCTTAACCCGTTCCGCGATCGCTTCTGCCGCTACCCAAGCCATCCCTTCTGCCGGATGTCTTTCGGGCCGGTCCGAGTACCAGTACATCAGCGGAAACTTGAAACGGGAAGCCTTCGCCCGGGGAATGATGTCGGTGACTATCTCGACATCGGCTTCAAGAAGCTCCTTATACATCCGCAAAAGGTACGGATTCGGTATCTCTCCTTTGGGAAGGGCGGAAAAGATATCATCCGTAATTTCTCCTTTGTAGGGGACGCGCAGGACTATCAGATCCACGTTGCGGGCAGAAAGGTAGTTCTTGAAGGCGACGAGGGATCTGACGAAATCGGGGGAGTAAACGGTGCCTAAAGGCAACTCTCCGATGCCAAAGAAGCTGTCGCCAATCCATTTTCCGGGATTTGACTGAAACTGCGCCCAGTACTCATTCCTGTACTTTTCAACCGACTTGTACCACTCGTTCCAGTCTCCCCCATGGGCTAGGAGGAGCGCGTTGATTTCCTCTAGATCTTTTTTGATCCGTTCTCTTCTCTGCCTTGCGGCATTGTCATCACGCTTTCTGCCGGTGGCTGCTTCACGTTTGCCGGGGCTTTTTACCGCAAAGGACGGTTGATGCTCAGCCGAGGTCAACGCGCTGGTCGCTGTGATGCGCTGGGGGAAAAAGAATTCGAGATCCACGTCCTCGACTTCATCTGCCTGCTGTGTTTGCCTCACCTTGTCGGGCATCGATGCAAATGGAACTACAGTCGCGCGGACCATGTCTCCGGTCTTGAAATGAGCTTCAGGGGCGTACTGCCTGGCGAAGAAACCGGGCAGTACGAGAACTACCTTTCTCGGAATGCTTCGGCCGGATAGGATGTTCTTGATCTCTATGACAGCCGTGTAGTAGCAGTCGGGGTACGGGTTGCTCTCTGCTTTGGGCAGCTTCGAGACCTGGGTGAGAACTCCTTCTATAACCGTCTGCCCGGCGGCGACCGAGGTGGCGCTATCCGCGGCATAGGACAGACAGCACCACAAACCGACGACGACAAGCAGCGCGGTGGCAAGAAGGTGTCGTGTCATTTCTTCCCCTGCATCTTCTGCGCTACTTCGTACGCCTTTCTGAGCGGCTCGGTCACCTTCCAACTGGCCGAGTGCAGGAGGTCCTCTATGCGCGCTTCCCGCGCCGCGACCAACTCGTCCTTTGCCGCCAACTGTTCCTGTAACAGCGCCGCGGTTCTCTCCAGTTCCTCTTTCTCCCTTTGCGCCGCTGCCAGTTGCTGCTGCAGGGCGAGAACCTCGTGCTGGTACTGGGAGAGATCTACCTCCACCTGCACCGCGGCTGGCTGCACGGGTACTTCATAAACCCCATCCAGTGCACTCCTGGTGGCTTCCAGGTAGGCCCTGCCGAACTTTTGGTCCGGTTCCAGGTGGTTTCCTTCGGCCCACTCGTTCCAGGCGTTGACGAAGGCTATCCGCTCGTCGCCGCCGAAGCGCCGCCTGGTAAAGGAAACGACGTGCTCCAGCCACTGGCGGTATTTCTCCGGCGTGGAACCCACGAAGATGTTGGCGCCTTCCTGGCGCCGCGCCGAGTTGTCCCACGACGGGGTGGCACAGCGGAACCTCTTGTAGCGCACGTCCGGCTTCGCCATCATCTCGTCGGCCAGGCTATCGTAGCGGTGCACGTAGTTGTTCTTGTAGACCGCGTTGAGCAGATCCAGGCCCGGCAGCTTTCCCTCCTGCTCCGGCATGATGCGGGGACCCTTCTTCTGCCAGTCGGGGGCAAACTCCAAGGCGGCATCGAAACCGATTGAGGCGGGATCGCAGGTTCCGATGCTCTCCACGCGCACCAGGTACAGTTCGCCGATGCCGGCGGCACGGGCTTCCTCGCGCCAGAGGCGCGCGGTAGCGGCGGGATCGGGTATGTTCTCGGTGCGGTAGACCAGGAACATGGGCTTACCGTTCACCCTGATATACCGCGGATCCCTGAAATAGCGGATGAGGTCCCGGATGTGGTTGCGGTCATCCTCTTCGCTGTAGTCCTGCTTCATCAGGACGTGCTGCTCTTCGCCGTCCCAGCGCCGGGTCCAGTTCTCATTCGCCCAGCAGACGCAGAACGGGAAGTTGGGCTTGCCTGACTTCAGCACCGCTTCGAGCGGTGTTTCCAGAAGTCTTCTACCGTTGAACCAGTAGTGGTAGTAGCAGAAGCCATGCACGCCGTACTGCCGGGCGAGCTCCGCCTGGGCAATGCGGGATTCTTCCAGGCGCAGGTCGTAGAAGCTCAGGTCCGCGGGGACATGCGGCTGGTAGTGTCCCTTGAAGAGCGGCTTGGCCTTGGCGACGTTGCGCCACTCGGTGAAGCCTTTGCCCCACCACTCGTCGTTTTCCGGGATCGGGTGGTACTGGGGCAGATACATCGCGATAAGGCGCGGCATGGCTGGCTCCGGTTCCTGTTTGCGGGCGACTGGGCGCCCCTTGAGCGGCACCCCCAGCAGAATTTCCGCCAGCGTCCGCTTCGCCCCGGAGGAATGGAAGGTGCTTTGGGCGAAGGCGCGGTACAGCGCACTGGTCAGCTCAAGACCCTGCTGGTCCCGGTATTGTGTGACCACCGCCTGCGCAAAATCCCCGGTGCTGTCGGCCGCCCGGCTCACGGTGCCGATGCCCGGGATACCCTCCAGGCCGATTGCAGTCGACACCATCGGCACACCGTTTCGCAGCGCCTCCACTGTCTTTCCCTTCACTCCGGCGCCGAAGCGCAGGGGGATCACGACCATCCGGATCTGACGGTAGAAATCCTCGAGATCCTGCTCGCTTACGTGGCCGTGGATGCGGATGTTGTCGCAGGCCAGGTCCTTCACCTCCTGGGGAGGGTAGGTCCCTATGACGTGCAGCACCATGTCGGGAACTTCGGCGAGGATCTTGGGGAAGATCTCGCGCGCGAACCAGAGGATCGCGTCAAGGTTGGGCTTGTGACCGCACCCCCCGACGAACATGATGTCTTTGCGGCAGGCAAAGCTCAGGCGCTCTCCGGGGAAGTCATCGTAGAAGAAGAGGGGGACTGCGTGGATCCTTTCCCCGGGGAGCAGGTCGGCGAGGACCTGCCGCTCGTAGTCGCTGTAGGTCAGCGTGGCGTCGGTCTTCTCGATGATCTCGAACTCGATCTGGCGGTAGCTTTCCGCTTCCTTCAGCGTCTCCGGGTCACCGTCGATCTCATACTTCCTAGACAGCCGCAGATAGTGCAGGTCGTGCCCCTGGAACAGGAGGATGCTGTCGGTATGGGCCCTGATGAAGTCGATGTACGAGACGGTGATGTTGGGGCGATTGAAGAGGACGTAATGCAGCTCGCGGCCATGCTCGAGGACCCAGCGCTGCCAGTTCTCGCGGTACCACTCCCCCTGCAGGACGGTGATGCCCAGATCCTCGAGCGCCGTCGAGTACGGTTCTCGCTGCTCGAAGTCGTCCGGCAGGAAGTACACCTTGAGTCCCAGCTCCGTGAGGAGCTTCAGGTACATGAAGGTGGTGCGCGACCCCGCGTACTTGTCGAACTGGGGCACCTCGTAGTCGATCACCAGGATGGACTTGCCGCACAGGGCGGAGGCGCCCTCCGGCAGCGACGTGGCAGCCGCCTGCTGTTGCGGAACCGTCTGCAACTGGTCCAGGTAGCGGCAGAGCGCCCTGAGCGCCGGGGCGCTCCGCTCCTGGAGCCCGGCAAAGGCGAATTCGAACAGGTAGCCGATGGCGATCTTCCTGGCGCAGCGGGCCGTGAAGGAGCCGGCCCCTTCCTTGGAGGCGATGTCGAGGTAGCGGCGCAGGCGAAGGCAGATGCCGTCGTAGCTCCCCGCCTGCGAAGAGGTGTCCAGGATGGCGTCGGATCTTCCCTGCCAGTAGGTGCGGTGATAAAACCACTGCCTGGTGACCCGGTGCGGATCGATCTTGTGGTGGATGACCGCTTCCGGGGCGAAGGCGATGCGCAACCCCGCCTGCGCGATCTTCTTGCAGATGTTCACTTCCTCGTTGGAGAGCAGGGAGTTGCCGATGCGCCCGAGGTTGGTGGGGAAGAGTCCGATGCTGTCGAAGACGCTCTTTCTGAAAGAGATGTTGGCGCCCCAGGGTGTGTCGGGCCAGGTGAAGGAGCCGGTGGTGCGGGCCGCGTCGAACTCGTTGACGGTGAGGTAGGGGACCCAGTCATCGGTGAGCCAAACCGGACGCTCCGAGGGCCAGACCGGCCGGATCGGCCCCCCCGCGCAGGCGACCTTGCTGTCTGCGAAGGCCGCCACGATAGCCGCGAGCCAGCCCGGTTCCGCGTCGATGTCGTCGTCGACGAAGGCGACGATCTCTCCCGCTGCGTTCTCGATGCCGGCGTTGCGGGCGAAGGAGAGCCCCTGCCGTGCCTCGAAGATGTACTTGATGGCGACCTCGGAGGAGGCTGCCGCCTGTTCGGTAACCGCACGGGTGTCGTCGGACGAGTTGTTGTCGACCACCACAATTTCAAAATCAGCTGCAGGGAAGTGCTGCTTCTGAATGGCAGCGATGGAATCCCGCAGGAGTCCCACCCTGTTGTAAGTACAGATGATTACCGATGCTTTCATGATGAACCTGCGCTTAAATTTATTTTACGTACGACCTGGTGAACCTGTTTCCTTTGTAGATGAAGAAGGGGCGGATGAAGGGGAAGAGCACCTCGGCCATCCGTTTCACCTCGGACTTCGCCAGGCCGTCGCGAAGCGTCTGCCAGATTTCGGCGTCGGTCATGTCCGCGATCATGTCGGAGAAGCCGTAGTGCACCCCTACGTTGCGCCAGCCAAGCCCCTCGTTTTCGCAGCGCTTGGCCAGGCTGGTGACGCTGTACATGTGGGTGTGGGCGCTCCTTGCCTTGTCCTGGAACACGATCTTGTGGCCGCCGGCCGCCACCCTTTGCTGGAACACCTTGTCCTCGCTCATCTCCACGGTGCCGAGGGGGTGCCTTGCCCATACCGAGCGCCTGATGGCGCAGCAGGTGAATGAAAGCCCGATGTTGTTGTTATTCTCCATCCACATTTTGCAGTCGCGCGTGTAGTAGAACTTGCGGACCTTCTCCCAGAAGAAGAGCTGCTCGTCGCTCCAGTCGGGGAGGACGTCCATGGCCTGGACCACCGCCACCTGAGGGTCATCAAACGGAGCCACCAGGTTGGCGAGCCAGTCGGAACCGACCGGAACGGAGTCCTGGGATATGACCACGACGATCTCGCCATGCGCCACCTCGAACCCGTAATCGCGGGTTCGCCCGAAGTTGAAATCCTTTGGCTCGATCCTGTGCAGCACGACCGGATGCGCCTGGAGCATCTCCAGGGTGCCATCGGTGGAACCTGAATCGATGGCGACGACCTCGTACTCGAAATCCGCCTGCTGGGACAAGACCGCTTGCAGCGACTCCTTGAACAACTCCCCGCCGTTTTTGGTGAGATACACTACCGAGGCTTTCACCGCCATCATTTACCCCTTACCATGTCGTAGGCCCACCTGAGCGGCGCGGTGACCTTCCAACTGAGCGAATCGTACAGGGCCTCGATGTGGCGCTCCTTGTCCTCGACGAGCTTGTTCAGGTCGCAGTACTTCTGCTCCATTTCCACCAGTTTCGCCTTGAGTTCGTTGCAGCACTCGCCGTCGAGGGCCGCGCTCCCGGCGAGGTTCGCCTGTTCGCGTTCGGCCGCGGCGAGCTTCAGCTTGAGCTGATCCAGGTGCCAAAGCAGGGACTGGTGCTCTTCGACCACCTCCACGAAGTCATCCGCGGAAAGCAGGGTGAAGGCCCGCTTGAACATCTCCTTGTGCTTTTGCGCCGAGATGCCCGGATCTTCCTTGTGTACCAGGCTGATGTTCTTGGTCTGCCGGTTCTGGTAGTTGTAGTGCTCGCAGGTCGCCACCTTCAGGTGGGTGGGCCGTTCCAGGGCCGCCAGGCGCTGCAGCATGTCCCAATCGATGAAGAAGCTTTTCTCTTCGTCGTACCGTCCCGCCTTGGCGAGGAGCGATCTCGAATGCGCCGAGTTGATGTGGCTTATGTACCACATGGTCTTGTCGGTCAGCACCCCCTTGTTCAGCGGCTTGCTGGAGAGCTTCACCAGCCGGTCTTCCTCGATCCTCACCTCGACCTCGTGGGCGTCGGTGTGCACGAACTGTTTTCCGGTCTGCTCCATGTGGGAGATCATGGTTTCCAGGTGGTTCGGATACCAGACGTCGTCGTCGTCGAGATAGGCGATATATTTCCCGGTACCGCAGGATATGGCGAAGTTGAGAGCCGCCGGTTTCCCCTGGTGCGGCACCGCGCGGTAATGGATCCTGCCGTCGTTGAAGCTGTCCACGAACGGCTGCAGGTCGACATCCTCGCCGTCCTGCACCAGGTACAGCTTCCAGTTCCGGAAGGTCTGGTTGCGAATGCTTTCCACTGCGCTTTTCAGGAAGGCGAGGTTCGGGCGGTAGGTCGGCATGATGATGTCTACGTCGGCCGCTTTCGCGCCGGCGCCTGCCGCAGCCGGCGCCGCGAGGGAGCGCAACAGCGCCGCCAGCTTGCGCGCCTCGGCGCCCTGGTTGAACTTGCCGAGGACGACCTCTTTGCCCGCGGCGCCGAACCTCTGCCGTAGCGGTGCGGCAAAGCAGAGGGCGATCATGTGGTTCGCGAAGGCGGCGACGTCCCTTTCATCGGAGAGAAGCCCGGTCACGCCGTCCAGCACCAGCTCCGGGATGCCGGAGTGCCGGGTCGAGATCACCGGCAGGCCGGTGGCGCAGGCCTCCATGATGGATACCGGGATACCCTCCCGGTCGCCGTTGGCGCCGGTGACCGAATGGAGCACGAAAACGTCCGCCCGCTCCATTTCCGCGATGACGACCTCGCTGGAGACCGAGCCGCCGAAATAGACGCTGTCGGCGACGCCGAGCTGGGCGGCAAGTTCCATCATGGCCGGACGGTGGTAGCCGTCCCCCAGCAGGCGCAGCTCGCTCTCGGGGACGACGCGCCGCACCTCGGCGAAGGCCCGCAGCAGGTAGTCGTGCCCTTTCTTTTCCACGAAACGGCCGATGCTCAGGAAGGTCACCTTGCCCCGGTCGCCCCTCTCCAGGAAGGTGAACCGGGCCGGGTCGATACCGCAGCGCACGATTTCGATCTTGTTCCGGTACCGTTCGCCGATCAGGCCGAGGATGTAGGACTTGTTGTACTCCGAGATGGTGACCACCTTGCTGGCGGCTTCCGTCAGCAGCGTGAGCCTTTGTACCGGGCTCTCTTCGTCGATCACTTTGCGGTCCCGCATGAAGATGTCGTAGGCGTGGGCCGTGAAAGAGAAGGGGACCCCGGTGATCCTGGAGGTGATGAAGGCGACCAGCGCGGACTCGGTGGCGAAATGGGCGTGGATGTGATCGATGCCGTTTCCCAGGACGTGTGCCGCGGTCAGTGCCGCTTGCAGCGCCAGGACGGGCGCAATGCCGGCTTCGGCTGCCACACCCTGCGCCGCGGCCAGGAGGTCCTCCCGGTGAGCGTGCGCCTCGGGCTGCGCGATGTCGTACACCTCGTGGTTCAGCTTGGCCATCAGGGTTTCATGGCACTTTTGCGCCGGCAGGATAGAGACGGGATAGACCTCGAGCCCCTCCTGCTGCATGGCGATGATCTCGTTGATGACGAAGGTCTCGGAAGGGACCGGGATGTGGCGCAGAATGTAGGCCACCTTGAGCCCGGTGCTCCCGGCACCCCGGGTGGTCAGGCCGGCGTAGAACTCCAGCATCCGCGCCGTCACCTTGGCGGTGTCGAAGACCCGGACCTTCTCCTTTGCTTTTGCCCCGATGGAGGCGAGGTCCGTCCCGGCGAGGCATTGAAGCATGGCCTTCTGCAACTGCAGGCTGTCGTTGGGAGGGCAGAGGATCCCTTCCTGGCCGTCGTCGATGATCTCGGGGAAGCCGCCGGAATCGGAGGTTACCACCGTCTTGCCCAGCGCCATCGCCTCGATGCAGGCGTAGGGGAAGTTCTCCCACAGCGAGGGAAGCACCACGAACTTCGACCTCTCGATGATCGGGTAGAGGCTCTCGTGCGGGATGTTCTCGATGAAGACGATCCTCTCTTCGTATCCCGCCAGCGCCGCCAAAAGTTTCTGCTTCATGGAGACGGAGTTGTGAATGGAGTCGCTGCCGATCAGCACTGCCACGAGGCCGGGTGCGGCGTCGAGCACCTTGGGGAGTGCTTGTGCCAGGAGATGTGCACCCTTGCGGTATTCCAGGCGGCCGAAGAAGAGCAGGTACTCTTTCCCGGTCAGCAGTTGGTCGTAAATCGAGGTGTCGGGGGTGTAGACCTTGAGGTTGAAGAAGTTGGGTATCACCGCGATGTCCGGCGTGCCCCACTTTTGCCGCACCACCTCCGCCATGGCGTGGGTGGGGGAGGTCACCGCCGTCGAGAGTTCCGTTTGCAGCTTCTCCAGCTCATCCCGCACCAGGTGCTCCGGGGCCTCCGGCATGTCGTTCAGGTGCCGGACCCAGAAAAACGGGGTGTGCAGGCGGGTCACCTTGGCCGGGCCGTCCAAAAGCTTGAAGACGATGAGGGCCTGGGCGCAGGTTTCCGGTGCCTCGATGACCTCGAACGGTTCGGCGAGGTGGAGTTCCAGCACCTTCTCATATACCCGCTGGCTGAAGGAGAGGGTCCAGTGCGACAGGTCGGCCACTTCCGGTACGGCGTCAAGATCGATAGGGGAGTGCGGGGTGCGCGAGACGCGGTGCACCGTGACGCCCATGTCGTCCTTGCTGTATTCCTCCGCGTCGGCGAGGCTGATGACGTGCACCCGGTGCCCCGTGGCGGCCAGTTGGCGCGCCAGCACCTGGGTGTAGGTGGCAATGCCGCCCCAGTTGGTTTCCGGTGGATATTCTTGTGAGATCAGACAGACATTCATAACCGGCCCTCGCCCGGAACAATCGAAAGTACTCGCTTACTGCAGCCTCGCCACTCGACGAAGCGGCGCATGGTCATGAAAAGCTCTTTTCGTAGGCGTCCATCAGCGTCTTGGAAACGATGCTCCAGTCAAACGCCAGGGACTTTTCGCGTGACTTCCGCCCCATGCACTGCCGCAATTGCGCGTCGGCCGCGAGGGCGAGCACCGCCTCCGCCATCTCCCGGGCTTCGCCGGGACGGCACAGTCTGGCGCATTCGTCGTCCACATAGTCGCGGATGCCGCCGATGTCGGTGGTGACGATGGGGAGCCCGCAGGCCATCCCCTCCAGGACGGAGTTGTTGGCGGTGCAATCCTTCATGGGGACCACGAGCAGCATCGCCTCCTGGTACTTGGCCAACAGCTCCGCCTCCGGAATGCCGGAGTGGAACCTGACGTTGGAGCACCCCTCGAAAAAGGCCCGGTTACGCTCCAGGGTGACCACGTCGAGGACCAACTGCGGCGCCTTCGACGCCAGGATCTTGGACACCGCCACCAGCGTATCGAAGTCCCTGAGCCAGTTCCCCACGAACAGGATGCGGTCCTCCCGCTTGAGTCCCGGGTTGGGCGCGAAGAAGTCGGTATCGACGCCGTGCGGCACGAAGTGGATCTTCGCGGGGTCGATGTACTGCGAGAAGAACGGGATCTGGTTGGTCCCGACCACCACGACGCCGTCCACGTTCTTGAGAGGTTCCCTGGTCCGGACGAACTCCAGGTGGGCCGCCGGGGGCTGGTGGAAGGAGACGAATATCTTCTTGTTCGGGTCTTTCGAGCGCCCGGTGTGGTACAGGGAGTTCTCGCCGTACAGGTAGTGGCAGACGTGCCGGTTGGTGCCGCAGGCCAGTTCGTTGACCGCGCTCTCCAGTTCCAGGTCGCTCGGGTTGTACCAGCTCACCTCCTTTTTTGCCTGCTGGTACAGTCGCTCGCGCTCCGCTTCGGTGACAGAGTCGAAGCTCGCCGCCTTGGGCAGCCTGCGATGCGGAACGAAGTCGATAAAGCGGTCGTAGCCGGAGTGGGGCGAGTGGTGCGCGGTTCTCACGTTCGCGAAATGAACCCTGATCTGGTCGCTGCTCTCGCGCGTCACGGCCCTGCGCGTCGCCTCCAGGTAGGCGTTGCCCCACCTGAGGTCGGGCTCGAGGTAGTTGGTTTCCGCCCATTCGTTCCACGATTTGACGAAGATCACGCGCTCGTCTTCGGGGCGGTCCTCGACGAGGTCCACCGCTTCCTCCAGGTGCCGCTCGTACAACTGCGGCGTCGAGCCGTGCAGCACGAAGCCGTTTTTCCCGGAGCGCGGGGTGTTGTCCCAGTTGGGCACCACGCACGGGTGGAAGTCGCGGCGCAGCGTCTTGTCCGGGAAGGCGTTCTCCACGAAGGACTGGTAGGAGTAGACCTGCGGCAGCTCGGGCTTTTCCTTGCTGAAGAAGCGCCATTTGAGGATCTCCTTCTCGAGTTCCTCGTTGAGCGGCTGCACCTCCTGCCGTGTCACCATGGCTACCGGCGGATTGGAGGAGTAGGCGTCGAAGCCGCCCGCTACCGGGTCCCACGGGAAGTCGACCATGGCCACGAAGTGGAAGCCGCCGAGCCCTTCCTTGGCGGCGAGCTCGCGCCAGGTGTTCATGAACAACTCAGGTTCCTTGAGGTCCTTGGGCTTGTAGACCCCGAAGATGTTCTTGCCGTTCACCTTGAGGTAACGCGGGTCGCGGAAGGCGTCCAGCATGGCATAGAAGTGAGCGGTGTAATCCTCGACGCCCGGGTAGGTCTGCTCGATCAGGATGCGGTCAGGGCAGCCGTGCCAGACCCCGGACCAGGTGTGGTTGGCCCAGGCCAGGCAGAAGGGGAAGTCCGGTTTGCCCGACTGCACCACCTCGTGGAAGGGGCGCTCCAATAGCCTCTTGCCGCCGCCGAACCAGTAGTGCCAGTAACAGAACCCTTCGATGCCGTACTCGCGGGCGAGGTTCGCCTGATCCTCCCGGGACTCGGGGAGGCGCAGGTCGTAAAAACCGAGGTCTGCCGGGAGGTTGGGCTGCTGGTGCCCGATGAACAGGGGCTTCGCCTTCACGGTGTTGGTCCACTCGGTGAATCCGGGACCCCACCACTCGTCGTTTTCCGGGATCGGGTGGAACTGGGGGAGGTAAAGGGCGATGAGGCGGGCTTTCTTCATTGGTTCCTCTGGCATGACAAGGGGGGCACATCCTTCGCGCCCCCCGCTAGTAAACTCACTTCACGGCCTGCAGTTTTACCTCGTCGAGGTTCATGGTTGCCTTTATCTGCTCCTGTGTCCCTTTCTCCACCGAAAGGGCCCCGGCGATCTTGCCGCCGGCAGGCGCCGCCACCGTGACGGTCAGCTTCTGCCACTGGTTCTTCTTCTTGAGGTCGTAGCTGTTGCTGAAGGTGTTGCTGAGGAATTTGCCGTCCTTGTAGAGGGCGATTTTCAAAAGCGGAGCCGTGCCTGCATGGTCCCACTCCTTGACGAGGAGCCAGGCGGTGGCCTGGTACTGCTTACCCGGCTGCAGTTCCTTGCGGGGGGAGGCTGCGAAGTTGTACAGGCCGGCCGAGGAGGTGCCGGCGATCTTCAGGCTCCCCTTGCCGCTCTTCTTCGGTGCGGTTGCTGTGCCGAGGCTGATGGTTTTGGCCGGGGCGGACCAGCCGGCTGCCCCCGCCTCGAAATCAAATTTTTCTACCACTGCACCGGTTGCCGCTGGTGCAGCCGGGGGAGCTACGGTAGACTTCTTCGCAGTCTGTTGGGCTTGGGCGGCACCGCCCGCAGTCAGAAACACAGCCGTTGTCAGTATGACCGCTACTGTTTGTGTGTGAGCCTTAATTGTCATTGAAGTTGCTCCTTTTACCTGATGTTAAAAAGGCTTTTATATGCTTTTTTGACCAAAAAGACAAGTTGCTGTTGGCCGAGGCGAACGTCAGAATATGACCTTTTTTGAATACATGCGGCGCCTACATCCAAAGGTGTACTTCCGGATGACGGTAAACGCAGTGGCCGCAATCCTGCTGACACAATCAGCATATGCGGGAGAGCTTCGTCCGGTGGTCGGTGCCATTCGCTGGGATGCCTGGTATGCCGGCAGCCCCTACGAATACAGCCTCTCGGCACCGCAGTGGCGGGGGCGGCTCCCGTTTTATGCCACAAACGGCAAGGACGGGCGAGCGAGCCTGCGCGCGGACAGCCAGGAGGTCATGGACCGCGAGATCGTCCTCGCCAGCGCGGCGGGCATCGACTACTGGGCCTTTTGCTATTACAGTACCCGCCACAACCCCGCCCTGGCCCAGTTAGACGAAGGCTTGCGGCGCTACCTCGCCAGCGCGCGAAAGAACGAGATCCGCTTCTGCCTGATCCTTGAGACCAACCATCTGGGACCGGTTGAGGATTGGCCCGTAACGATCAAGAGGCTGGTGGCCTTTTTCAAGGAACCGACCTACCAGACGGTGGCGGGGGGGCGCCCGCTGCTCTTTCTCTTCGACCCCGGGGAGATGGAAAAGTGGGCCGGTTCGAGCGCCGCCGTAAAAGCGATGCTGGGCGAACTCGACCGCGCCGCTCTCGACGCCGGGCTGCAGGAGCCGTACATGGCGGCCCAGGGAGGGGAACCCGCCAGGGTGAGCAACTGGGTGGAGAAATTCGATCTCGACGCGATAAGCGCCTACACTGCGCCCGGGACTGGAGGGGACGGCGAATATCCTCACAGTGCCCTCGCCGAGGCTAACAGGGGGTTCTGGGAAGCGTGCAAGGCGCTGGCAAAGCAGACGATCCCGATAGTGAACGCCGGATGGGACAACCGTCCACGCCGAAACTCCACGGAGCAGGCCCGGAAGCTTCGCGGCCCCTGGTACGTGCCGCCCACCCCGGCGGAGCTGGCCCGGCATCTCAAGTCGGCAATCGAATGGGAAAGGGCGAACCCCGAGTACACCGAGGCCGACGCCATCATCATCTATGCTTGGAACGAAAGCGACGAGGGGGGGTGGCTGGTGCCGACGCTCACGGAAGGGGACGCACGGTTGCAGGCGATAAAGAGCGTACTGCGGACGCGTGAGCCCGCTACCTCCCCCGCACCAGGTCGTACGCCTTCCGCAGCGGCCCCGTTACCTTCCAACTGAGCGAGTTGAGCAGATCCTCGATGCGCTGCTCCCGCTCCCGCAGTTGAGTGTGGCAAGCGGTTCTTTCCTCCTCCTGCGCGGTCCTGGCCAGCACCAGTTCCTGCTCCGCCGCCTTGAGCCTGTGCGCCGCGTTCTCCAGCATTTCGCCCAATTCGCGGATGGTCTCTTCCTTGGCGGCCAGGTGCGCCTCGGCAAGCGCGCTCTGGCGCGCCAGTTCCTCCAGCGCTTGGCGGTTCATCTGCTCCTGGGCCTGGATCCGGACCGCCTGCTGCTGCAGCCGCCCCTCCAGGTCCGCCCTGAGGCCCTCCGCCGCCGTCATGCTTTCTTCATGCAGCGCCACGAACTGGGCCACGCGCTCCTGTTCCTGGAGCATCACCTCCTCGACCTGCCTCAGACGCTGGTTAAGTGCCTGGATCTCAACGATCTTCGAGCGCAGCTCTCCTTCCAGTTCGATCCGGTTCCGCCGCGCCTCCTCTTCTCTCTGATTCAGCTCTGCCGCAGCCTGCTCGAGCCCGGTACGTGCCGCCTCGGCCATCTCCAGTGCGGTCGCCAGTTCCCCGGCACGCCCGGTCAACGCGGCAATTTCTGCGTCCCGCTGCTGCAACCCTGTTTCCAACTCGGCCCGCAGCGTGGAGAAACCCGCCAGTTCCTCCTCCATCTGCCGGATCCGCTCTTCCCGGTTCACGATCTCTTTCGAGCGGTAATCTAGGTACCTTTCCAACTCGGCGCGCAACTCGCCCGCGAGCGCCAACTCATCGGCGAGATCGTTCAGCCGCTCCTTCAGGTCCGCCTTCTCGATCTTCTTGTTCTCCAGCCGCGTCTCGAGGTGGGCGCGCTTGTCTTCCACTGCCCGGGCGAGCGACAGGAGCTGCTCCGCGTGCTCCTGTGCCTGGGCGGTCTTTTCCCGCTCGCAGGCCAGCAGGGCCTCCTGCTGCCGGGAGAGCTGGACGCTTACCTCGGCAAACTGTCTTTTCTGCAAGGTCAGCTCTTGCTCGAGATTGGGGATCACCCGCATGGTTTTCAGGTGTTCGAGGTACGCCTCTATGAAGCAGTTCAAAAGCGAGGCCTGTCTGGAGTTGAGCGGCGCCTTGGCTGAGGCGGAGAGTTCCTGATACAGGCTCGCGAAGCTGTCGACGTAGCGTTCGAGGGTGAAGTTCTCGCAGTAGCGTTTTCGGGCCGCCTCGCCCATGGCGGTCCCGCGTGCCGGATCGCTGCAGAGTTCGAGGATCTTTTCCGCCAGCGCCTCGGGGTCCTGCACCGGGACGATGTAACCGGTCTCCGCTTCGAGCACCATCTCGCGCGTGCCGCCGCAGTCGGTCGCGACCACCGGCTTGCCCTGCGACATGGCCTCGAGGACCACCAGCGGAAACGCCTCCTTGGTCGAGGGGAGCACGAACAGGTCCGCACCAGCCAGGATGTCGGCGACGTCGTTGCGGAAGCCGAGGTGGAAAACCTTGTCCTCCAGGTTCAGATCCTTCACCTGCTGGCGCAGCTCCGCGACCGCCTCGGGTGAGCCGCCCCCCGCTATGGCAAAGAGCAGCCGCTCATCCCGTGTGCAGGCCTTGGCGGCCGCGGCCACGAGGTTGTCGAGTCCCTTGTATTTTTGCAGCGAAGTGACGCATACCGCTATGCGCTGCTTTGGCCCGGCACCAAGCTCTGCACGCAGCTTGTCCGGGGCGGCCGCAGCATGGCAGGGGACGCCGTTGTAGATGAGCCGCACCTTGGCCGGCTCCACGAAGCCGGCCAGTTCGTCGCTTACCGCCTGGGAAACGGTGACGGCCCGGTCGGTGAGGAAGTTGATCGACTCGTAGAGCAGGGGGAGTGGGAGGATGGACTGCAGGCTCGGGTGCCCGTTCAGGATCTCGTGCACGTGCCAGACGTGCGGGATCCCTTTCAAGGCGGCGGCGATGGCCCCCCAGCAGATCACGGAGGTGTTGGAATGGATGACGTCCGGCTTTTCCTCATCGATGATGCGCAAGAGCCGGTCCAGCGCCAGCGGGATCTCCTGCTGTGCATGAAGCAGCCTCCCCTCGTTCTTCACCCACCACTCCAGCGGCAAGATGTGTGTCTTTACGCCAAGCTCGGCGAGCCTTTGCTTGAACAGGCCGTCGGCGGGGAGCACCACGGCAGACTCGAAGCGCTCCTTGTCCAACCCCTCGATCAGCGCGAGTGCGCAGTTCTCGGCTCCGAACAGGTACGAAGAGTGGGAGATAAAGAGGATTTTCAGCTTAGGCATGTTCCAGGAACCTCGTGAGTACCGATGGGGTGTTGGTCAGCCTGGCGACGGCGAACGCCAGCCGGAAGAGGGGGCGCGGGTGGTGTTTGAAGATGGCGGCCATCAGGGTCGCCGCCTCCCCGGTGAGGCCGTTTTTGAGCAGCAGCCGGCACCAGGGCTTGTAGTTGTTGATGATCTGGCGCCTCTCGGCGAGGGTGAGCGGAAGGGCGAGGTAGGGTGCGACGTCCTGGGCGGGGCCCTGGCTCCCTCCCGCACGCTCCTCGGCCAGCCGCCGCGCCAGCACGGCCAGGCGGTGCTGCGACACCATCCGCTGCACGGTCACCGACTCGACGGTGAAGCGATAGGCGTAGAGGGGCTCCGGGAGGTTGGCGAGCTGGTTGCGCTCGCTGAAGCGCAGCCACATGTCGTAGTCCTGCGCGGTGATGAACCTCTCGTCGTATCCCCCCAGCTCGACGAAGCGGTCGCGCCGGAACATGATGGAGCCGTGCCAGAAACAGTTGTAGCTGCACAGGGTGGCGGCGATCTCGGCCGGTGCCGTCGGGTGACGGAAGGTGGCGAGTTCGGCCCCTTGGCTGCTGATCACCTTTACGGCGGAGCCGACCAGGGCTATCTCGGGGTGTGTCTCGAGGAAATCGGCCTGGATGGCCAGGCGCCCGGGGAGTGAGCGGTCATCGGCATCCTGGCGGGCGACATACTCGCCGCGCGCCTCACGGATGGCGAGGTTGAGCGACTTGGTGAGCCCCTGGTTGTCATGCCTGATGACCCTGAGGCGGGGGTCGGTGTAGGAATCAAGGATGGCTGCAGTGCCGTCGGTTGAGCCATCGTCGACAACGATCAGCTCGAAGTGGGGTCGGGACTGCTCCAGGATGCTGTCCATCGCCTCGCGCAGGTACCGTTCACCGTTGTAGACGCTCATCACTACGGATATCAATGGCTTGCTCAAAAAGGCACCCTGTGCACCGCCTGCAGTATTAGGGATCTTGCAGCCCCGATTAGTATCACAAAAGGATGTTTTTTTCTTCCATTAATTCCATGATGGTTTTCGCGGCTGCCTTCAGGTCGTCGGACTCGAGGAAGTGGAGGTCCGTGTTGTCCGGCAGGGGTCCCTCGACAAAGGACATGTGCACCGCGATCACGGTGTGGGGGTGCACCAGGGCCCGGATGATCTGGTGGTCTGCCAGTGCGAAGGTATTGGTGGTGGAGACCACGATCTGCCCGGCACGGAGCAGGATCTGCGCCACTTCGCCGAAACGGCGCACCATCTCTTCCTTGTCCGAATCGCTCAGGTCGGTCCCCAGCCCGTACTGCAGGTTCTTGCCGTCGAGGAGGTAGACCTGTTTCCCGCCGTTGAACAGGCGGCGCTCCAGGTGCCTGGCCAGCCGGGCCTTGCCGCTCCCTTTTTCGCCGGTGAACAGGACGATGCCGGGGTAGTGGCCGTTTCTCAGGACTCTTTCGTCGAGGTGGATCTCGCCGCGTCGCCATTCGAAATCGCGCCTGCGTGCCTCCGCGCGGAAGGGCTCCTGCTCGTCCTTGAACACCTCCATGACGATGCCGCCCCCCTGGATGTCGTAACCCTCGATGATGACGAAACGCCCCGTCGTGTCGATGTCGGCGTAGCGGTCCAGGGCGATGGGGCGCCTGGTCCTGATGATCACCTCGGCCACGTCGTTTTTCTCGATCCGTTCAGGGGATTCGCCGCGCCCCAGGGTCGAGGCGTCGATGATCCCGAGGATCGCCTCCACCTCCATTTCCACCTCGGCCGTGGCGATCCGGAGCAGGTACCTCCCCCCCACCGGCACCGGGTTCTTCCCCATCCAGAAGATGTTGGCCTTGAACCGGTCGGACACCTCCGGCGCGGCATCCTTGTGCGACGCCACCTCGCCCCTTTCCACGAAGATCTGCTCGTCCAGCGTGAAGCCGGCGGACCTCCCGGCCGGGACCGAGTGGACGACATTGGGGACGTTGAAGGCCTCGATGCTCTTCACCACCGCGGTCTTGTTCGACGGGGAGAACACCAGGGTGTCGCCGACGCTGAACTGGCCCGCCTCCACCCGCCCCGCGATGATGCGCCTGGGGTCGAACTTGTAGATGTCCTGCACCGGGATCCGCAACGGGAGATCGGTCCGCGCCGGAAGCTTCACGAAGTTCGCCAGACTTTCCAGGAGGGTGAGCCCCCCGTACCACGGCATCGCGCCGCTTCGTGCCGCCACGTTGTCGCCGTTGCGGGCGCTGGCGGGGATGAAGTACTGCGGCTCCAGTTTGAGGTGGGAGAGGAAGGCGCGGTACTCCTTCTCGATGGCGCGGAAGGCCTCCTCGCTATACCCCACCAGGTCCATCTTGTTGACCACTACCACCACCTGCCGGATGCCCAAGAGACTCAGCAGGTAGCCGTGCCGCTTGGACTGTTCCTGGATCCCCTCGCCGGCGTCTATGATCAGCACCGCCGCCTCGGCCCGTGCGGCGCCGGAGATCATGTTCTTGAGAAACTCCTTGTGCCCTGGCGCGTCGATGATGATGTACTGCCTATCCCCCCAGCTGAAGAAGGTGCGGGCGGTATCGATGGTGATCCCCTGCTCCTGCTCCTCGAGAAAGGCGTCGAACAGGAACGCGTATTCGAAGACCTTTCCCTGCCTGGCGCAGATGTCCCGCACCTTGTCCAGGTGTCCTACCGGGAGAGAATCGGTGTCGGCGTAGAGACGTCCGAGCAGGGTGGATTTCCCATGGTCGACGTGTCCCACGAAAACGATCTGGAAGTGTTCCTTGGCGGTATCCATCACATGTACCCGTCCTTGCGCAGCTTCTCCATGCCGCGGTCGGCGTCCTGGGCCCTTCCGGAGCGTTCGGCGACCTTGGTGTTGCGCAGCTCGGTGATGATTTCATCAACGGTCTTGGCCGTGGACCTTATGGGGGTGGTGCAGGGGGCGCAGCCGAGGCTGCGGTAGCGCAATCCATCGCCGCGGTCGAAGTAAAGGGGGATCACCGGGATGTCTTCCTTCTTGATGTATTCCCAGATGTTGATCTCAGTCCAGTCCAGAAGCGGATGGATGCGGACATGGGTGCCGGGCTCGAAGCGGGTCTTGAACTGGTCCCAAAGCTCGGGGGGCTGGTCCCTGAAGTCCCAGTCGTTGTTCTTGTCCCGGGGGGAGAAGTAGCGCTCCTTGGCCCGGGTCCCTTCTTCGTCCGACCTCACCCCGACGATGACGCCGTTGTAGCGCTTCTCGTCGAGCACCTGCTGCAGCCCCCGGGTCTTCAGCGCCGTGCAGCATTCCATCCTGCCGCGCTCCGGTGACATTCCCGCCTCCAGCGCCTCTTTGTTCTGGCCGACCACCAGCGTGAGGTCCCAGTCCCGCGCCAGGCGGTCCCGGTACTCGATCATCTCCTTGATCTTGTAGGAGGTGTCTATGTGCAAAAGCGGAATGGGGGCGTGCCCGAAAAAGGCCTTGCGCATGAGCCAAAGCAGTACGGTGGAATCTTTTCCGATCGACCACAGCATGCAGAGGTTGTCGAAGTTCTTGTAGGCCTCGCGCAGGATGTAGACCGACTTGTCCTCGAGTTCTTCCAGGTGCTTCATGGCGAGACCCCGTCACCGCCGCAGGGCGCTGCGGCCCATCTGCACTTCGGCTCCCGGTCCCGGAGGTGGTCGAGGATCAGCGCAACGGACTGGTCTATGTCGAGCAGCGCGGTGTCGATGATCAGTTCCGAAGCGAGCGGTTCTTCGTAGGGGCTGTCGATGCCGGTGAATTCGGGGAGCTCGCCGGCGCGCGACTTCCGGTAGAGCCCTTTGGGGTCGCGCTTTTCGCAGACGTCCAGCGCGCACTTCACGTGGATCTCGATGAAGTCCCCTGGTTCGAAGAGGGCGCGGACCCGGTCCCGGTCCTCACGGTACGGCGAGATGAAGGCTGCCAGCACCACTACGCCCGCGTCGACGAACAGCTTGGAGACCTCGCCGACCCGCCTGATGTTCTCACGCCGGTCGTGCTCCGAGAAACCGAGATCGCTGTTCAGACCGTGGCGCACGTTGTCCCCGTCGAGGATGTAGGTGTACCACCTCTTTTCGAAGAGCTTTTCCTCCACCCTTTGGGCCAGGGTCGATTTCCCCGCACCCGAGAGCCCGGTGAACCAGAGGACCATGGAGGGATGGCCGTTTCGTTCCAGGTAGTCCTCGCGGGAGAGCTTTCTGTGTTCCCATCTGATGTTGCTGCTTTTTTTTGTCATCAAAGACTCCAGAAGCGGTTACGGGAATAACTGCCGTTGCCTAGACTGCTTTGACGGGGGGACGTTGGAGAGGAAGGCTCCGGTAGTGGTCCCATCCCGTGTCACAGCTGTTCCTGGTACAGGTCGATGCCGAAGGCGTTGATGATCCGCGCCACTTCCCTGCGCTCATCTTCCGGCAGGGCGTGCCGCGGGTCGGTCAGCGCCTCCGTCGAGCGGTCGGTGGGCTTCCGGGAGCAGGTTCTGGAGAGTTCCGCCAGCGCCTGCATGCGGCCAGGCGTGAACTCAAGCCCCAGGCGGCTGAGCAGGTGATCCGCTTCCCGCTCGGGATGGGCCGCCAGTTCCTCGTAGCGGCAGAAGAGCCACGGGTACTGCGACATCTGCCGCAAGGGGACCAGGTTTTCCAGGCACCACATCACCGCATGTTTTTGCACGTTCCCCTGTGCCGACTCGATCACCGGGAGGTACGGTTCCAGGAAATCCTGCACCAGGCGGGGCTGGCACAGATAGGCCTCGATGTGGGAATCCCATTGCTGTTTCACGCGGGACGCGATCACCGCGTACGGGTGGCGCACCAGGTAGACGATGCGGCAGGGGAAATTGTTGCTGAGCCACGCCAGCATGCCGTTGGCGCGGATCTCCTTGATCACCACTCCACCGGTGTCGCGTTCGGGATCCAGCCGCTTCCGGTCCTGGTCGGTCCACTCGTTGCCGATCCGGCCGGAGAAGAGTGCCTCCACCTTCGAGTGCCATTGAGGCTGGGCTTCCGCCGGGCTGAAATAGGGGCGCATGCCGAGTTCGGCGAATTCCGCCACGCGCCTGCACTCGAAAGGCTCGAAGATGATCCGGCGGTCGTCCCCGGCGATCACATTTCCCAACCAGGTGGTCCCGCTGCGGCCCGACCCGGCGACGATGATGATATCTGCTGCTTGTGAAGTCACCCGTTCACCCTCCGGATGGGTTGATTGCCTGCCTCTCTCACAGCGACAGGTCGTAATCGAGCTGCAGCCTCCGCCTCAGTTCGTCGGTGGAGAGTTCCTTGCGCTCTTTGTCGAGGGTGGTTAGGAGCTTGCCGTACTTGGCGCAGAAGCGCCCCAGCACCTCGTACTTGTTGCCGAATTCGAGCCGGAGCGTCTTGTCCTCCATCTTCTGAATGAAGGAGTTGATCTCCTCGTGTTGGCAGCCGAGTTCGATCATGACCCGCATCACCGTGAGCAGCCGGTCCGCCAGCATCTGCTCGTAATCGAGAGGGAAGTAGTCGATCCCTTCCCGCTGGAAGAAGGCCGCCATGCGGCGCTCCTTGGCGAGGATGTCGATGAGCTCCTTCCACATCTGGGCGTCGGAGAGTTCGACGTGATCCTGCTTCTGCTCCGTGGTTTTGGCGGTGAAGTCGTGCCAGTGGCCGGTCGTCTTGGCGCGTCCGAAGGAGAATGCCTGGCTCACCAGGTCGCGGCGGGTCATCCAGAAACAGCGCGTGATGTCCGCCGGGAAAAGGGTGCGGAAGTCGATGAGCGGCAGCAGGTGGCTCAGGCGCCACTCGTCGATCTTGAAGCCGAACCGGCCTCCGCTGGAAAACTGCGTCACCGCCCCGGCGAAGTACTCCCTGAAGTTTGCCGCCTCGATGCTCTTGTTGAACCGGGGCATCAGCGTCTCGTTGAAGAGTTCATGGGGGTGTCCGCAGATGCCGGAATCCTCCAGAAGGTGGGTGAGCCAGGTGCTGCCGCAGCGACCCGTGATGAAGATGATGTAGATGCAGTCGATGCCATCCGCCTGCCAGTCGTGTGATTCCACCCGGTTGGCGGAGAGGTTGGAGGCGTCCGCTCCGAAGAAGTTCAGTATGTTGTTGTTCACGTGGTACCTCCGTGCAGTTGCTGCCTTTACCCTAGATCCGCATCCACTGGGGGGGGACGATGTCACGGGTGTCTATCTCGGGCTTGGCGAACCACCTCAAGGGGGCGATCACCCGCTTGTCGGCATTGCCGGAGAGCCAGGCGCCCCACCAGCTGAAACTGCTGTTGGCGATGATGAAGTGCTTGCAGTTGCGCATAAGCCACAGGTCTTCGTGTCCGTTCCATGCGTCGTTGCCGTCGATGCACACGGAGGGGCCGGGAGGGGTGATGTTCTCCCTGGCCCATTGCGGGTCGTCCGAGAAGATGAAAAATACCGGGTCCGGGACCATCGCGGCCATGCGCCGCATCGCCTCCTCGTAGTACTCAAGGGGCAGGACGCCGTGGTGCAGCGTCGTCTTCGGGTTGGTCACGTAGTCGGAGCGGCGCACATGCAGGGCAACCGCATTGCTTGCCTCGATCTGGCCCAGCATCTTCATGGCCCCCTCTCCGGGAGGAGCCTCGAGCTGGAACTCGTCGAGCAGCAATTCCCGGATCCCGGCGAAGTACCGCTCGGTCTGCCAGAAACCGTGCAGGTAGATGTTGCCGCGGGCCTCCAGGACAGCGGGGTCGAACAGCCTGCTTTTTTGCATCAGGCGCAGGTAGTGCTGCGGATCCACGGTTTCCATCTCCCTGAAATGGGCGACTTCCGCGGCGCTCGCGATGCAACCCCGCACCTTGAACCTGTGCAGTTCGTACTCCCTGAGCGGGTCGTCGGCGAAGGCGCCGGTGTCGATCTTCAGTTCCGTCCCGTTCAGCACGGCAAGGTGGCGGCCCAGTGCGTACTGGAACATCTGGTTGCCCAGTCCGTTGTAAGCCCTGACGATCACCATCGGGTCATCCCCTCTGCCAGGTGTCTTTCTTCAAGAATATGGATGTGTGTGGGGGGGGGTAGCGCTCCTGGTATCGGATGCAAATTAGCATATCCGGTCACATTCAATGTTGCACTCTTTGTTGATAACGGTGTAGTGCCTAAACTGTAAATCCTTGTTTGCTACTTGGAAGATCACGGCTTCATGGACGATGTGATTTTGTACGTGGCACTGGTAGGTTCCATCGGAAATAGCGGTTGTTATGGAGTAATCACCGTTTTTAATCAGTGGCATCTTGAAGGAAAATTTCACGGTATGGATTTCGGCTGGCGACATTTTGGCGACTTCCTTTTCCAGGAAAATGCTGTTGACGCCGAAAATGAGGATGCCGAGGCTATTCTTGATGTCGATGGAGAGGATCGGCTGAAGCACCTGCTCCTTTATGTGCACCTCGATCATGAATACAACGGATTCGCCTCCCTCCAAAAGTTCCGCAGACTCCCCCGTGACCGCGTCGTAAAAAGCGACTCTGGTTATGACTGCCCTTTTGTCACCTAACGATGCGAACATAGTGACATCCTGCCATTGCCAAGTCGTTCCCGCCGAAGTGGCCGTGACAGCCGGTTTGTGCGTCTTTGTCGGCACCATGTCGTAGGCCATGAAGTTCGCAAACCGTTTGCAAACTTCCTTAGAATCTCCCATTTCGATGATTTTCCCCTTCCCGATCCAGATGGCTTTGCGACAGAAGGTTTTTACCGACGGCATATCGTGCGAAACGAAAAGCACCGTCACGCCTTTGTTGATAAACTCATTTATCTTGCGCAGGCATTTCTGTTTGAATCTGCTGTCTCCGACGCTGAGTGCCTCGTCGACGATGAGGATGTCTGGCTCGACATTTGAGGCAACCGCGAAAGCCAAGCGCACCATCATGCCGCTGGAATAGGTTTTCACCGGCTGATGAATGAAGTCGCCGATATCGGCGAACGACAGTATTTCATCGAGCTTGCGGTTCATCGCTTCCCGAGAGAAGCCGAGGATGGCTCCGTTGAAATAGACGTTTTCGAGGCCGCTAATGTCGGGGTTGAATCCAGCCCCCAGTTCCAGAAGCGCCGAGATTTTTCCGTTTACTTCCACCGAGCCCGTGGTGGGGGCGATGACTCCGGTGATTGCCTTAAGGAGGGTGGACTTGCCGGCGCCGTTTGGCCCGACCAGCCCTATGGTCTCACCGCTCATGACATCCAAGTTGATCCCCTGCAGTGCGTAGAACTCGTGGTGATACTTTTTACCGAAGGGGTGTAGAGCCTCCTTCAACCGCTCGGCCGGGGAATCATAGAGTTTATAGACCTTGGAGAGGTCGCGTATTTTTATGATCGGGTTGTGCAAATCGTGTCCTTCTTGCCTTTCAGTTGTGGCAATGTCAGATTACATCTGCAAAATGAGGCCTAAGTCTCCGGAACACAAGGGCCCCCAGTATGAAGGTCGCTATGGTGAAGGACCAGAAGAACAGGGCTGACGCCATGTTTTCCCAGAACCAGACTTTGTGAATGAAACTGTCCCGGTAGCCGTTCACCAGGTAGAAGATAGGGTTGAACTTGATCACGGCCTGATATTTCGGAGGCAAAATGGTCACGCTCCAGAAGATCGGAGTAAGGAAGAAGCCGAACTGCAGCAGGATGGCGATGATCTGCCGCAGATCCCGGAAGAAGATCACCACCGATGCTGTGAGCCAGGAAAGGCCGGTCACCAGGACCAGGGTGGCCAGGAGGTAGTAGAACACCTGCAGCCAATAGAGGTCCGGGTAGTAGCCGTAGCAGACGAAGAGGATGCCGACGAAGACGAGGAAAAAGGCATGGATGGCAAGTGCGGATAGGATCTTAATGATGGGCAGTATACCGATGCTGAATGCTACTTTCTTCACTACGAAGGCATTTTGCGCTACCGAGTTCATGCCGTTGTTCACGGAATCACTGAAGAAGTTCCAGATGATCATCCCCACAATGTACCAGAGTATATAGGGGAAGTCCTGCACAGGCTTGGAACGAAATCCTATCTGGAAGACGAACCAGAAGATGAAGATGTTGGCGATAGGAAGGAGAAAAGCCCATATCATGCCCAGATATGAACCGAGGTAATTTGCTTTGAAGTCCCGCTGGGTTAGTTCATAAATAACATTTTTCTTCTCCGAAAGTTCTTTGATGAAGTCGGAGAACATTTTAATGTTTTGCATGCTGGCCATATATTAAGAAGAAAGTGCGTAAAGGTGAGGTCTCAGCGAGACAATACTCTAGTTCTTTTTAGAACACAAGGCCATTTTTAAGGTAAAAGCCTTGGCTGGTGCAGAGTTAATGTAGTGTTTTGTCGAGGCTTTACCGTTGTTACGGTCGCGGTTTTTTCCTTAGCTATTCCACATGTCGAAGCATTTGTGGGCAGTCTGGCGGTGCGCTTGAGGAACCATAGCGTTTCCCTTCCCGGACCTTCCTGCACTCTATTGTCGATCCGCTCAAAGAGGACGAGACAGAACAGAACGTGGTCGTGTTGATGGACACAGCAGCACGATCGGGCGGAAAACCCAGCATTATGTATATGTTGTTGCTTGCAATCCAGTTTTATGGGAAGGGGCGCGAAAAACGGGCTCAGCGTTTTGACGCTGAGCCCGTTTTTCGCTGTCGAACATGCTCGGTTACCTTGCCAGAATCATGTGATGATGAGTGTGACGTAGTTGGACCAGGGGCTGACACCAGTGGTGGCGACGGCCCTGACTCTCAGGGAACAGTTCTTTCCTGCTTCCAGGTTCCTCGAGACCATCTTGCTGGCAGTCGGGTGCACTGCCAGGTGTCCCCAGTTCGCCTCTACGGTCGGATCACCGTAGGTGTACTGCATTTCATAGCTTCTGGCTTTCGCTACTCCGGTCACCTTCCCTAACACGGCTCCGCGTTCGTTCAGGTTGGACACGGTAAGAGTAGGGATGTTCTTGCCCACAGCTACAGTGCGGATCGGGCTGGCTTTCTTGTGCCAGAAGTACTCGCACCCGGCCCGGTAGGGTAGGGTGGGATCCTTCCGCGCGGCCAGTTCCACGAAATCCATGATGTCGATAAAGACCTGGTTAAATGGGGGGCGAAGGGAGTTCCGTTCGGCAACCATGGTATGATTGCCGGTTTCTGCTCCCCGGTGCACTTCCTTGAAATGTTCGTACATGTTCCTGAGCGGATCGCCGACAACGAGGAACGACGGGGTTGGCCCTTGTATCGGGTTTCCCGTGGTGAAGGCATCGACGATCGGTTCGGCTCTGACGATCACCTCTGAGTGGCTCATGCGTGTTATCATCGTGGTGGTATTTGCGCCCACAGGCTTTCACCTCCCTCGGCCCAGCCAGGTTTTTTCTTAAGCGTATAAGAGATTTCTAATTTGTCAATCGCCAATGTGCCATCGGTGTTTGGCGCATGCTGCGTCCGACCGAGGTGAGGGGGGGCTTCCCGAGTCGCGCAGAAAACGGTTGCGTTGACCTCGCGGCGGTTGTACAGGCCCATGTAACGATTACATTAGGCGATGTAACGCTTACATGAGGCAATGTAACCCTTACATGCAACTCGGATCGGCAATTTTTGACGGTTTTTGCCGTGCCATGGGGGGATGCGATGGTTGCAGAGCGCAATGTAGCCTCTGCCTCGGGGTAGGCACGCCTGTCGCGCGAGGATTTCGCTTTAACTTTGGCATTTGCAGGCTGTGATTCGGGCGATGTGTGGAAGACCGGATGAGCTGTAACCGTTACAACGTGCCATGTAACCGTTACATCGGGCCATGTAACCGTTACATTAAACGTCTAGGAACTGCAAAGAGCGTGAAGCTGCCGCTAAGGGGGCAGATTTCTCCTCAAAGGAGCCACCATTGTCGTGGCGCCGATCGACGGCGAGACGCGCCTGTCTTGCGGCGGGCAAGCGAGATGATTTTCCAAAGACGATGGTGGTGCTCGGTTTCAGGAGGGCGGCACATCGAGCAGTTCGTGGAAGGTCAGGTGGTGGCGCCTTAGTAGTTGCATTGTTTCACGGGGGGACAGGTTCTTGTGCCGCATCACCTCGGCGCGTTTCCTGGTTAGGGTGGGGAGGGCGAGCAGGGCGTCGCGCATTCCGCGCAACAGGGCGAGTGCGCACTCGTTCCTGCTGCCGCTGGTCTTGAACTCGCCTCCGGTTCCTTTGCCGTGCAGCACCACCCTGGCCTGTACCAGGTAGCGCAGCAGGGTGTACAGGGGGAGCGTAAGGAGCAGCACCAGCGGGAAGTTTTTCACAACTGCGTAGAAATGGTTGCGCTCGACGAGGTAGAGCTTCAAGGGGGACAGGGTCCCCGCGGTCATGGAGTACTTGTGGTACACGACGGCGTCACGGGCCAAAACGGCCTGCCACCCGGCGAGCCGCCCCCTAAGACCCAGGTCGCTGTCCTCGCAGTAGGCGAAGAAGTCGCCGTCGAAGAAGCCGATCTGGTCGACCATGGCGCGCCGGTACAGCGCGACGCAGGCCGAGGGGAACAGGATCTCGGCTTCGTCCTCGACGGCAAGCTCTGCATAGCGCCTCCCCCGGAAGTTGCCGCGGGACATGCCGTCCCTGCAGATCGCCATCCCCATCGAATCAACCCGCTCCGGATCCTGATAGCTGAGGATCCGGCATCCCACCATCCCCGCCTCCGGGTGCCGGTCGGCTACCGCCACCAGCTTTTCCAACCAGTCGGGCTCGGCCTTGGTGTCGTTGTTCAGGGTGACCAGGTACTCGCCCCGGGCGAAGGGAAGGGCGGCGTTGTTGCCGGCGGCGAAGCCTGCATTCTTCTCTAACGGGACCAGCCGCACCTCCGGGCGCTGCTCGAGGTAGGGGACGGATCCGTCGCTGGATCCGTTGTCCACCACGATGACCTGGAAATCCCTGAAGGTCTGCTTTTGCAGGCTGTCCAGGCATTCCGGCAAATGGCCGAGGCCGTTCCAGTTGACGATGATTACGGATACGCGCACGCCTGCTCCGGTTACTGACATTGAAAAAGTTGAATCATGGTTGTGGCGCGGTTCCCGCTCTCTGTGCTGCAGCCCGGCACCGGCCGGTAAAGCGTCTGCCCGCACGGCGCCCTCTCTATGACTTTTTTAATTGCGCGCCGCCAGATATTTATATTAGTATCGGGCTCCTTGGCAAGTCTTATCTCCTGTCCTAATGCCTGAAAGTTGGTCCGGATCTTGTATTCATTCAGAAAAGGTCCGTTTCCGGCTTTTCATTACGCCATATGGCGTTGGCATAGGTGGGTGATATGAGGATTCTTGCAATAATCCCGGCGTACAACGAGGCCCGTAATATCACGGCTGTCATCGAGGACCTCAAGTGTTTTAGCGGGGACATCCTGGTCGTGAACGACGGATCGACCGACGATACCGCCGCCGTTGCCAAGGGGCTCGGCGCGGAAGTGGTCAGCCACCCGTTCAACCTCGGCATCGGCGGGACGGTGCAGACCGGCCTGAGATACGCCTACGAGCACGGCTACGACATGGCCATCCAGTTCGACGGCGACGGCCAGCACCGCGGCGACCAGATCTTCAAGATCGTCGAGCTGGTGCAAAGGGGGGAGGCCGACCTGGTGATCGGTTCGCGCACCCTGCCCGGCGGCTACAAGATGGGGATCACCCGCTTCATCGGTTCGCGCATCTTCCACTGCCTGATCCGCTGCCTGGCGGGGAAGGCGATTCACGACCCGACTTCCGGGTTTCGCTGCTACGGCAAACAGACCATTCGCCTGTTCTCGCGCTTTTACACCGACGACTACCCCGAGGTCGAGTCGATCATCACCGCCGCACGCAACGGGCTGCGCGTGGTGGAGGTCCCGGTGCTGATGCGGGGCAGGCTTTCCGGGCACTCCTCCATTACCAGGAGAAAGTCCGCCTACTACATGCTGAAGGTCACGCTGGCGATGGTGGTTGATGCCATGCGCGGCAGGGATCTGGTCGGGGAATCATAACCTGTGGATTTAACCAAAATCGCTTCGCTGGGCCTCAGCGTTGGCATTTTCTGCTTCGTGGTCTGGCTGGTCAGGGAGCGCCGCCTGCGCGAGAAGTACGCCCTGCTCTGGCTCTGCACCTCCGTTTTCGTCATCCTCCTCACCGTGTCGCGCCGTATCCTCGAGGTGGCGGCGCTCGGCATCGGCATCTACTATCCCCCCTCTCTGCTCTTCCTGGTCGGCGTCCTGTTCCTGCTGCTCGTCGCCATCGGGCATTCCGTCACCCTCTCCAGGCTCTCCGAGAGTAACCACAACCTGGCGCAGGAGGTGGCACTCTTGAGGAAGCAGGTTGAGGATCTGAAAGATCTGCAAAAGGGCGACAAGCTGTGAAAAATTATTTTTAACGCAAAGCCGCAAAGCCGCAAAGGAAAACCTAAACGGAACAAAACGGGTTGAGTCAATGAGCGCTTGAGCTGTTGGTGTCCTTGCGCCTCTTCGCCTTTGCGTTAATCCAGACTTTTAAAAAACGAAGGCTTCGGGGAAATCCCCGAAGCCTTCGTTGCGTTTAACGTTCCCTTACTGTCGGGTCAAAATAGCGGGCGCGGCGTGACGTAGCCAAAAACCGCCGGGTTCTGCAGCACAGTGGCTTCGACGCTGTTGTTGTCCGGCGCTCCGTCGTCGAGGTAGTCGATGGTGTCGTAGAGAAGCCGCTTGGCGTAGCTGGCGTTGTGGACCCAGCCGCTTCCTGAGTCGAGCAGCCTCAGGTTGAACGCCGCCCCCATCACGTGCGCCCCCTGGACGGTGCCGGAGAGGTTCCAGTCCACCACGCGCGTCTCCTGCGACTGCTGCGCCGGGTCGGGGGTGGTGAAGAAGTACGGGTACCGGCCGCTGTTGTAGTGGATCCCCCTGGCGGCGAGCTGGGCCCAGATGAAGGACAATGCCGCCCGGTACCCCGCTCTCTTAGTCTCGAGCGCGGAAGGCGTCATGGCAAAGGCGACGCCACCGTGGCAACTGGCGCTGGAGCAGGAAGTGGCGGTCACCCCGCTGATCACCCCGTTACTGGACGTGGAAATGGCCTTGAAGGAGTGCTTGGCCGGTGCACTCATGTGGCACCCGACGCAGGGGCCGCGCCACGTGCCGTCCATTCCCAGGTTGACATGGAAGGTACTCGTCGTGGTCTGGCCGGGGCGGTATTCGTAGCCTTGGGGGAGGTCGCCGGGGTACATCAGGTTCGGCCCCGTGCCGCCGTGCGGGTCGATGAAGTCGACGTTGCTCCAGAAGCTGTTGCTGAGGCCGGGGTCGTGCGCTCCTCCCCCCAGCCGGCAGACGATGGAGGGGGCGTCGGGGGGGCAGATGAACGCTCCCCTGAAGCCGGGCGTCACCTGCTTGATGACTCCGCCTGCCCCCTTGCCGGCGTGGCAGGCGATGCAGATGTTGGAGTCCCCCATGTCCCGCGACCCGCTGGTGGTGCTGTACAGCTTCGGCCGGACGATCTTCCCGGTGGCGGCGGACGAGTAGCCGCTCCAGGAGATGACGTCATAGGTGTAGGTGGCGTAGTTGGCGATTCCCACGATGTTCCTGCTGTACCGGGAATCGAACGGGGTGGGGGCGTGGCAGGCCGGACAGCCGATCATCTCGCGGGTGCGGTCGCCTCCGGGCGCGCTCCCGGGGACGCCGAAGGGGGCGATGGCGGTGAAGTTCGAGTTGACGTAGTTGTTGAAGCCCGTGGTGGTGTGGCAGCGGACGCAGTCGAACTGCACGGTGGTCGCGGGAGTGGCCGGCGCAGGCGTCCCCATGCTCTTGAAGTCGAAGCTGGTCACCGCGGCCGACCGGTAGTCTCCCTTGGCGCTCCGGGCCCATTCGCGGTGCTCAGGCAGGACCTGGAACGTGCTCCCCGTCTGGGCGTCCACTTGGTAGTGGCAGCTCTGGCACTGGAGGTTGGGTGTCACGTACTGCGCCGTGCTGAAGCTGGCGAGGTGCGGTGCCGGCAGTACCGCCTTCAGGCGGTGGCCGTTATGGCAATTGGTGCAGATACCGGCGCTGGGCCAGCTGTGGACCGGGTGGCACTGGAGGCACCTGGGGTTGATGTCGGCGGTTGCCTTCAGCATCGGCTCCGCGCCGGGGTGGGCGCTCGTGGGGGCCGGTGCATGGCAGGACACGCAGGCGGCGCCTGCCGCGCTCAGGGCATGCTTGCTGGCGCCGTAGTCGGCGAATATGTCGCCGCCGGTGAGCGGGTCGGTCGCGCCCCGGTGGCATACCTGGCACGCGGAGGCGCCGCTCCCGGAGAGGGAAAGGAAGGCGGTGGCGTTGTCCCTGTCGCCGCTGCCGGAAAGGAGTCCCGCGATGGTGGGGGCGAGGTCGCGGCCGCGGTCGACGCTGCCGAAGGTAAGAAAGTCGATGGAGTCGCGCACCAGCCGCTTCACGTAGGCCGGGTTGTGGGCGTAGGCGCCGGGGTCGTGCACGAGGAGGTTGTAGTTGAAGGCGGCGCCGAGGTTTCCCGGCCCGTCGGCACGGCCGCCCCAGTTGGTCGCGGTGAAATAGGGGTACTGCGGTTTCCCGTCAGGGGAGGTGAGCGGGGTGAAGCCCCTGGCCGCCAGCGCCGCGGACAGCGCCTTCAGGGCGGAGGCGAACTGCTCGCTTCTCCCGGTGAGGAAGCCGGCGCTCACCGTGCCGCCGTCGATGTGGCAGCCGTTGCAGAGCGTGAAGCCCCCCGCTGCGGCCGAGAGGGTGTGCGAGCTGCCGGGGAGGTGGCAGGCCACGCAGGGGCCGGCCTCTGTGCCGCCGATGACGCTGTGGTTCACGCCGGCGTTGCCGTAGGGGAGGCCGGGGTAGTGGTACCCGGTGGCACCGTAGAGCTGGCCGCCGGCGGAGAGGTAGTGCGCGTCGACGAAGCGCAGGTCGCGCCAGAAGGCGCTCGAGTAGGCTGTCTGTGCCGTCACCCGGGAGAGCGCTTGCACGGTGGCGCCCGCCTGGCGGCCGGCGTGGCACCCAAGGCAGAGGTTGGACCTTCCGGCGTCGGGGAAGGTCGCGGTGACGCGAACCCTTCCGGTGGCGGCGCCCGAGTAGTTGTAGTAACCGGTGCGGCTGGAGAGGGAGCGCGGGGCGGAGAAATCGCCGGATTGGTGGCAGGCGTCGCAGGTAAGGGGTTCGCTGTAGCTGACAGCCGTCGCCGAGACCGGCTCGATGCTGGTGTAGAGGGCGAACCTCTGGTAGCCGGCGGCGCTGTGACAGCGCTGGCAATCGGTGGCTACGCTCGCGCTTTCCTTGGCGTCGGCCGCGGCACTCCCGGCCGTTTTCCAGGTGAAGTAGACGGAATTTTTCCATGCGGCGGCGTTGCCGTCGCCGTGGCCGGAAGAGGCCCACTCGGTGCGGAACTGCCGCAGCGCCTGGTCGGCGCTCCCCGCGGGATCCCCCCCCTGGTGGCAATCGCCGCAGGTGGTGGCCGGGGTCACGTAGGCCGCGGCATAGGATGGGTTGGCGAGGGAGGTATAGCCGTTGAAGTGCGCCGGGGTGACCCTCGCGTCCGGTGCCGGGTCGTGTCCCGAGGGGGTGTGGCAGACCAGACAGTCGGTGGCGGCGAGGGTGGTTTGGACGTGGTAGTGGGGGGAGTTGGCCGCGCCGTGACAGCTGAAGCAGGCGTTCAAGGCCGCGGGGAACGTGGTCGCCGGGTTGTGGTCCTTATAGGTGCCGTGACATCCCGAGCAGGTCATGCCTGCAGTACGGTGCGTGGTGCCGGGCTTGTGGCAGTTTCCATTGAGGCAGAAGCTCCCGGCGCCGGAACGGTAGGCGAAGGTGTTCGCGTCGACGCTGGATGAGTTGACCGGCGTCGGCATCTCCCCGTCGGTGTGACAGGTGATGCAGGAAACGCCGGCGGACTGATGCCGCGACGAGGACCAGCCGGGGAAGACGTAGGGGGCGGGAACGACCCCTGTGGCGGCGTGGCATCCCATGCAGCCACGACGCATCTCGTCAACCAGTGAGTCCACTACCGCGACCTGCGTGGTTGCCGAGGCGACGGCGATGCCGGAAACGGTCTGGGTGAGCCTGAACTGGTAGGTGCCTGCGCTTGGCGGGACGAAGCTCGGGGTGAGGGTGTCCGCGCCGGACAGCTGCACAGCGGGACCGGAGAGCTGGCTCCAGGATGGCGCCCCGCTTCCCACCATGCTTCCGGAAAGCGCGACGGTACCGTTCACCCGGGCGAGCTGGTCGACGCCGGCATTGACGCTGTAGGAGGCGTAATAGGCGGTCACGGTACGGGGCGCGGTGACGTTGCTTGCGGTGATCCTGACCGGCCCGGAGTAGGGGAGGGGGACCGGGGCCCCGTTGAGGTCGGCGACACTGCCGCCGGTGGCCGAGGTGAGGTAGCAGCCGGTGGCGCTGGGTGTGCCGGTGAAGACCGTGCTCCCGCCGTAGGCCACTTTGGCACTGGCGGGAGTGATGCTCCCGGGTCCCGATGCCGAGGCGGTCACGGTGACCTGTTGCGCTGTGAACCCTGCGACCAGCGACTGGGTGGCTCCTCCGCTCTTTTGGAAGGTGGTGAGGTAGTGCGAGGTGTAGTTCCCGATGGGGAGTGCAACCCCGTTCCTGAAGAGGGACGAGATCTTGTAGCCGGTGTTGGCGGTGACTTTCACCGGAACGGGGGCGGAGGTGGTGAAGTTGTTGTAGACGACGATCCCGGCGGTGGTTTGCGGGGCCTTGTCTCTCACCTGGAAGGTTCCCCCGGCATTGGATAGCTTGGTTTGCAACTGCCAGGTGGTGGCACTCCAGCAAAAGACCGCGACGGAGACAGGCAGCAAAGCGATAAGGAACAGCAGAGATTTCTTACCCATACCGAACCCTCCCTTCCTGTGGTTATGCCAATTGGACTCCTGGTCTGATCCTCCCGCTTAATTAATATGGGGGTGAAACGCGTTGTCAAGAACGGTGGAATGGTAAAAATATTATATTTTTCAAAGAGATACGGTGCCGGGGTGGTGATTTGGCGGGCGGCCTGGAGGGGCGCTCAGGAGAGGACCGGCGGGTTGCGACGCTGCGGGGGGCGCGGCGAGAGGGAAGTTGGAAATGAAAAAGGGGGCGGACATGTCGTCCGCCCCCAAAGGGGCTTTTCTGCCGAAAAAACGGTTATTTCGCTGCGGGGCCGTTGGAGAAGATGATCTTGTCGAAGGTGCGATTCAGGCTTTTGCTGGAGAAGTTCGTCATCACGTTGCCGGGGAGGAGAGATACCTCCTCGCCGACCTTCACCTCCATGGGAGGGACGGCAACCCAGGTTTTCACGCCGTCCTTTTCCACGCAGATATAGGTGTAGCCGCCGGCGTTGGCGGTTTCGGTCACCTTGCCGGTGATGGGAGCCGCTGCCGCGGCCTTCGCCTTTTCCACGGCTTTCTCCATGTCGGCGGGTTCGATCTTCGGATGCCCGGCGAACAGCGACGCGTTTTCCCCGGCGGGAGCCGCAGCGGCAGGAGCAGCGGGAGCCGTGGCGGCAGGCGCCGCTTCCGGGGTCGCCGGAGCTTTCGGGTTCTTCTTGGTCACCTCCACCCCTCCGGCGAAGTAGATGGATTTGAAGGTACGGTTCAGGCTCTTGCTGCTGAATTCTCCCATCGCCGTCCCGGGAGCGAGCTGGACTTCGTCGCCTACCGTGACATCGGTCTTAGGCACGGCAGACCATGAGGCCTTGCCGTCTTTCTCGATGCGGAGGTAGGTGTAATTGGCGGCGGCGATGGTCTCGATCACCGTGCCTGCCAGAATCGCTTCATCGGCCTCGGCAGGACCGCCTTCGGCAACGGCCGTACCGGCTGCTCCCGCAGCGGGAGCGCCCGCGTCGGCCGCTGCCGTTGCCGGACCCTTCAAGTGGGAGGGGAGTCCGCCAGAGAAGACGATGTTTTCAAAGGTGCGGCCAAGGGACTTGCTGGTGAAGCGCGGCATGGTGGCGCCCGGCAGGAGCTGCAATTCCTGTCCCACGGCAACCTTCATCACAGGTGCCGCAACCCAGGTGCTCTCGCCGTCCTTGAGCAGATTGATGTAGGTGTATCCGCCCGCGTCGAAGGTCTCGGTCACCTTCCCGGTGATGAGGTAGGGACTCGAGGCCGGGGCGGGGGCAGGCTTGGCGGTCTTGGCCGGAAGAAGGGAGCAACCCGCGCAGGCAGCCAGTATGCTGAGAGCCGTGGCGGTGGTCAGTGTCTTGATGGTTTTCATTTACAACTCCTGTCGTTTGGTCCGGCTTGAGCCGGAGGCTGTACGTCTCGGCGGCGTCGTCTGCGTGTTACTGCGTGATCACCAGGGTGAGCGTCACAACCGCCCTGCGGTTTTTCTGTCTCCCCTCGTTGGTCTTGTTGCTGGCCCGCGGCTTGGAGAAGCCGTAACCCTTGATGGTTACCTTGGCGGGATCGACGCCGTGCTTGAGCAGCTCGTTCTTGACGTTCTGCGCGCGCTGCTGCGAGAGGTCCAGGTTGGACTTGCTGTCGCCCACGTTGTCCGTGTGCCCTTCGATAAGGGCGGTCGATTCGGTGTTCGCCTTCATCAGTGCGGCGAACGCTGCCAACTGCGCCTGGTAGATAGGCCGGATGGCAGGACTGCTGAACAGGAACTCTATGGTGAGAGTCCTGATGGAGCGCTGCGGCTGGCGCGCCGGCTCCTGCGGGGGCGCCGCCGGTTGGGGCGCTTGCGCAACTGCCGGCGGCGGCACGGCCGCAGGCGGCTGAACCGGTACCGGTGCAGGCTTGGATATCGGAGCCGGGGCCGGTACCGCCTCCGGGACCTTGGCAACGGGCGGAGCAGGTTCGGCGACCGGTGCCGCCTTGGGCGGCGCCGCGACCTTGGGCATCTGCTTGAGCGTGGACTTGTACGCCTGCGCGGGAACCTTTGGCTGCGCCTGGGGCGCCGTGCCGGGCTGGAACTGCGGCGGCAGGGTGTTGAGACCCAGCGCCGCTGCGCCCGTCGCTCCCAAAAGCTCGACGATGTCGGGGGGCGGTGCCGCCACCGCAGGGGCTTCCTGCGTCGCCGGGGTGGCCGCGGGTGCTTCCTCCACGATCTGGGGCACCGGGATCACCGGCTTGGGCGGGGGGGGAGGAGGCGCCTTCTTCTTGCGTTCCTTGCCGAAGTAGTAGGTCAGGCCGGTGGTGAGCTCGAAGTCGTTGCTGGTGTTGACGTTGTTGTAGACCATCAGCTGGCGCAGGTCCGCCCTGACGGCCAGGTAGTCATCGAAGAAGTACTTGATGCCAACGCCGAAGTTGAGAAAGGGGCTGCTGTCCCGGGCCCCGTCGCGGTTCTCGAAGATCCCCCCCGCCCCCAGTGCGAGGAACGGAACCCACTTGCTCCTGGGATCGAAGGAGTAGATCGCGTCGGTGCGGAACAGGTAGGCGGTCGCCTTCTTGTCCGAATTCTTCACGGTGGTGCTGAGGTAGTTGAAGGTGGCCTCGACGCCGATGCTGTCGATTAAGCCCTTGCCCACATGGTCATAGCTCACTCTCACACCGTAGGTGGGGGCGGGGTCGAGGGCGTGAGTGGAGGAAAAATAATAGCCGCCGACAACAGGAGAGAGCCCGAAGGAGTCTATGGCCTTCAGTGTCTTGGGTGCTGTGGTCACTGCATGTCCTGGGGATGGCAGAAACAGGGACAGGCTGAGAACGGCTATCAGGCGGCAAAATAATCGGGGCAACTTCCCACTCCCATAGAAGACGTGTGATTGCCGCATCTTATACTAAGTAAAGGCTTACTTCAACCACAAATCCTGCGGCCACAACAGCAATTCAAGCCGTTTAGCCGCGCTCTGAGCCGCTCTGTCTCCCCCCTTTGGTCCTGCACGCCCTCCCCCTTCTCCGCAACCGTTTCCCCTGTTCAATGCTTGACCGCCCGCAAACCCTTCCCCGCAGGCGCTTTGCGACCAGTTTGAAAATACTCCCTGTTCAAGTGTTCAACGGTTGCACAGCATGTTTTTGAAAAAGGAAATCAGATTTGTTTTTCTGAGATCAAAATAACCATGTGATTCAAGGGTCTTAAAAGATTATTTCGGTCGTGCCGCCAAATGGTATCCCGCTTGTAACTGGTTGGGTAACGAACCGGGAGGTGGGCCATGAGAACTCAACTGAGCAAACAGAGCGTGATGCGGAAGATGGTAGGGCTGGCATGTGCGGCATCGATGATTCTGGGCCTGGCCCAGGGCGCCGGCGCTTTTGGAACCGTCGGCTCCAGCACTGGCAGCGAGACCTGTGCCTACACCCTTCAGCTGCAAAACTCGGTGCAGGCCCGCAGGGATTACCTGGTGAAGGTAGACGCGATCCGTGGCTCTAACTACACCGCCGGCGGCAGCGTCGACGAGATGTATGGCAACGTGGTTCCCGCAGCCTACTCCGATGATGATTCCGCCGGTGCCACAGGGAGCCTCACGGTCCTCTTCCGTTCCGTCAAGCGCGAAGCCACCGCGAACTTCGGTGGAACACCCGACGACCTCTCCGTCGGTTGCCTTAGCTGCCATGACGGCGTGGGGGCTTCCCAGATCAACGTCGACTTTAGGGATCGCCCCTCCGACCGGAGGTCGATGGTCAATTCCTTCAGCAGCGACCACCCCCTGGGGATGACTTACGACGCCTACGTGGCCGCGAACCGGGGCTACAAACCCGTCGGCAGCAACACCAAGATGATCTTCGTGAACGGCAAGGTCGGCTGCCTCACCTGCCACGATCCCCTGAACACGGAGAAAGGGCACCTGGTGATGAGCGATTACGGCAGCGCTCTCTGCAAGACCTGCCACGACAAGTAAGCATCGATCGCAGCTCTACCCCATCCTCCCCCTGCATCCCGAGCCGGTCCTCCGGTTCGGGATTTTTGTTTTCACCTCAAAGGCACGCGGTTGTGGGCGAATGGGGGGCTGAAGGGGCGACTGCGGGTGCGCCTGCCGCCGGTCCTTTTCCGGACAGTCGTGGCGGCGGGTGGGGCTTGTCGCGGGGGGAGACGGGAAGGGGGATCAGACGTACTTCTCGACCAGTTCCTCTATGATCTCGCCGATGGTTATCCTGCGGTAGGCGGAGGCAATCTTAAGCTTCAGGTGCAGATCCTGCCGGATGTTGGCGGTGAGGCGCACGTCACCTTCGGGAACGAGACCCGAGACCGCCTTCACCGCTCCCTTGGGGAGACGGCCGCGTTTTTTGGGGCGCGCAGCGGGCGCGTCAGTCTTCGGCGCCGGCGCCGCTGCAGCCGGTTTGGGCGACTGTTTGGGACGTGGCTTGGGTTCGGGGTGTGGCGCCGGTGCGGGCGGCGCCTGCGGCGGCACGGAGGTCTCCACGATCCCCGCCAGTTCGAACAGCCCCATCTGGTTTTCCAAGTCCGACATGCCTCACCCTCCCTGAAAACTGCCAGGCACTATAGCAACGACGCCTTCGACGAGGCAACCCATTTTTGATACCAGGCGTTCCCGCTGAAGGGCTCAAGGGGAATCATGGGACAACGGGATGATGGATCAGGAGGGGAAGAGGGGAGTGGTCAGCGGGGCGGCGGGGCAGCGGGGACGTCTGTGGCGGCAGCGGCGAGTTCACGGTAGCTCGACTCGATCCGCTCGAGCACGGCTGCGATACTGAAGTGGCCGGCCACGAAGGCGCTGCCGCTGGCCGCCACCTGCTCGGCGTAGGGGCGGTCGCGCAGCAGGGTGACGACGGCGGCGGCAAACTCCCGCGCGGTGTCGGCGACCAGAAGATCCCTTCCTGCAATGGCGCCGATTCCCTCGTTGCCGAAGGACGTGGTGACCACAGGGGTGCCCGCTGCCAGCGCGTCCAGGACCTTGACGATGATGCCGCCTCCGGTTAGAATCGGCGCCACGAAAACGGACGCGCTCTTGTACAGTTCGTCGGTGTCATCCACGAAACCGGTGACCCGGGTTCGCGGGTCCCGCTCGGCCAGTTCCACCAGCTGAGGCGGTGGACCGAAGCCGGCGATGACGAACTCGGCCTCGGGAACCTCGCGGCGCACCAGCGGCAGGACCTCCGCGTGGAACCACAGTGCCGCCTCCACATTGGTTGGCCGATACTTGTAGGAAGCGAGGAACAGGAGCCGTCCCGGCACCCGCGGGTAGACGGCGGGGGTGAGGTCCATCCCCGCGGGGATGGGGACCGTGGTGACTTTGAGCCCGGGCGCGAGGTCGAGCAGGTAGCCCCGGTCGAATTCGGACATGGTGAAGATCCGGTCGAAGCGCCCCATGATGGCCACTTCCAGAAACCGCACCAGCTGCCAGCGGACCAACTGCGCCAGGCGGGCAAAGCCCCGGCTGCGCAGGTAGGAGCGCCGGGCGGGCTTGGTGATGACGTCATGTGCATCCAGGACCATGGGGGCCGCGCCGCGCCGGATCATGACAGCGGTTTCCACCCACTCCACCTGGACCAGATCGTAATCTCCCCGTTGTATCAGACGGTTGGCGAAAATGCTGAAAGCGAGGTAGTTCGCCGCCAGGCGCAGCGAGGCGAGCACTCCGCGCTTGGGGAGGCGGGGATAGCTGAAGGGATGGATGCCGGCGCAGTAGGGGGTGAGCTCCGATAGCAGGGGCTCTTCTCCCTCCTCCAGCCGGGTTGCCAGATGGATCTCGTGCCGCTGGGACAGACGACGCACCAACTCGTTGACGTAGCGGCCACCTGCGTGGTAAGCCTTCTGCTGCGGCAGGAAAAGTGAGACGAACAGGATCTTCATGGAAGGCCGGGCTCGCAGTTGGGAGACGGCACGTGGGTCGGCCGCCAGGGTGACGTTGATGCGGCACAGGGTAACCCGATTGCGACGGCGGGTAAAGACAAATCTCCCACGCCGGCAGCGTCGGAGTTGTTGACACAATGGGCAGGATATTTAGAATTGTCTAACCGGCCCGGCACTCATTCAAGAACGCGGAGCGAACTATGAATCCAGATCTGGCCAGACTGACCCCGGGGCAGAAGTTGATGAAACAGGCGATACACGAGATCGACGATTATTTCGGCGAAGGAGTGGCGTTTAAAAACATCGACTTTTTGGGTGAGTATATGCAGACTCTCGCCATCCTCGAACTGAAGGAAACGCTGAGGAACAAGCTCTAGGCCGGTTTCACCCCGCCTGGTTTGGGAGTGAGAACCAGAAGCAGGCGCCTGTTCCGACTCCCCCCTCGGCCCACACCCTGCCTCCGTGCCGCAGAACGATTCGTTGCACGATGGCGAGCCCCACGCCGGTCCCTTCGAACTCCTCGTTGGCGTGCAGGCGCTGGAACAGCCCGAACAGCTTGTTGGCGTAGGCCTCGTCAAAACCGACACCGTTGTCGCGAACGAAAATTTCCTGCTCGTTTTCCTGTCGCACCGCGCCGATGGCTATCCTGGCGACGGCGCGGGACCGGGTGAACTTGACCGCGTTGCCGATCAGGTTGATCAGCACCTGGCGCAGCATGGCGGCATCTCCCAGCACCACCGGCAGCTGCCCGATTTCCCATTCCACCTCCCTGTCTTGCAGGTCCGCCTGAAGATCGGCCACGATCTCCCGCACCAGAAGGGCCAGGTCCACCCATCCCTTCATCATCTCGCTTCGCCCCATCCTGGAGAAGGCCAGCAGGTCGTCGATGAGGAGTCCCATCTTCTTCGCGGCCCCTCCGATGACATCGAGGTAGTGGCGGCTTTTTTCGTCCAGCCCCGTCCCCGCCTTTGAGTTGAGCAGATCGACGAACCCGATGATGTGCCGAAGCGGCGCGCGCAGGTCGTGGGAGACCGAGTAGCTGAACGATTCCAGTTCCCGGTTGGTGGCGGCCAACTGCTCCAGTTGGTGCCTGAGGGCGAGGTTCAGTTCCAGGATCTTGGCCTCCCCCTGCTTTTGGATGGTGATGTCCCGGATGACGGCGAAGACCCAGGTCGATTCCTGCGTCTCGATGGGGTTCAGCATGATGTCCACCGGTATCTCGGCGCCGTTTTTGTGGCGCCCGTACAACTCCAGCCCGATCCCCATCTTGCGGGCTCTCGGGTCGGAGAAGTAATTACGCAGGTGCTGGCGGTGGCGTTTGTGGAAGCGCTTGGGGATGAGGAGCTCGATGCGCTGCCCCACCAACTCCTCGCGCATGTAGCCGAAGATCACCTCCGCCTGCTGGTTCACCTTGCGGATCACGCCGCCGCCGTCCACTACCACGATGGCGTCGGGTGCGGTTTCGAAGAGGCGCTCCAACATGGTGCGGCTCTTCGCCATGGCCTCCTCGGCTGCCCGCCGCTCGGTGTTGTCGTGCAGGATCAGCACGTACCCCGCGTGCTCGTCGGAGGGGTCCCGCAGTTGGTTGAGGGTGATGGCGGCGAAGAAACGGCTGCCATCCTTGCGCAGGCGCCATCCCTGCAACTCGATGCTTCCCATGGTATCCGCGATGGAAAGCTCGCGCTGCGGCGCGCCCGAGCGGATCTCCTCCTTGGGGTGCAGTACCGAGAAATGCTTCCCGAGTATCTCGTGAGCCAGGTACCGGGTGATCCGCTCGGCACCGCTGTTCCAGGAAATGATCTCGCCTTTGAGGTTGAGCAGGATCAGGGCGTAGTCTTTCACCTGTTCCGCCATCAGTCGGAAGAACTGGTCCCTCGCCCGCTGGGATGCTTCCTGTGCCTCGCCGGTTTCCTTGCCCGTTTCGTGTTTATTGGCCATTGTCGGTACCCTGCTGTTTTTACCGTTGCGCCCGATGGGGCTGGGCCGGTTACCTCGGCGGGACCACGGTCTCGAAGCTCTGCATCCAGTTGGTGCCGTCACCCAGACCGTGGTTTCCGCCATCGGTGCCGAAGTACTTATACGTGATGCGGAGCCGGTCTCCCGCAGCCAGCGGTGCCGGGATCTTGATGCTGAAGTCGGCACTTTCGTCCAGTCCCAACTCGGACGGCATGATGAAGGTCATCCCCTGCGCCCGGATCTTGCCCTGGTCGTCCAACTGCGCCGCCCAGACCTCCAGGTTGCGCATCCGGAAATAACGGACGTTCTTCACCACCCCCTGCACCAGCGTATTCCCGCCGGCAGGCATCACTTCATATCCCATAAGGAGGTCGAATTGCTTGTAGTGGTGCGGCAGGGCGGCCATCCGTTGCTGCTGTACGTCGGGATAACTGGCGCAGGCGCCGAAGAGAAGGAACAAGATTAGAAAGACGGGTCTCAGTTGTCTCATGTGACACCTCCTTGGACAGCTGCTATTTTACGCCACTGGAGGGTAATGCACAACGCGGCGGGGGCGTTTGTACTGCACGTGGGGGAGGTCGCATGGAGGAGGGACGCCGGTCCGGGTAAAGGCGCCGCCGCAGCCGGGGCGGCAGCGCCTGGTGCGGTTATCGGCCGTTACGGGGAGTTGGGACCCGGTCACCGTGGCGCGCCTCGCGCACGGTCTTGAACTTCGCCGTCTGCTCCGGCGTCAGCAGGGCGATGAACTGCCTGCTCTGCGCGGCTCTTTGCACGGCGAAGTCCGCCTGCAACGCCGCCACTCTTGCCGCCTGCGCCCTGATGGCCGGTTCGTCGGCGCTGCCGGAGCGCACCAGGGACTGCAGTTCGTGCCGCTCGTGCCTGAGGGACGCGAACAGCGGGGCGTTCCGGGCGCGGCCGGCCTCGAAGATGGCCCGTGCCTCGTTCTTTTGCTGGTCGGAGAGACCCAGTTCCCCGGCCATCTTCATGAACATCCCCCGGTGCCCGCCATGTTTTTGCCGCTCGACGCACCCTTTGCCGCCGTCCTCATGCATCGGGCCTAAGCCGGCGAACGCGTTCTGGCTCCCCAAAACGGCTGACGCGGTGATGCAGGTGAACAGTGCCAGTTGCTTCAGCTGTGTTTTCATGTCAGTTCTCCTTGTTGATCAGGGTTAGCGATAGCTCTTCCGGCTGTCGTATGAAGATACGGTACCTCCTTATTATGAAGGCAATGTGAAGGAATTGAGGAAATCGGCACTGCACGCTCTCGAAACGGCGGCGCACGCTGTCACCGGAAAAGATATGACTGTGGAGATGCGAATTTTGCCAGGGCCGTTCTTGCCATCTCCGCCGCCATTGATAAAATGTGCTAACGATGATTGTCACCACGCTGAAACATCATGGAGGAGGGTGCTATGAAGATTCCGGTTGTGTTTGCTGATGAAAGACGCGGGCTGGTAAAGGCAGAGGAACTCCAGCAATTGATAGAGCAGGCGGTGATTGTCTCTTTCCTGCGCAGCGACGGTGAGTGCGTGCAGGTCGGGGTCGACAGCGTGAGGGGAATGGGGGGAAGGACCTATCGCGGCCCCGAGCGCCGGGGGAACGTCCTGTTCTGCTGATCCCATTCCCACAGGGCAAGAGACAAGGCCGGCCTTCTTCCTGGAGCCGGCCTTTGCTTTTGCTCTCCTCGAATTTTCATACCCTGCATGTTTTACCAATCCGGCGTTATTTACAGTTTTGCAAAACACGAAAGGCGCTTTCGCAATTGTGCGAAAGGTTCCCGGGGACGCGGCCGCGGTCATCAACGTGCTGATATCACGCTGCATCGTCGCCGGCCGTGCGTTTTATCTCAGGCTGACGCTTTTGCCGTTATGCGAAAAAGATCCGGCTACCCCGGTGGCGTCCGGGGATGCAGTGTGCCTGTAAAGTGCCGATTCGTAAGGATTTTAAAAAATATACAAAATCGTAAAACGTTGGTATGCGAGTTGCTACAGTCTGTGGCAAGAGTCGTCAATCCCAACATGGAGGTATAAAGGCATGACACAGACAACATCTAACAAGGGCTGGCAGGTAGTCTTCGCCGGAACCGGAATCAACCTGGCGCTCGGGGTGCTGTATGCCTGGAGTATCTTCAAGGGGGCCATCAAGGCGTCCATCGAGAAAGGGGGACCGGATGCCTTCCAGTGGAGCCTCGGCTCCATCAACGACCCGTACGCTCTCTGCTGTCTCGCCTTCGCCTTCTCCATGATCCTGGCGGGCAAGTGCCAGGATAAGATCGGCCCGGCCAAGACCGCCCTCATCGGCGGCCTCCTGGTTGGGGCAGGCTTCTCCCTCATGGGGTACTCCAACAGCTACGCCGCCTGGGTCACCGGCTTCGGCGTCCTGGCCGGTTCGGGCTTCGGTTTCGGCTACTCCGCCGCCACCCCGCCGGCGCTTAAGTGGTTCTCCTCCAAGAAGACCGGCCTCATCGCCGGCATCGTGGTCGCCGGCTTCGGTCTCGCTCCGGTGTACATCGCGCCGCTTTCCAGCTACCTCCTGGGCGCCTACGGTATCCAGCAGTCCATGTACATCCTCGCCGCCGGCTTCGCGGTCATCGTCTGCGGCCTCTCCTTCGCCCTTGCCAATCCCCCCAAGGGTTACGTTCCCGCGGAACCGGCCCTCAAGGGTGACGAGAAGGCCGCCCCGGCGAAGAAGGCCGTACATGACGCAAATGTCGGCGAGATGCTGCGCTCTCCCAAGTTCTACATGCTCTGGGCCACCTTCTTCATCGGTGCCGGCGCGGGCCTCATGGTGATCGGCTCCGTCGCGGGTCTCGCCAAGAAGAGCATGGGCCCCATGGCCTTCGTGGCGGTGGCCATCATGGCCATCGGCAATGCCTCCGGCCGCGTCGTGGCCGGCGTTCTCTCCGACAAGATCGGCCGTCGCGCCACCCTGACCATCATGCTCGGCTTCCAGGCGATCCTCATGTTCGCCGCGGTGCCGGTGGTCGGCTCCGGCTCCGCCGCAATGCTGGTGCTGCTCGCCTCGCTGATCGGCTTCAACTACGGCTCCAACCTGACCCTCTTCCCCTCCTTCGCCAAGGACTACTGGGGCTTCAAGAACTACGGCCTGAACTACGGCGTGCTGTTCTCCGCCTGGGGCGTCGGCGGCCTGGTCATGGGGCGCGTTTCCGAGATGATGAACGCCCAGCCGGGCGGCTTGAACAAATCCTTCATCCTTGCCGGGTCGTGCCTGGCGCTTGGCACCGTGATCACCTTCTTCCTGCGCGAGAAGAAGGCGGTCGAGGTCGAGGCGACCGAGCTGGCGGGCGAGAAGGTCACGGTCAAGGTGTCCGCCTAAGGTGGTTTTTTCCTGACGTTGGAAAAAATGAAGGGGCCATGCGATTCTGCATGGCCCTTTTTTTCGCGATGATGCTATTATGTCGCACCCGCAACCCACACCGCCCACTCTGGAGATGATCGTGTCTGAAGAAGAGTCCGCCTTCGATACCAGCTATGTCACCATCATGCTGGTCGTCTTCCTGGTCGTGACAGGTCTTGCCATCGATATCGGGTACATGTACGTGAGCGAGGAGGACCTGCAGCACTCCGCCGAGATGGCGGCCCTCACCGGAGCCCAGAGCATCAAGCAGCGCTACCTGCTGCAGGCGCAGACCGATCCCGCGCGTCTCCCCGACGTCTCCAGGGATCCGGTCCAGTCACAGGCCCGGGGCGTAGCGGTCGACCTGGTCACCGGCAAGCACGACGCCGCGGCGCTGGTCGGGCTTTTGAACAACAACGGCAATGCCCTCACCGGCGATAACGACATCACGGTCGGCTTCTGGAACATGAGCAGCCGCAGCTACACACCCGGGGCCACTCCGGTCAACGCCATGCAGGTGAGGACCAGGCGCACCGCCGAGAGCAGCTCGGTCGGGCTCGGGACGCTTGGGACCTTCATCGCCAAGATCAGCGGCACCGAGGACTTCGGCTCCACCCCGGTGGCGACGGCCGCCCTGGTGCCGGGGACCCGCTCCAACATCGCCATCTGCGCCGAGGCCTGTCAGCCTTCCTGCACCTTCCCCCAGATCTGCAGCATCACCGAACGGCGGATGAGCCACTCCGCCTGGGACCCCAACTCGGGAGGCTCCCTCTCCGGCCACTACCTCTACACCTCGTTGCTGCACCCGGTGACCATCACCAACTCCATGTCCGACCTCGTCTGCCAGGAGATGCCGGTGCAGGAGGTCTGCGGTCTCCCCATCTTCGCCGCGGCCAGCGACAGCGACGTCGTCCTGCGCGACGTCAAGGCGATGATGTACGATCCACAGGTGGACCGCTCCAACAAGGAGTACGACAAAAACGGCAGACTGGTCGGGTGGTGGGTGATCGTTCCGGCCACCGACTGCTCCGGCTTCCTCCCCGCCGGGAGTTACCAGCAGCACAAGGTGGCCAGGTACTCCCTGGTGCGTATCAGCAGGATCTGCACCAGCGGCGCCGCCGGGTGCGGCAAATCCTCGGGGCAGGGCGATCTCCCCGCCACATCCTGCACTCCGGGGGGGGACGGTCTGTACATCGACCGTATTTCCTGCGTCGGGTGCGACAGCCAGGCCCGGAAACTCCTGCCGGGGCTGCGCCCGGTGCTGGTGGACTAGCGGTGACGGCGCAGGGGATGCCGGAAAGGGGGCGCTGTGATGATGCGCCCCCGCCGGAGCTGCAAAAGGCGATCAGTGAGTTCAACGGCGGGGAATGGTTCGAGTGCCACGAGACGCTTGAGGAGCTCTGGGTGGGCGAGAAGGGGGCGTTGCGCGATTTCTACCAGGGGGTCTTGCAGGTCGCCGTCGCGCTCTACCACTGGCGTAACGGCAACTTCAAGGGAGCCGAGGGGCTGCTTGGACGCGCCGCCGACCTCTTGAGGCGGGTCCCGCGGAGCTGCCTCGGTGTGGACGTGGCGCGGTTGGTGGCAGAGGCGGACGTGCTGCACGAGGCGCTGCTCTTCTTGGGGGAAGAACGGATGGGGGAACTCGACCCCGCATTGATCCCGAAACTGCACCCCCCCGCCCCCTGAAACATCAGCCTGCAACGCCAAAAAAGCCGCCCCCTGGTATGGGAGGCGGCTTTTTTTCCGGAACGGAGCGGCTATTTAAGCAAAGTGACCTTGCCGTCATCGAGGTCGTACTTGGCGGCGACGATCTTGATCTTTCCTTCCTTCATTTCCTTGGCGAGGATCTTCGATTTCTTCGGGAGCTCGGCGGCAACGGCCTTGGCGTTGATCTCGACCGCGCACTCCACGATCTCCTCCTTCGCCTTCCCCTTGCAGGTGGCCTTGGCCTTCTTCGCGGCGGGAGCGATCTCCTTCACGATGGCGCCGATGTTCCCTTCCGGCTTGCCTCCGGCGACGGTCGCGGTGACGGCGCCGCAGCGCTCGTGCCCGAGCACCATGATGAGCGGGCTCCCCAGGTGTTCGGCCGCGTACTCAACGCTCCCCAGGACCAGCGGGTCTGCCACGTTGCCGGCGACGCGCACCACGAACACCTCTCCCAGGGACTGGTCGAAGATGATCTCCGGCGGGACCCGGGAGTCGGAGCAGGAGAGGATGATGGCGTAGGGGTGCTGGCTCTTGGCCAGCTTGCCGCGGGCGGTGGCGTCGCACAGCGCCGTAGCCGACATCTTGCTCTCCACGTAGCGGGTGTTGCCGTCCATCAGTTTCTGAAGCGCCTGGTCGGCAGAGATGCCGCTCACTTCGCCGGAAGCGAAAGCGAGGCCAGCCGTCGCGGCCAAGGCTGCGGCCACTACTGCGATCCTGCGTGCTACCTTGCTGCTCTTCATAGTTTCCTCCTTTAATGTAGCCCCTGTGGGCGAAGCAGATCCTTCCTTATCGGTCGGGAACTGCTGGGCATGAGGGAAAAGCGGCCTCATTCTACATGAAAAGAATTATTATTCCAGCCTAATTTTAAAGGTCCGGTTACCGGGGGCAGGGTGGGGACGGTTGACAAGCGTCGGCGCTTCAGGCAGATTAGGCAGGCGTAAAGACACGAAAAAAGCGGGGTAATCGATGTTTGTGCTGAAACTGTTGGGTATCGGGGTGATGGTCACGGTGGGTATCGCCATGATCGCATTTTTGGAAGAGAAGCTGGTGAGCGGGCCGCGCAGGCGTCAGATCGCCGAAAGGGCGCGCCAGAAGCTGGCCGGCGGGAAAGGGGAAGGGGAGAAGGAGTAGCTCCCCGGTCACATCCCCTTGCCGAAGTAGATCCCGGCGGCCACGGCGCAGAGCACCACCAGGGAAAACAGCGCGAAGTGCCAGTCCCGCTCCTTGACGAAGATCACGGCGGCCACCAGCACGCGCAGGACCGGGGTGCCGAGCAGCACCAGGAGTCCGGCGGTGATCAGCCTGGGCGCGACGGCGCTCTGACCGAGAACCATGAGGGCGATCCCTACGGCGAGGAGCGCCGCAGCCACCAGGGACCCTAACCGCAACAGCCTCGCCAGCACCAGCTCGATCGGGTGCTCGGCCGCTTTTTCCTCCGGATCGATTCCTACCACCACTTCACCCCCTTGTAGATCATCTCGATGGCCGTGTACGCCAGGATCGGCATGAAGAAAAGCCTGATCTTGCTGGCCGGCATGCGCATCATCAGGCGGGCGCCGAGGATCGCCCCGAGGAGCACCCCGAGCACCACCGGCCCCGCCACCAAGGGCTTCACGTCGCCGCGCGCGAAGTACACCACCGCCCCCGAGGCCGCGGTCACCCCGATCATGAAATTGGAGGTGGCGCTGGATGCCTTGAAGGGCATCCCCATCACCTGGTCCATGGCCGGCACCTTGAAGATCCCCGCCCCGATCCCCAAAAGCCCCGCGGCAGCCCCGGAGAAGTACATGATGACGAGCCCCGGCAGCGTCCGGGTCACCTGGTATTCCACCCGGCGCCCCAGCGCCTTGTCGTAGTAGGAGCCGCCGAGCCTGAGCTTCGCGGAGATGGCGTCCGGAATCACCTCTGGTCTGGCGTGCTCTTTCCGGGTGCGGAACATGTTGTAGGCCGAATAGGCCAGCAAGAGGCCGAAGAGGACGAACAGGACGCGCTGGTTCACCAGGGCCGCCACCAAGGCGCCAGTCAGGGCCCCCATCGAGGTTCCCATCTCGAGCCAGATCGCCACGCGGGTGTTGGTGAGGCGGTCTCTCAGAAAGGCCACCGCGGCGCCGGTCGAGGTGGCGATGATGCAGACGGTCGAGGCTGCGACCGCGGTGCGCATCGGCATGCCGAAGCCGAGGGTGAGGGCGGGGACGATGATGATGCCGCCCCCAAGGCCCAGGATCGCCCCGACCACCCCGGCCGCGATTCCGATCGCAAATATCGTTATGAAGGTGATTACCACGTACGTCCTCCGCCCCCGGCGCTGCCGGATCATTCTGACCGCGACAATCTACCTTTTCTTCGCCCGCTTTACAAATAAATAAAGGGATCGTAGAACCCGCATCCAGGCGCCTTGGCGGAGCGGGCGGCGCGGCTTTCTCGCGGCTGCTCCAGGGAGAAGCGGGAGTCCCTGCCGATGCACAAGTATTAGGCTACTCTGCCTTTATTGGGTCAGGCGCAGTGCGCGGGGCGGGATGTCGCTTTTTTGTAACTCTCCGCAATCCGAATGGTTTTTGCAGCGGACGAGAAAGTGGCACAGCTTCTGCTAACAAGTGGCCAGGTAACGAAGCACAACGAAGTGCTCGGGACCGCAGGCAAGACAGGCAAAGGCGCCTCTCCACGACGGGTGAGAGGCGCCTTTTTTTATGCAATCCAGTGAAAGGGGGAGGTTCAGCCGCAAAGGTAGGCAGTCTCAGGGAGATATTCGCAGCACCAATACAGAGTGAAATTCATTACAAAGGAGTAAGGACATGAAAAGAACCATCAAAAGCCTCATCTTGGCAACGGCGCTGACCATCGCAACCAGCGGGATCGCAATGGCGACCCCCTCCACCCAGATCTGGATCCCCTCCACCGACGTCCAGGGCTTCAAGTCCCTGCACCTTGGTATCGACAACTACACCCGCACCTCCAACAACTCCAGCGTCGGCAACGTCTACGACCTCGGGGTCACCGCCGGGGTGCTCCCCTTCGAGAAGCTCCAGGCCGAGGTAGGCGTGGACTACATCACCAGCGGCTCGAACGGCTACGACAGCAGGCCGATCTACTTCAACGCCAAGATCGGCACCCCTGAAGGGTCCCTCTTCGAACTCTCCCCGGCTCTGGCCGTCGGCGGCTACGGCTTCGGCACCAACGGCGACAAGAACAGCGCCTTCCGCACCGACCAGAACATCGTCTACGGCCTCGCCGCCAAGACCCTCCCGGTTGTCGGGCGTCTCTCCGCAGGCTACTACTTCGGCAACGACAAGGTCATCGGGCCCAAGGATGACGGCGTGCTCCTCTCCTGGGACCGCACCATGAGCGAGATCTCCGACAAGCTCTGGCTTGCCGCCGACTACCAGGGTGGCAAGAACACCGTCGGCGCCTTCAGCTTTGGCGCCTCCTGGGCCTTCTCGAAGAACGTCTCCGTGATCCTGGGCTATGACATCTACAACGACCAGCAGTTGGCCGGCAAGAACACCTTCACCACCCAGGTGGACATCAACTTCCCCTAGGGTGGCGCAACTGCGGGGCATAAACGGGACGGGGGAGGTGCGTGAGGCGCCTCCCCCGTTCTTTTATGCTCCGGTCTGTCCATGCCGTGGCCGGTGATCTTTTTGACGACTGCAAACTTTTTTAGAGAAAATGATTGACTGCACCGGAAAGGGTGTGGTACAAGTTGGGACTCAATGACGCGGGGTGGAGCAGTCTGGTAGCTCGTCGGGCTCATAACCCGAAGGTCACAGGTTCAAATCCTGTCCCCGCAACCAAAACATTATAAGGACTTAGCTTAAGCGGCTAAGTCCTTTTTTGTTGTTGATTGTGCTGACTTTGTGTCAGTGGGCTGCGTTGAGTTCAGTTGGTGGGCCAGCTTCGAATTTAAACCCGGTATCGGCTGTGCAAGGCTGGCCAACACCCTGTGAAATATCGTGCTGTTACAGATTGCTGGTGGGGCTCAAAATGCCGAGGGGTTAAAGTCGGACGCCGATTGACAGGGAGGAGCAAAGACCGAATAACGCGGGGGCGGAACTTTCAGTTTCGATCCCTGTTTTTTTGCCCAGTGCTATTGGTAAAAACGATACTCTTGATGGTGTTTTTTAAATATATCAATTTGACTTTGCTAACACTGGCTGGTAGCCTCGCCGCACCTTAAGACGGTGCGCTGCTTAGTTCTTCTTAGCAGGGTAACTGACATATATATACCGAGGAGGAAAAAACATGAAACATGTGCTGAAGAACGCGCTGTTGCTGTTCGGGGCACTTTTTGCGCTGGCGCTTGCCGGTTGCGGCAGCAGCGTCACGGACAAGTCCCAGAAGACCGCAAGCCTCGCGGCTGCGTCTGCCGAGTTCCCTAACGCCGACCTTTTGGTCTCGGCGGATTCGGTGCAGAAAAGCCTCAACGCCACCGACCTGTTGATCATCGACGCCCGTGCCGCCTCGGCCTACGCGACGGGTCACCTCCCCGGCGCCATCAACCTGCAGCACAGCGCCTTCTGGGCCAAGGGGCGCGGCCTCAAGGACACCGACACGGTGGCCGCACAGTTGGGCGCCGCCGGGATTACCCGGCAGCAGAAGATCGTGATCTACGACAACACCACCGCTTCCTGGGGCGCCGCCGGGCGCCTGTTCTGGATGCTGGAATACCTGGGCTGCACCGACGTCCACATCCTGGACGGCGGCTGGGACAAGTGGTCCGCCGACGGGCGCCCCACCCAGCGCGCCGCTGTGACCCGCGCCGCCGCGACCTTCACCCCGAGCGTGCAGGGCTCCCTGAAGGCCACCTCCGCCAGGATCGCCGGCCGCCTCTACGACAACGACTTCGCCGTGATCGACACACGCACCGATGAGGAATACCTGGGGTGGCAGCTCTACGGTGAGACCCGCGGCGGCCACATCCCGCGCTCGGTCAACCTTCCCTACGCCTGGTACTACAACACCGACAAGTCGACGCTGCGTTACCAGCAGCTGAAAACCATGCTGGAATCCCGCGGCATCACCCCCGACAAGGAGGTGACGGCGTACTGCACCGCCGGCATCCGCTCCGGCTACGCCTATTTCCTGCTCCGCCTGATGGGGTACCAGAAATGCTCCAACTATGACGCCTCCATATGGGACTGGGCCGACAACACCTCCTACCCGATGGACCAGGCGCCCAACTACGCCGACGCGGTCTACCCGGCCTGGGTCAAGGCGCTCATCGACTACCACAAGCCGGGGAGCACCTCGGCCGCGCCGCCGCAGTACTCCTACGACCGCAACCACAAGTACCTGATCTTCGAGACCCAGTGGGGGAGCTTCGATGACATGGCCCACGGCTGGGCGGACAACTCCTATCTGCTCGGGCACATCCCGGGCGCCATCCACTCCAACTCCGACGTCTATGAAAACGGCAACCCGCGCTGGTTCCTGCTTCCGGACGCCGGGCTGAAGACCGCCCTTGGCAGCATGGGGATCACCCCCGACACCACCGTCGTGGTTTACAGCGATTCCAACATCTTCGCGGCGCGTCTCTGGTGGATCCTCAAGTACGCCGGCGTCACCGACGTCCGCTTCATGAACGGCGGCATCCAAGGGTGGCAGGCGGCGGGCTACCCGACCGAAACCACCATCAACACCCCGGTCGCCACCACCTACGCCGGTGCCACCAAACCGGCGCTTCTGGCCAGCACCACCTACGTCGAATCGGTCTATAACCAGCCCACAGCCAAGATGGTCGACGTCCGCTCCGGCAGCGAGTACTCCGGCATGATCAGCGGCTACGGCTACGTGGTGAACAAGGGGCGCATCCCCGGCGCCACCTGGGCCTATAACGCCGACGATTCCGCCGGGATCTACGTCGACGCCGACGCCACTCTGAGAAGCTACGAGGAGGTCAAGTCGCTCTGGAGCAATCTGGGCATCGACTTCAGCAAGGAGACCATCTTCTACTGCGGCAGCGGCTACCGCTCGGCCCTTGCCTACCTCTACGCCCACCTGATGGGGTACACCAACATTCGCAACTACTCGGACGGCTGGGAAGGGTGGTCCACCAACTACGTCGAAGATCCGGCCTACCTGGCTACCCCCGCTGTCCCCGGCAGTACCGACGGCTGGCGCCAGGATCCCTCCGGACGCCCGGTCGCGACCGGCGGACTGTAAGCAGAACCAGTGACACTACAGTAGGGAAGGCGCCGGCAGCGGCGCCTTCCTTTTGAGATCAGGAAGGAAATCATGAAAACAATCCTCGCATCGCTGACCGCGGTCGTCCTTATCTGCGTCTTCCCGGTCCCGTCCTCGTTCGCCGGGGCCTGGACCGCCAAGAAAGGCGGCTTCTACGAGAAAGCATCCTTCAACTTCTACTACGCCGACAAGAGCTTCAATCCTGACGGCAACCGCAGGGACCTCGCCAACCGCGGCGAGTTCACCGACTACAACCTCACTAACTACTTCGAGTACGGCGTCACCGACGAACTCACCGCGATCAATTCGCTTTCCTACAAGTGGCTGGAGAACGACAACGATCTGAGCCGCGCCACGGCCCACGGCATCGGCGACATCGACCTCGGCGCGCGCTACCGCCTGTACCAAAGCGACGCGGTCGGCGTGATCTCGACCCAGCTCCTGGTGAAGATCCCGGGCGGCTACGGCAAGAACGACCCGCTTCCCCTGGGCAACGACCAGTACGACACCGAGGCGAGGCTCCTCTGGGGGCGCTCGCTCTACCCGAAACTCCCCGGCTACGCCAACGTTGAGCTCGGCTACCGCCTGCGCGCCGGCGCCCCTTCCGACGAGATCCGCTACCTGGTGGAGGTGGGCTTCGACCTGGGCAAGAACCTCTTTACCCGCGCGAAGCTCGACGGCATCTACAGCATGGACAACGGGACCAGGGTGGACGGCAGCGGCAACCCTACCACCACCAACAACTTCGACCTGGGTAAGCTGGACCTCACCCTGGGCTACCAGGTGACCCCGTCCATGGGGGTCGAGCTCGGCTACCGCCCCGACCTCTACGGCCAGAACACGGCGGCGGGCGCCAACTACTCGGTTGGCCTTTACTTCAAGACCCCGTAGGGAAGTGCCATGACTGCAAACGAAAGCGTCCTTCGACCCGCGCTCCGGGCAAAGCTTGCGGCCACCAAGGCGGGATGCACCGACTGTGGGGCATGCCTCCACGATTGTGCCTTTCTGAAGCGGTTCGGCACCCCGGGGGGAATCGCCCGCTCCTGCGATCCATCGGATCGTAGCTCCCTGTGCAGGTCCTTTGAGTGCAGCCTGTGCGGGCTCTGCTCCCAGCTCTGCCCGGAACGGCTCGACCTCGACGGGATGTTTCTCGAGATGCGGCGCGAGGCGGTGGAGCGGGGGGTCGGCGAATTCCAGGAGCACGCGCCGCTGATCGGCTACGAGCGGGCGGGTACCTCCCGGCGTTTCAGCCTGTACCTCCTCCCCGAGGGGTGTTCGACCATCTTCTTTCCCGGCTGCTCGCTCTCCGGTACCCGGCCCGATGCCTTAAAAATGATCCTGGCAGCACTGCGGGAATCCGACCAAGGCGTGGGCATCGTCTTTGATTGCTGCCTGAAGCCCTCCCACAGCCTGGGGCGCGAGCGGTACGTGAGCGCCATGTTTGACGAGATGAACGCCTGGCTTACCGGGCAGGGGGTGACGGAAGTGCTGGTTGCCTGCCCCAACTGCCAGACCATGTTCCAAACTCTCGGCAAGGGACTCAAGGTGAGGACTGTCTGGGAGAGGCTTGCCGAGAGCGGAATGCGCCTCGCGCCGGTCTCCGGGACGGTCACGGTCCATGACCCCTGCGTGCTGCGCGGGGCAACCTCGGTCCACGGGGCCGTACGTGACCTGCTGCGGCGCCAGGGGATGACCGTGGAAGAGATGCCCCATTCAGGCGAAAAGACACTCTGCTGTGGCAAGGGTGGGGCGGTCGACCTCTTAAACCCCGATCTGGCCGGCTCATGGGGGGAGCTGCGCAAACAAGAGGCCGCCGGCAGACGGACCGTCACCTACTGTGCAGGATGCGTGCAGGCACTCGGGGCGCACACCCCGACCTGGCACGTGGCCGACCTGCTCTTCTCTCCCGGACAGGCCATGGCCGGAAAGAAGATGGGAGCAAGCGGCCTCTTCACCTACGTGAACCGCCTGCGGCTCAAAAGAAGTCTTCGGCGCATGCCGTGGGGCGCCGTGACCCGGGAGCGGGACTCCCATGCTGGAGAGCGGCGGAAACGAGTGTGGCTGCCGTTTGTCATCCTCACCCTGCTGGTGGCTGCTCTCGCGGCGGTGCAGCTCTCCGGTGCGAGTCACTATATCCAGCAGGATCGCCTGCGCGGCCTGATCGCCTCTTACGGCACGCTGGCGCCGGCAGTCTACATCCTGGTGTACGCCCTGGCGCCGGTTCTCTTCCTCCCGGCCCTGCCGCTGACCATTGCGGGGGGGATCGTGTTCGGCCCCTTCTGGGGGGTGGTCTACACCATCGTCGGCGCGACCATGGGTGCATCGCTCGCCTTCCTGGTGGCCCGATACGCGGCGCGCGACTGGGTGGCGTCAAAGCTGACCGGTCCAAGGTGGCAAAGACTCGACAGCGAGGTGGCCCAGCACGGCTGGAAGGTGGTGGCCTTCACCCGCCTGATCCCCGCCTTTCCCTTCAACCTTTTGAACTACGCCTTCGGGCTCACCAGGATCAACTTTGCCCACTACATGCTGACCAGCTTCGTCTGCATGTTACCGGCAACCGTCGCCTTCATCGTTTTCTCCAGCTCGCTTCCGGATCTTTTGCGCGGCCGGCTCTCACCGGCGACCCTGGCCGGTATCGCCCTGATTTCGGTGGTGATGCTGATCCCGGTGTGCTACCGTCGTCGCCCAAAAAGGGGAGGAGGCGCGGCAGCGACGCAATGACGGAAGGGCGACCCATCGAGGCAGTTCTGATAATCCCGGCGAGAAACGAGGAGGGGGCGCTGCCCGAGGTGCTGGGCAAGGTTCCCGGCGTGATCGGCGGGGTCGTGGTCGTCGACAACGGTTCCACGGACGCGACCGCCGCGGTGGCGGCCTCCTTCGGCGCAGAGGTCGTGTACGAGCCGGTACCCGGGTACGGCCGCGCCTGCCTCGCGGGATTGGCCGCGCTCAGGGCGAACCCGCCGCGGATAGTCGCCTTCGTCGATGCCGACGGCAGCGACGACCTTTCCTTTTTCCGGGAACTGCTGGCCCCCGTCGTGGCGGGCGAGAGGGACCTGGTGCTGGGGCGGCGCATCCCGGCGGAATGCGGCGCGCTCAGCTTTCAGCAGCGCTTCGGGCACGTCCTGGCCACCTTCCTGATCCGTCTCTTCTGGGGACATCGCTTCCGCGACCTGGGCCCCATGAGGGTAATCACCTGGGAAGCGCTGGAACGGCTGGAGATGCAGGACCAGGCCTTCGGCTGGACCGTGGAGATGCAGGTGCGGGCGCTGCGGCACGGGTTGAGGATCCTCGAGCTGGACGTACCGTATCGCCGCCGCCGCGCCGGTAAATCGAAAATCAGCCGCACCATAAGCGGCACCTTCAAGGCCGGGAGCACCATCCTCTTTGTCATCGCGAGGGAGCTGCTTCTGGAGCTGAGAGGGGACACCGCGAAAGAAAAGACCGCCGCTCCCGGTGCGGGCGCGCGGATAAAAGAGTCCTGATCAGGTAAGATCTTCCGCCACATACGCCCATATCCCCTCTCCCCCCGTGAGCCGGGTGAGGGGGTTGCCAAGGGCAAAATAACACAGCCGCCAGCCCTCATCCGCCCTTCGGGCACCCTCTCCCGGAGGGAGAGGGGCTAGGGAAGATCATCTCCAGTCAGGTAAGGAGTTGTTTCATGTCTGACAAAGTGTTGCTGACGATGAATGTGAGGCGCCTGTCGCGCCTTTTGCCGCTGGTCCTTTTGGCGCTGGCGCTCTTTGTCCCCGCTGCCGGGGCTCGCGCGGCCGACCTGGGGCTTATCGACGCTGCTGCGCTCAAGGGCACCGCCGGGAAGTGGGTGATTCTCGATGCGCGCCCGAGGGGGGAATGGCTGGCGGGGCACATCCCGGGTGCCATCTCCTTTTGCTGGGAGGACTACACCCGTACCGACTCGAAAGGCGTGAAGTACAGCTCCTTTCCTGCCAACGAGCTGGCAGCGCTATTGGGCGCGCAGGGGATCGGCGAGAGAACCGCGCTGGTTATCTACGGCGACGCGGACAAGAGCTGGGGGGGCGAAGGATACGACGCCTGGCTCTTTTCCTGGCTGGGGCACAGGGGGGCCGTCCGCCTCCTGAACGGCGGCATCCAGGCCTGGCGCAGCGCCGGCTTCCCCCTGGTGCAGGGGGCGGAGCCGCGGCAGGTGAGGCGGGTCCCGTACCAGGCGCAGCCGAAGCCGCAGACCGCGGTAAGCACCGAGGAGCTGCAAAACCGCAAGGACGGCTACACCCTGGTCGATGTCCGCTCCACCCTGGAGTGGCTCAAGGGGCGGATACCCGGTGCCGTGCACATCTCCTGGGAGGATTTCTACACCGGCAAGGAGCGGCGACCACTCTCCGGGGGCGAGCTCAGGAAGCTCCTCGCGAAACATGGTGTTGATCTGGGTAAGCCGGTGGTGTATTACTGCCTGGGCGGCGTCCGCAGCGGCTATGCCTGGACCGTGCACCAGCTGGCCGGCCTCCCGGAGGCCAGGAACTACAAGGGAGGCTGGGAGGCGTGGGACAAAAGGGAAGGGCGCTAGTCCTTTTCGGTCTGTTCTTGCGTGTCCTTCGCGTCTTAGCGTCTTTACGTGAGGCTTTCTTGCGATTTGTCCTTTTAGCGGCCCGGATGGTTCCGGCGGCGCTGTTGTTGCTGCTCGCCGCCGGCGGTTCCTTGGCGGCTTCCGGTCAGAAGAAGCTCCTCCTCTTCGCCAAGGACCCCTCCACCTGGTCCATCGTGGAGGGGGGAGCTCGCGGCAAGCTGGTCTACCACGAGGTGAAGGGGGCCTACCAACTGGATGCGTCCGGCCTCGCCCCCCGCGCGCCGTACGCCCTGGTGCGTTACGTCGGATCGCCGCCGCGCGGGGAGGTTCTGGCCCGTGGGGTGAGCGACTCCGCGGGAAGGCTTTCCCTGCAGGGGAGCTGGCGCAACTGGACCAGCAAGTTCTGGGTGGTCTCGGGCGAGGACGTAGGGGGCTCCCCGGTAGCGCCGCTTCCCTGAAGGCATGGAGGCCTGAGCGGTACCTTTTCGAGGAAAAGCCGCTCGGTATTCCCTGCAGCTGTCCCGAGCCGGAAGAACCCTGAAAGGTGGCAACTTGATGTCGGCAGTACTGATCCCGTTTCTCACAGCTTTGCACTTTTGCGCCCTGCTCGGCCTGTGCCTGTATGGGGCGCACCGCCTTTGGCTGCTGAAAAGCCTCTGCTTTGATTCCGTGCACCCCGCTCCCGCTCCGCCCCCGTTCGCTTCCCCGGAAGAGTTCCCCTCCGTCACTGTCCAGCTTCCCCTTTACAACGAGCGCTTCGTCGCCGGGCGCCTCATCGATGCCGCCGCTGCGCTTCAGTGGCCCGCCGGGCGGCTGGAGATCCAGGTGCTGGACGATTCCAGCGACGACACCGCCGCCATCGTCGAGGAGCGGGTGGCCCGGTGGTGCCAAAAAGGGGTGGATATCGGCGTGCTGCGGCGCTCCCATCGCGCCGGTTACAAGGCGGGAGCACTGGCGCAGGGGCTTGTCGCCGCGCGCGGAGAGTTCGTCGCCGTCTTCGATGCCGACTTCATCCCGCCCCCGGACTTCCTCGTAAGCATCATGCCCTGGTTTCGGGAGGAGCAGGTGGGGATGGTGCAGGCCCGCTGGAGTTTTTGCAACGCGGAGCACTCCTGGTTCACCGGAGTGCAGTCCCTGCTGCTGGGGCCGCACTTCGCCATCGAACACCAGGTGCGCTACCAAAAGGGACTCTTCTTCAACTTCAACGGCACCGCCGGCGTCTGGCGCAGGAGCGCCATTGAATCCGCCGGCGGCTGGCAATCCGACACGGTTACCGAGGATCTCGATCTGAGCTATCGGGCGCAGTTGGCAGGATGGCGCTTCGTGTACCGTGACGAGTGCCGGGTCCCCTCCGAACTCCCGGTCACCATGGGGGCGCTGCGCAGCCAGCAGCAGCGCTGGGCCAAGGGGTCGATCCAGACCGCACGGAAGATCCTGCCCCGGCTTTTGCAGGAAAAGCTTCCCCTGGCGGTGAAGCTGGAGGCTGCGGCGCACCTGACCGCCAACATTTACTGGCTCCTGGGACTGGTGGTCATGCTTACCCTGTACCCGGCCGTCACCTGGCGTGTGGGGATCGGGCTGCACCAGGTGCTGCGCGTCGACCTGCCGCTTTTCCTCGCCACCAGCGGCGCCATACTGAGCTACTTCCTGCTCTATGCGCAAAGAAGCGGGGCGGTGCAGTGGAGAGAGCTTATGCTGCTTCCGGCCCTTACAGTCGGGCTGGCGCCGAGCTTATCCCTTTCGGTGCTAAAGGGGATGTTCAAATCCGGCGGCGAGTTCGAGCGCACCCCGAAGTTTGGGGTGCTCGGGCGGGACCGCATCCCCGGGCTCGCGCTTGTCTACCGGCAGAAAAACCTCGCTTACCTGTTCCTGAACTGCGCGTTGTTTCTCTACTGCCTGCTTCCGATAGCCTTCGCCTGGCGGCGGGAGACCTTCATCGCCATCCCCATGTTTCTCCTCTTCCCGCTCGGTTTCGCGCTGACAGTTGCCAAGGATCTGGGCGAGTCGCTCAATTCCCGCAGGGCGCACTGATCCCGCTCTTCTCACCAAGACGTCGACTTAGGACGCTCGCCAGCCACGCCGCTGCCGGCGCCAGGAACACCGCCGCCGTCACCGGCGGACTCTCGATCCACTGTCCCAGGATGAAGTACGGGATCTGCACCCGGTAGGTGAGCAGCACTGTCCAGCAGAGCACGATGCCGGCCGGGCCAGCCGCAAAGGGGAGCAGCGCCGCAAGCATCAGGGCGTACCACGGCTGCAGGGTGGGGGTGGTGAGCAAAAGTGCCATGGTGATGGCGTAGCAGGCCCTAAGCGCGTGTCTTCCCTGTTTGGCCGAAGCAGCGTCGTTGGGCGCGTTCGGCAAACCGGGCACGCGCGAGGTCAGCGCGGCAACGAAGAGCAGCAGAACCGCCACCAGCGCGAGGCGCGCGAAGCTGCCGGACCCGGTGGCGCCGCGCAAGGTGTTGAAAGCGAACCCGGCGAATTCCCAATTCCGCGCGTAGGCCCCGAGGCTCTCACGTATCCTGATGAGATCCGGCAGAAACGGGATCGAAAGCAGCGCCAGGCCGCAGCAGAACCCGGCCAGGAAGTGAAGGCGGCGGGGACGCGGGGCGATCAGGAAGAGCACCGGCCCCAGTACCAGGGGGAAGAGTTTCACGAGCGCCGCCGCGGCGAAAACGGCCCCGGAGCAGGCTGCGCCTGTCCGCTTCCCCCCGCAGGTAAGCAGCAACAAAAAAGCGGTCAGAAACAGTGCCATCCCTCCCCCGTCGACGTGCCCGGAGCCCGCGATCTCCAGTACTGGCAGCGGGTTCCATGCGTACAGCACCGCTCGCCAGACCGGCATCTGCAATCTTCTCAGCAGCAGTATCAGCAAGCCGCACAGCACCAGGTCCACAAGCACTAGGAAAGTCTTGAGTCCGGTGACCGTTCCCCCAATGGCCGAGCCGGCAGCGAAGAGCACCTGCGCTGCGGGAGGGTAAATGGTCACGTATTCCGGGTGATTGATCGCGGCATGGACGGCCTTCAGCCCGTCAGGCGGCGTCATGGCGGCAGGGGCTGCCGTGTAAGGGTTCACGCCGCGCAAAAGGTTGCCGCCGTCCCACAGGTAGCGGTAGATGTCATCGGAGAGTTGCGCCGGCGCAAAGAGGAATAAAAGCCGCAGGGCGAGCGCCACACCCAGGATCAGCGCCGGGCACCAGGAAAAGGGATGCCGTTCTCCGCGGTACAGGATCAAGGCCAGCAGGGCCATAATGACAGCGGTGAGGCCGGTCATCAGCGGCACCGACAGGCGAAGCTCCGGCTCGCGCGCCAGCAGAAGCAGGGCCGCAGCAATGAGAAGGGGGAGGGCAAACGAGACGGCGGTCTGCGTCGTGCGGAGACGATCTGTTGCTGGAGGGGGACAAGTCATGAGAGCTTATACCATGATTGGTGCTTTTCATGCCACTGTCCCCCCGTTGCCTGCGTCATACCAACTGCTAGGGGCAATGCACGTCGATTTCCACATCCCGCCGACGTAGGATTACTGCGCTTCCTCAACCGGTTATCTGCCCGAACCATGCCTTGCGTCTGGATTGGGCAATCAGCCGTAGAGGCTGAACCCCCTTTTTTCATTTCACATTCCACGGCAAAAGAGGCCACCTCTTTCGGAGGTGGCCTCTTTTGATGCATGGCTTACATCGCCTGGTTAGTCGTCGTAGCGCTCCTTGCGCTTGAGACGGAGTTCGCTGAGCGTCGCCTTGCGGTAGATCACGTTACGGGTGACCGTGCTGCTGTTGCCGGCGGCGTCGGTGGCGGTCACGGTGATCACGTACGTGCCGTTTTTCAGGAACCTGAGCTGCTGCTTGAAGAGGCCGGTGCTGTCGACCCTGGGCTTGTAGGTGCGGCCGCTCATCTTCACCAGGACGGTGGCCTTGCCGACCGTGTCGGCGACGGTGCCGGTGAGGACGATGCTGCTCTTGCTGGTGGTGATGTCCTGCGCCGGGTAGGTGACCGCCATGGTGAGGGCCCCGGTCGGGGTGTAGGTCACGGTACGCTTGGCGCTGGTGACGTTGCCGGCCAGGTCGGTCGCGGTGATGGTGATGGTGTTGACGCCGGCCACGAGGTTCACGGTCGCGCTGAAGGTGTTGCCGCTGATGGCGGCCGAGGTCTGGTTGCCGCCGTTGTCGGTCACGGTGACGGTGGAGCTTTCGTCGACGGTTCCGGTCACGGTGGTGAAGGACTGGGCGGAGTCGCTGTTGTCGCCGGGGGCGGTGATGGAGAGCACCGGCGCGGTCGGGTCGAAGGTGATGGTGCGGACGTCGCTCTGGGCGTTGCCGGCCTGGTCCGCTGCCACCACCGTGATCACGTTGGCGCCGGCCACCAGCGTGACGGCGGCGCTGAAGGAGCCGTCGGGGTTGACGGCGACCGCCTGGCCATTGATGGTGAGCGACTGCAGCCCACCGGCGTCGGTCGCGCTGCCGCTGATGTTGAGGGTCACCTTGTTGGTGTAGGAACCATCGGCCAGGGTCGAGACGACCAGGGTCGGGTTGGTGGTGTCGGCGGTCGGGGCGGGGATGGTCACGGTGACCGTCGCGCTCTTGCCGGCCGATACGTTTCCTGCCGCGTCCTTGGCGAATGCGTAGAACGTGTTGTTACCCTCGACCGCGGTGACCACCGCCGGGGGGGCCATGCTCCAGCCGATGGCGGAGGCGGACGGCGCGGCGGAGCCGGTGCTGATCAGGTAGCCGGTGACGGCGACGTTGTCGCTCGCCGTGAAGGCGGATACCGGGACGGTAAGGGTGGTCGCGGTGGCCGGCAGGGCGAAGCTACCGACGACCGGAGCGGTGGTGTCGGGGAGGGTGACGGTGACGGTGGCGCTCTTCGCCGCGGAGACGTTGCCGGCGGCGTCTTTGGCCCAGGCGTAGAAGGTGTTGCTCCCGGCGACGGCGGTGACGCTGGCCGGAGCGGTGGCGCTCCACCCGGCTGCGGAGGCGGACGGAGCTGCGGAGCTGGTGGTGACCAGGTAGCCGGTGACGGCGACGTTGTCGGTGGCGGTGAATGCGGAAACCGGAACGGTCAGGCTGGTTGCGGTGGCCGGCAGGGTGAAGGTCCCCACCACCGGAGCGGTGGTGTCGGGGAGGGTGACGGTGACGGTGGCGCTCCTCGCTGCGGAGACGTTGCCGGCGGCGTCTTTGGCCCAGGCGTAAAAGGTGTTGCTCCCGGCGACGGCGGTGACGCTGGCCGGAGCGGTGGCGCTCCATCCCGCGGCGGAGGCGGACGGAGCCGCGGAGCTGGTGGTGACCAGGTAGCCGGTGACGGCGACGTTGTCGGTAGCGGTGAAGGCGGAGACCGGGACGGTCAGGGTGGTCGCGGTGGCCGGCAGGGTGAAGCTACCGACGACCGGTGCGGTGGTGTCGGGGAGGGTCACGGTCACGGTGGCGCTCTTCGCTGCGGAGACGTTGCCGGCGGCGTCCTTGGCCCAGGCGTAGAAGGTGTTGCTCCCCTCGACGGCGGTGACGCTTGCGGGCGCGGTGGCGCTCCATCCCGCAGCGGAGGCGGACGGAACCGCGGAGCTGGTGGTTACCAGGTAACCGGTGACGGCGACGTTGTCGGTGGCGGTGAAGGCGGAGACCGGCACGGCCAGGGTGGTCGCGGTGGCCGGAAGCGTGAAGCTGCCGACGACCGGCGCGGTGGTGTCGGCGGCGGGCGCCGCTGCGACGGTGAAGGAGTTGGTGCTGACCATCTCGTAGCCGTGGTTGGGGTTGTTGGCGTCGGGCGTCCAGCTGCCGAAGGCGGCCGAAGATATGTCGTACTGGTTGCCATACCACCCCACCTGCCAGGTGTAGGTGCCGGCCGCCGTGGGGGCCGGTGCGGTCAGGATCGCGGGGAGGGTGGTGGAGCTTCCCATGCCGCTTGCTGTGCCGGTGGAGATGGCGAGCTGGGTGCCGCTTTGGTCGAGCAGGACGGCGCGGACCCAGCCGGTGCGGTAACCGCCGGCTATGGTGACGGACACGGTTTCACCGGGAGCATAGGAGGTCTTGTTGGTGGTGCCGCTCACGTTGATGGTGTTTTTCGTGCTCGTGGCATGGGTGCCGTGGGCGTGACAGCCGTTGCAGGTGGCGGTCGTGGTATGGCAGTTCACGCACCCCATGGTCGTATAGTAGGACGACTGTGCCTGCGCCTCGTTGCGCCAGAGCTGAAAGGACAGCAGGGACAGTGCGAAGACAAACAGCACCAGCAACCTTCCTTGATTCTTTTGAGTCATGCGAGCTCCTTTGGTTGTAAAAAACCTTTTGTGTTTGTTTGAGAGACTGCGATTTTTCCTCATACTGCTTCGGGATCCGGAGTGGCGTTTCCTCCTTTTCGATTGCCTGCCGCTACCAGGTGGCGGGGGCTCAGGCTGTAACTCCGGAAAGCGTGGTAAAGACTGCGGTATGGTGAGACACGGTGAAGTCCGGGCACGAAAAAAGCCGGGCGCGAACATCGTGAAGATATTTCGGCGACCCGGCTGTCTCAGTGAGACCCTTAGGCTTTCCGTCCCACCCTCGCGGGTGGTTTAGCATTGTCGTGTATCAGGGCTTTGGCTCCGCAGGGACGCTGCGGATATGTGGTCCAGGTTGGCGTTACGTCAAGGTATCTCCCCAGAAATTGCGCGCAAAAAAGCCGGGCGCGAATATCGTGAGTGATATTTCGGCGACCCGGCTATCTCGGTGAGACCCTTAGGCTTTCCGTCCCACCCTCGCGGGTGGTTTAGTATTATCGTGTACCACGGTTTTTGTTATAGCTGGATATTGAGATATCTTATTGGCACAAAATTGGTCAACAAGAAAAAGATGAGAAAATTAGGCATATAAGAAACTAATTTTTCTGGCATAGGGACGCGACGCTTACTGGTTGGTGCCAATCCTGGTATCACTAAGCCAGCTCCTTGAGATACTGAAAGTGTATACTGTTACAGCGGTGTCGTAGTCTAAGTTGCTGAAGAGAGTAGGGGAAGATTCCATGACCGCAACGAGGATATTTATGAAAGAAAAAGTCAGTTTCGTGTCAGTGGTGGCACAGGTTTCCGGCGACGTTTTTACAGACGGCAACGTGTTGGTTACGCGGGCATTTTAAAAAAATAATCACTTCAGACCCTGTTTCCCGGGGGGGGGAGTGCCTGCGCGTGGACGTTTTGCCCCCCGGTTTGCCACCGGCGGCCTGGTTCACCCATGCTGCGGAGCTAGGAAGAATTGCACCGGCTGAGGCTCTCGCCTCATGTGCCGGCAGGCCGGAACAGGGAAGGGGGCTTTGGGACGCCTCGGCGAAAGCTAAAACGCCGCCGCCTGCTGCAGCAGGTCGGCAGCGGCGGTGTCGCGGCCCGTGGAGCGGTAAAGGCTGGAGAGGTTGTAAAGCGTGATGCGGAACATCGACGCGTGCCGGCTCGAGAACTCCCCGCAAAGACGCAGTGTGGCTTCAAAGAGCTCCTGCGCCTGCCACACGGATCCGTTCAGGCTGTAGAGGATGGCCAGGTTGTTGAGGATCATGACCGTGGCTTGAGGATCGCCCACCGCGCCCTGCTCCAGGATGGCCAGCGCGTCCAGGTAGTGCCGCTCCGAATTGGCGAAATCACCCTTCATCTGGTACAGCCGGGCCAGGTCGTTTAGCCGCAGGGCCACCTCCGGATGGTTCGCACCGAGCGTCACCTCGTAGATCGCTACCACCCTCCGAAACATCGTCTCGGCCCGGTCGTACTCCTGCCGCTGCAGGTACAACTCGCCGAGGTCGTGCAGGCTGACCGCCAGGTGGGGATGGTCGGGCCCGAGCAGCCGGCGGCTTTTATCGGCCGCGGCCTCGGCCCGTGACAGCGCGCTGTCCGAGGCCTGGGGGGACGAGGCCGCCCTGACCTGGAGAGGGGACGAAGCCCAGAAGAGCAGCAGGAACAGCCCCGCCTTCTTCGTCATCGCCACCCTTCTCATTCGATGCACCCGCAACCAACGCCGGTGTGGCAACCTGCTTCGCTCTTCACCCCCCAGCGCCTCAGGCCGAAACTGATCGCCTTCAGCAAGTTGCTGCGGTTGTACGGCTTCTGGTTCAAAAAGAAGTGCGGGTCGTTGCCCAGGTGCATGTAGAACTCTCCGGCTGCCTCCGGGGAACCGGACACGGCGCACAGGGTGGTCATGGGAAACTTCTCGTTCTTTCCCTCCAGGTCGCGCATCATCTGCGCCGTCTTCGCCCCGGTCATGCCGGGAAGCCTGTAGTCGAGACAGACCAGACCATAGGGTGCCTCCTGCTCAAGCCCCGCGCCGAATTTCTCCAGCGCCTCCTCGCCTGTTTTGACGCACTCCACCTGACAGTATGGGGACAGTACGCGTTCCAAAAGCCTGCAGTCCAGCTCATCATCATCAACTATGAGTGCGCGCATCGGGTTCTCCTTGGGAGCTGTGCCCTGTTGCGGTGCAGCGGGAGGCTGGCTCCCCTGCGCCTGGATTCGCATGAACGGGACGACCTTGCTTGTCGCCCCGGTGGCCTTCGACCGGTGGCAACGGGTGGCGGCTTCGTGGCCGTGCGGCTTCGCGGAGAGGACCGGGGCCTGGGAGCCGGGGAGGGGGGCCTCGTCACCGCTGCAGGAGATGAGTTCGAACTCCGGTATTAGCCGCTCGAACGCCCTGACCACACCGGGGTCGAACTTGGTGCCGGCCAGGGAGATGATGTGTTGCGCGGCTCGCGGCACGCTCACGGCCTCCTTGTAGATGCGGGTGGAGGTGAGGGCGTCGAAGACGTCGGCAACCGAGACGATGCGCGCGGCGAGAGGGATCGCCTCACCGGCCAGGCCGTCCGGGTACCCCGCGCCGTCCCAGCGCTCGTGGTGCCAAAGCGCCACGTCCATGGCCATCTGGAACAGCTCGCTCGGCTCCGGCTGGGCCGCGTTGCCGTTGTGATTGCAGTCTTCGTTGACCGCCGCGATGATGTCGTGGCCGATGCGGGTGTGGCGCTGCATCACCTCGTACTCGAAAGGGTCGAGTGGGGCCGGCTTCAAGAGGATCCGGTCGGGGATCCCGATCTTGCCGATATCGTGCAGCGGGACCACCTTGGCCAGGCGCTGGATCCATCCCCGGCTCAACCTTTGGGGATAGAGGGGATCGCTCGTGAGGGCCGAGGCGAGGAGGAGCGCGTACCGCTGCACCCGCTTGACGTGCCTCCCCGTTTCCAGGTCCCGCGCGTTGGCGATGTTCACCAGCAGTCCTATCGCCAGTTCGCAGGCTTCGCTCCTCGACTGGCGGTGCAACTCCACCTCCTGCCGCAGGCGCTGGTTCTCCGCCTGCAGCAGCTGGAGGGTGCCGGTGGGGTGTCCCGCCTGCATCTGCTGGTGGGGAATCCACGCTTCTTGCCGCACGTGCTTTTGTGATTCTGTGAACGTCACAGGTTCTCCACGTCAACCCCATGAGAGTCGCGGTCGGAGCCGGCAATGGCTCTGGAGCCGCTTCTCCCCCCGGGGAGAGCTGCCCGGCGAGGGTGGACCATGATCCACTAATAGCACGGCTGTAATTTCAGGTATGTCCAGCGCGAGACGATTGTCGTGCAGGATGATTTCCTACGCCAGGGGGAAGAGGGGGGAGGGCGGAAGGAGGAACATGACTCAGGAGGAAGGAGGAAGGAGGAAGGAGGAAGGAGGAAGGAGGAAGGAGGAAGGAGGAAGGAGGAAGGAGGAAGGAGGAAGGAGGGGGGAGGAAGGAGGAAGGAGGAAGGAGGGGGGAGGAAGGAGGAAGGAGGAAGGAGGAAGGAGGGGGGGGGGGGAGCCGGGAAGAAAGGCGCGGAGGGATGTCCCCCCGCGCCCCGGCGCGATCACCCCTTGTCGCAGAGCAGCCCGTTCTTCACCACGTAGGTGGTCACTTCGGCGTTGTTCTTCATCCCCATCTTCAGCAGGAGCCGGCTGCGGTAGGTGCTGATGGTCTTGACACTCAGGGAAAGCTTGTCGGCGATGCCGGTCAGGGTGAGCCCCGAGCCGATCATGCACATGATCTGGTACTCCCGGTCGGACAGCAGGGTGTGCGGATCGGCGCCGCGCGGATTGGCGAGCTCGGTGAAGAGGGCCTCGGCGAGGTTGGAACTCAGGTATTTGCCGCCGGAATGCACCTTGCGGATGGCGTGCACCAGCTCCTGGGACGCGGTCTCCTTGGTCAGGTAGCCGGCAGCCCCTGAGCGTATGGCGCGGATGGCGTACTGCTCTTCCGGGTGCATGCTGAGCACCAGCACCGGGGTCTCCACCTTCTCCGCCTTGAGCTGCTTCAGCGCGTCGAGGCCGCTTCTGCCCGGCAGCGAGATGTCGAGGACGATGACGTCGCATTCGACGGCGCCCAGCTGCGCGAAAAGCTCCTGGATGTCCCCCGCCTCCCCGACGACCTTGATGTCGTCCGTGTCGTGCAAAAGCCCCTTGAGCCCCTCGCGCAGTATCTTGTGATCGTCCGTCAGCAGTACCCGTATCATCTCTTCCTCCTTCTCCTCTCCATGGGCATGTCAACCCGTATCGTGGTTCCCTTGCCGGGATTTCCCGTGATTGTCGCCGTTCCGCCCCAACGCAGGGCCCGTTCCTTTATCCCCAAGAGCCCGAGGGAGTGCAGGTTCGCGGTTTTGTCGCTGCTTATGCCGCAGCCGTTGTCGGTCACCTCGAGCAGTATCATCTCCTTGCCGATGTCGAGCAGGATGTCGACCGCCGTGGCACCGGAGTGGCGCATGACGTTGGTCATGCTTTCCTGGAAGATCCGGAACAGGGAGTTGGAACGCTCGAGGTCCACCTCGAGGTCGCGCTGCGGGACCGTCAAGCGGCACTCGATCTGCCGCTGCCGGTACAGCTCGAGCTGCTCTTCCATCGCCGCGACCAGCCCCAGCTCGTCCAGCATGCGCGGCCGCAGGTCCCGCGTGATGCGGCGCGCGCACTGGATGGTGGTGCTCAAAAGCTCGTTCACCGCCTTCACCTTCGCGGCGTACGTCTCGTCTCCCGCCGGGATCCGCTTCTGGAACCAGGCTATGTCAAGCATGAGGGCGGCCAGCAGTTGCCCCAAGTCGTCATGGATCTCCTGCGCCACGCACGCCCGCTCATGCTCCGCCACCTTCTCGATCCGCTCCGCCAGCAGCCGCAGGTCCGCCGTTCTCTGCGCCACCGCGCGTCTTAGTTTCCCCTCGCTTTCGCGCAGCACCAGCTCGGCTTCCTTGTTCGCCGTGATATCGGTGATGAAGCCGCACCACGCCACTTCGCCTGCGCTGTCGATGGTGGCTACCGCCGAGGTCTTCACCCAGAGCTCCCCCTTGGGAGAGAGGAGGCGGAACTCGGTGACCACCGGCTGCCCCTCTTTGCCGGGGCGGGACATCCTCCTGGTGAAGACGGGGCGGTCCTCCGGGTGGATCAGCGCGAGGACCCTGGAGCCGATTTCGTCCACCTCGTCCGGCGCGAAACCCCAGAGCTCGAACACGGAGGCGCTCACGTAGGGGAAGAAGCCGGTGCCGTCCCGGTGCTGCTTGTACTCGAAGAGGATGCCGGGCGCGGTGTCGGCGATGATCTTCAGGCGTTCCTGCAGGGCGAGCCGCCTTTTCAACTCCTCGTGCGCCTCGTGCTGGACGGTGATGTCACGGGCGATCCCCAGGATGCCGAGCTGCCTGCCGTTTCGGTCCAACATCGGAGTCTTCTTGATCTCCAGGAAGATGCGGCGCCCGTTGGCGCGGTCGGTGAGCCACTTCTTGAAGGCGATCTGTCTCCCTGCGGCGAGCACCTCCCGGTCGCACCCGTGGAAGAAGGCCGCCTCGTCCGCGGGCCATATTTCGTAGTCGTTCCTGCCGATGATCTGAGCCTCGCCCGCCCCGACCAGCTGCTCGAAGGCGGGGTTCACCGTCATGTACACGCCGTGCACGTCCTTCAGGGTAACCAGGTCGGGGATGGTGCTGATGATGGTGCGCAAAAGCGAGCGCTCCTGCTCCAGCTGCTCCCCGATCTGGATGCGGTCGGTGATGTCACGCGAGATGGCGAAGATCCCGGTCACTTCCCCTTTCTCGTTCCGGACCGGCCCCTTGACCACGTTGAAGACTCGGGTCTCGCCCCGGCAGTCGCGCCTGGACTGTTCGAACGTCACGATGGCGCCACTGTCGAAGACCTGGCGGTTGTACTCCTGGATGACTGCCTGCTCCTCCGGAAGGTAGAGGGCGCTTTCCCCCCTGCCCAGGGTTTCCCGCCCGAGGAAGCTCAACCCGGCCTTGTTCATCAAAAGGTAGTTTCCCTGCCGGTCCTTGACCGAGATGTGGTCGGGAGTGGTTTGGATGATGGCGTTCAGAAGCTCCCGGCTTTCCCTGAGCTGGGCCGTGCGTTCCTCCACCCGCTCTTCCAGGCAGAGGTTCAGTTGCTTGAGAGCCGCGTGGGAGAACTGCAGCTCGCGGGTCATCACCTTCACGTTGTCGGTGAGGCCGCGCAACTCGCTGGTCGCGGGGGTCGGCCAGGAGATGGTGGCGCCGGCGGCAACCTGTTGCGGCAGCTCGCGGGTCAAGCGCTCGAAATCGGAAACCACGGCGGCGAGCCTGCCGGCGAAGAGGCGCGAGCAGAACAGCAGCAGCACCAGCAACAGGCCGATACCTGCCAGGACGCTGCTGATCTTCTCGGAGAGGGCGGTGAGGGGGGCCTTCAGCGACGACTCCACCACGAGCTTCCAGCCGGGGTGCCCCTCGAGGGGGAGCTCCTTCAGGTACAGGGAGGCAAGCCATCGCTTGTAGGGGCTCAGTCCCGGCTTCGGGCCGGGGATCCAGTGCGCGACGCCGTCGGCTACCGGCAAAATCGTGCCGCCGGGGGGGAGGGCGTACCGCTGCAAGGGATGCAACTGGTCCTTGGTGCTCAGGACCACGAGGCCCCGCTCGTCGACCAGGGTGATCTGCGCGGTGTGCTCGTTGACCAGTTTCCGCAGCAGCTCCCTGAGGGAGGCGAGGTCGGCGACCCCGAATACGACTCCACGGAACCCATCACCGGCGGGGACCGGCGCGGCCATGACGAGTCGCGGTCCGGGCCTCCCGATCTGGCCGTGGATCAACTCCATCACCTCATGATGGGGTGGGGCGGCGACGCGCTTGAGGTAGCTGCGGCCAGAGAGGTCGAGCCCGATGGTGGCCCCCCCCCTCTCGTCCTCCGTGGGGGAGAAGGCGACGGTGATGCCGCGCGCGTCGGTGATGCCCAGGCGCTGGAAATAGTTCAGGGAGCGGCGCATCTTCTCCAGGTCCCGGCGCGCTTCCGGCAGCGAATCGGGGTACGACGCGGCGAGGAACCGGACGATCCCCTGGCCGGTGTCGAGCCAGGAGCCGGCGCAGGTCTGCGCCGCGCTTGCCACTTTAACCGTCGATTCCTGGTGCCGCGACAGGTCCTGGTTCAGGGTGTGCCGGATGTCGAGATAGAGAAAGAGCAGGGCCGGGATCGTGACAAAGAGCGATATGGTGACGAAGATCAACTGGCGCAGGCTCGGCAGGCTGCCGGGGCGCTGGTGGTGGAAACAGTAAGCGCCGTAGAGCGCGGAGGCGATCAGGGTGTTGAAGATGCCGTTGATCCCCTGCTTCAGCCCCATGACCGTGGCGGCCAGCAGCGGAAATCCCATGACCCCGACGTAGAAGAAGAGCACGAGCCCGATGCCGCCGGTGAACCAGTAGGCGAGGTTGTTGATGACGGGGTCGCGGTCCCTGGCGATGCGAAGCCTGGATGTGCAGAGGGTCTCGGCGCAGAAGATGACAATCGCCCAGGGGTGGTGCCACAACTGCCACGTGCAGCCCGCCGCGATGACGGTCGCTGTCATCCCCGTCACCAGTCCGAACCGCATCAGCGCGAACATGGTGAGGACGGAGCCGAAGATGAACTCGACGTTGAAGTAGAAGTCGAGTTTGAACCAGTTCAGCAGGAAGCCCCCCAGGCCGAAGCCGATCCCCAGCGCCACCTGTTGCAGCAGGCTCTCGTCGCCGGGGTGATGCTGTTGGGGGGCTTGCTCGGGCATGGCCGTCTCCTGCGGGCGGTTCAAAAGGTCGGGGTCGCGTGGCTGACTCATTGATAGCAAAACCCGTCGGTTTTAAGAATCGGGTCTATTCCTATATTTCTGTAGTCTTTTTCCTACATGCCGGTGCAGCCGCAGCCGCTCCGTCGTGTAGTCGAAGCACGGACGGAACAAACGGCCGGGTTCCGATTTACAGGAGTCCCCGAAGGGGGTAAAGATCGGGACATGGCAGGAAACGATGCGCAAAGGAGGGCAAGACGATGGTCGCTACGGTGCACCCGGTTGACGAGTTCGGCAGCGGTGAGAGGGGCTTCGATGACGTGGCGGGGAAGAAGAGCGACCGGGTCGACGCCCGCATCGCCATATTCGAGGGACCGTACCAGAAGACGCTGGTGCTCAACTACTCGGTGAACGTGAGCCCCGGAGGGCTCTTCATCGAAAGCAGCGAGATCCGTCCGGTAGACACCCTGCTGACCCTGAAGTTCAGGCTCACCCGTTACGACACGGTGATCTGCTGCCAGGCGAGGGTGGCCTGGACCAACGAGCCGGGGGCGCTGAAGAAGCCTGAGCTTCCGGTGGGGATGGGACTGAGCTTCGTGGGGCTGCGCCTCTCAGACCTGCACGCATTGAGAAGCTTCCTGGAGCGCAGCAGGATCGTTCCGGTCTGGTAGCTATAGCGGCAGGGAGGTCTTGCTCACCACGGTGCGCAGGGCGAAGGAGGACTGCACCCGCAAGACGCCCGGGAGCCCGGTCAGCTTGTTGTGCAGGCGCAGGTAGTCGTCGGTGTCCTTGACGATGACGCGCAACAGGTAGTCCACGTCGCCGGACATGAGGTAGCACTCCATCACCTCGGGGACGGTCCCGATGGCCTCCTCGAAGCTCGCGAGCTTCTCCCGCTGCTGCCCGTCGAGGGTGACGCGCACGAAGACGGTGCCGGGCTTGCCGATCGCCCCCTGGTCCACGAGCATCACGTACCGGTCGATGATGCCGCTTTGCTCCAGCATGCGCACCCGCCGCAGGCAGGCCGATTCGGAGAGCCCCACCAGTTCGGCCAGCTGCACGTTGGTGAGCCTGCCGTCCTTTTGCAGCTCGGTCAGGATGGCCCGATCAATCCTGTCTACGGCGTCTGGCGCAATATTCTTCATCTTTGTCCCCGTTTAGTCGTGTATTCTACGAAAATCTAGCTTCTTTTCCACCGATTCGCAAGAAAAAACCGGCCGGTTTTTGGTATGCTCTCTATCGTACCGGCCGTCCGGGGAAAAGCCATCAAAGAGGGGAAAGGAAGCGAAGATGATCGTCGGAATTCTGAAGGAAATCAAGGTGGAGGAGAATCGCGTCAGCATGACCCCCGCCGGGGTCGAGGTCATGGTGAGCCACGGGCACACCATGCTGGTGGAGGGGGGCGCCGGGGCCGGCAGCGGTTTCGACGACGAGGCCTACCGCAGGGCCGGGGCCGAGATCGTGGCCGCGCCCGCGGAGATCTACCGGCGCGCCGGAATGGTCATGCACGTGAAGGAACCGCAGCCAAGCGAGTACGACCTGATCCGCGAGGGGCAGATCGTTTTCACCTACTTCCACTTCGCCGCGGCCGAGGGGCTGACCCGCGCCTTCATAAAGAGCAAGGGTGTCGCGGTCGCCTACGAGACCATCACCGGCCCGGGGAACTCGCTGCCGCTTCTGACCCCGATGAGCGAGGTCGCCGGCCGCATGGCGGCGCAGCAGGCGGCCAAGTACGCCGAGCGGGCCCAGGGGGGGCGCGGCATTCTCCTGGGCGGGGTCCCGGGCGTGGCGCCTGCCACCGTCGTGGTCATCGGCGGCGGCGTGGTCGGCACCCACGCGGCGCAGATGGCCTGCGGCATGGGGGCGAAGGTGTATCTGCTCGACATGAGCCTGGAGCGCCTGCGCCACCTCTCCGAGGTGATGCCCAGGAACTGCTTCCCGGTGATGTCCTCTCCGGCCACCATCCGCGAACTGGTCAAGGAGGCGGACGTGGTGATCGGGGCGGTCCTCGTGCACGGCGCCAAGGCGCCCAAGCTGGTGACCCGCGACATGCTGAAGACCATGAAGCCCGGGGCGGTGCTCGTGGACGTGGCCATCGACCAGGGGGGGTGCTTCGAGACGTCGCGCCCGACCACGCACCGTGAGCCGACCTACCTCGAGGAGGGGGTGCTGCACTACTGCGTGGCCAACATGCCCGGCGCCGTGCCGCTCACCTCGACGGCGGCCCTCACCAACGCCACGCTCCCCTACGCCGTGGCGCTGGCGGACCGCGGCTGGCGGGACGTGGCGCGCGAGAACGCCGGGGTCAGGGAGGGGATCAACGTCGCCCTCGGGGAGGTCACCTACCGCGGCGTCGCCGAGGCGTTCGGCCTCGTCTACACCCCGGTCGACGAGGTGCTCGCCTAAGCGGGCTCCCGGGGCAACCTGAAACGCGAAGAGGCCAGCCGTCAACCGGCTGGCCTCTTTTTTTTTACCGATGGTCCTCCGCCGCTTTCCTCTCCCAGGGGGGAGGAGGTGGACACTTGGGGCGAACTCCTGGATCAGCTATTGTTCCCGCTTCATCCGCGCCCGTGTTGCTGCGCGGCGCAGCCTCACGGTATCCGCAGGCCCAGCTTGCGCAGCACGCTGTCGTTCACCTGGAGCCGGACCTTGCGCGGCTCCAGCACGGGGACCTTGTGGCTTGAAGCGCCTCGCAGCAGGGACTGGGCCAGCTCCCCCGCCTGCACCCCCATGTCGTACGGGTCGATGTCCAGCGCGGCGGCGGCCCCGTTTTTGAGGTACTGGCCGGTGAAGGTGACGGCCGGGATGCCCCGGGTCATGGAAAAAAGCAAAAGAGCCTCCATGTTCACCGTGGTCACCACCGTGCTGTCCGGCAAAAGCCACAAAAGGTCCACCTCTCCCTTGAGGTTCTCCAGTTTCGCCTGCAGGTCGCGCGAGTTGCGCACCGCTTCCATGGCAAGGGTCACGCCGTAGTTGCCGGCTTCGGCGCCGGCCCTCTTCAGGTAGAGGCCCGAGAGCTTCGGGTCGTAGAGGACCCCGACCCGCCTGGCGCCCAGCTGGGCGAAGAGCTCGAGGTAGCGCCCCGGGGGGGCCACCATGGTCACCCCCCCGATATGATCGGGCTGGGGTTTTTGGGACAGCGACAGCGAAAGCAGGGAGACCACCGGGACCTCCCTGATCTTGCGGCAGGCGGCGAGGGCCCTGTCACCGACCGCGACCACCAGCCGCGGGCGCTCCTCCCTGACCAGGCGCTGCACGTCCACCTCGGCGTAGTCCGAGAGCACCAGCGGCTGCTCGTTGGTCCTGGCGGCGGCACGGAAACCGCCCAACGCCTCGGAGTAGACCGGGCTGCGGCTTGACTGAAGGATCAGCAGCTCCGCTGCCCGTGCCGCCACTGGAAGCCCGAGGGACAGTAGCAGGATGCAAAGAAAGAGGGAGCGCATCAGAACCGGAACCTCCCCCCGACTTCGAACCACCGCGGTGCCGCTGGACGGAAGTCATACTCGTAGAGCTTGGTGTCGAAGATGTTGCGCAGCGAGAAGAAGAGTTCCGGCGAGTTGTCGCGGGCCGGCAGGAGCTTCTGGTTCAGGTGCAGATCCCAGAGGGTCGCCTGGGACCGGGCGCCCGGGGCGGTGAGGTTCCAGTTGGTGTAGTTCGCGGTCAGGACCGCGGTGAGACCGGCTTCGTCGTTGTCGTAGGTGAGCGCCCCTTTCACCGCGTGGCGCGGACCGCTTTGGCTTCCTTCCAGCTGCTCCCCGGTGGCGCGGTTGCGCGCGTCGGTGAAGGTGTAGGCGCCATTGAGGGAGAGGCCGTGCCAGGGTGAGGTTCGCAGCTCGAGGTCGACGCCGTGACGGCGCTGTTTGTCCCTGTACAGCAGGCCCGCCTGGAAGTCGTACTCCTGGATGTTCCAGACGTTGGTGTGGAACAGCATCCCCTTCAACCAGAGGTACGGGACGGCCGTGGTCTCCACCCCCCCCTGCACGGTGCCGACCTGCTGCAGTTCGTGCTCCAGCTCCCCGGTCGGCGAGCCGTAGCGGCTGATCAAGGGGAGGCTGTAGCCGCGCGCGGCATAGCCGCGCAGGAGCGTGTCCTGCCCCAGGCGCAGGGTCGCCCCCAGCGTCGCGCTCACCGGGTCGTCCAGAAGGTTCAGGTGGTCGACGCGCACGCCGGGAAGCAGCGAGAACCTCCCGATGGTATAGGTGCCGTTGGCGTAGAAGGAATGCCGGTCGAGGCCAAGGTCCGAGTTGCTCCCGGGTATGCGCTGCAGCGGCTCGCGCTGACGCACCTCGATCCTCTCATATTCCACCCCGGTCTTGACGCCGTTTTGGGCGTCCCCCCAGGTGAGGTCGGCGGTGTACCCCTGGTGTGTCTCGCGCGCCTCCGGGGTGAAAAAGAGGATCCCCTGGGAGAGGACCCCCCTGCGGTCGGTGCTCTCACGCACTCCGCCGCGACCGTTCACCTCGAGCGTCAGGCGCTGGGCCAGCGGGACCTGCAGCGAGAGATAGCCGTTGAGGTAGCGGACCTCGCCGTTTTCGTAAAAGTCGTACTTCACCGACCGCATCAGGCCCATGTCGGCATGGCGGATGTCGAGCCCCAGCGTCGCCCTGGCGCCGCCGGCGAAGTCGTAGGTGAGCTTGCCGAAACCGTGACGGAAATCGACGTTGTTGCCGGGGATGAGCCCGTTGGAGTGTATGGTCCCTGCGGTAAGGTAGTAGCCGAACGCGTCTCTGCTGCCGCTGATCTCCCCCCGCAGGTCGCTGGTGGCCGCCGTGCCGATGGAGGCCGAGGCGAGCCCGGTGGCCCCCCGGTCGGGCGCCGGCGACTTGGTGATGATGTTGATCACCCCCCCAAGGGCGGAGCCCCAGGCGGCGGACGCAGCTCCCTTGATGATCTCGATCCGCTCGACCACCTGCGCCGGGATGAGGCCGAGGTGGGCCAGGTTTTCGCCGCCGACGAAGTTCTGGGGCACGCCGTCGAGCTGCACCAGGATGTGACGGTTGGAGGAGCCGAGCACGTTGTAGAGCAGGATCGAGCCGGGAGTCTGCAAAAGGTCCAACTGCACACCCGGAACGGTCTGCAGCACGTCCGCCACGGTATGCGCGTTCAGCCGGGCGATCTCCTCGGCGGTGACCACGGTGACGTTTTCGGCAATGAGGGATGCGGGGCGGGGGAGGCGCGAGACGCCCGCAGGCTCTTCCCCGGAGAGGCCGAGCGAGCGGGTCACCTCGTCCCCCTCCACTCCCATGGCGCGAAGCGGCGCCAGCGGGATCAGGAGCAATAAAGAGGCGAGCGATAATTTGCGGAGGAACTTACCGGTCAAGGAACCCCTCCCATCGAAAAAAGAACATTGACAGTTGCATCTTTTTCTGAAAAAACTGGCATAAAACTGGTGGTATACGTATCAGCTTAGTGGATAGCTGTCAAAACATTTTCCATTAATAGTATTTATTGCTTTCTTTGTGGTTTGTAGACCTCATTCTGTTGATAATTGGGAGCTACCAGCTATAGTTCTACCTGTTCGCAGATTCAATTTATTCTCACGGGACAGCAGCACCGAGATTCGCTTCCCGCCCACCCTCAGAAGGCCTTAAGCCATGAACAGGTTGCCGTCACCCCAGCGCTTTTGCTCCTTCCGCTCCAGCTTTCAATTCAAGCTTTTCCTGCGCTTCACCCTCTTCTCCGCGGTCATCGCCGTGGTCTGCGGCACGCTATTCGTGCTGCACCAGATCAACCAGAACAAGAGGCACGCCGAGCAGATGCTCCAACTGCAGGCCCACGCCCTGGCCGGCGCCGTACGCCTTCCCCTGTACGCCGAGAGCGACGAGCTTCTGAATTCCTACGCCGCCGAAACCATGCGCCTTCCCGAGATCCGGGGTGTGGAGATCGTCAACGCCCGCGGCAAGGTGCTGGTCAGGCTTCCCTCCTCCCTCCCTTCCGGGGAGCTGCTCAGCCAGAGGGCGGAGGTGCACGGTCATCCCCTGACCCTTTCACCGGAGCAGGCCCTTTCACCGGAGCAGGCCCTTTCACCGGAGCAGGCCCTTTCGCCGGAGCAGCCCCTTTCCGGGGAACGTGCCGGGGCCGGACCCCTGGTCGGGGAGGTGCGGCTTTATCGCGGCACCGCCGACCTGTGGCGGGAGGCGCGCCGCCTGGCCGCCCTGAGCGTGGTGCTCGCGACGACGTGCTGGCTCTTCGTGAGCCTCTCCTGCTACCTCATCCTCAGGCGGGTGACCGCCTCCTTCAACTCGCTGATGCGGGGGATGGAGAAGGTTCACGGCGGCGACTACGTCTCGCGCATCGACATCGTCTCGGACGACGAGCCCGGGCGCGCCTCCGCCTCGCTCAACGACCTGGCCGAGTCGCTCAGGCGGCGCGAGGAGGAGAACCGCCGCCTGCACGCGGAGCTGATGGCCGCGATGGAGTTCGAGATCGCCTCCAAGGAGCAGCTGATTTCCGTCAACCTGGACCTGGAGAAGGAGATCGAGCAGAGGACCCAGGCGCGCCAGGAGCTGAAGAACCTGGTGCAGCAGCTCCCCTTGGGGATCGTCTGGTCCGACGAGGAGGGGGAGATCGAGTACCTCAACTCCTTCATGCTGGACACCTTCGGCTACGGCGCGGACCAGGCACCCGACCTGGACACGCTCTTCACCCTGATCTGCCCGGACCAGGCCTACCGCGAGAGGGTGCTCGAAAAACGGCGCGCCGCCATCGCGGCATGGGAGCAGGGGGGTCTGGTCACCTTCTACGAGGTGAGCGCCCTGTGCCGGGACGGTTCCCCGCGTCACCTGAACTGCAGCAACCAGCGCTCGGGCAGCCGCGTGGTCGACATCATGATCGACATGACCGAGCGCGAGCTCTTGCAGCAGCAGATCGTCAGGAACCAGAAACTGGAATCGATCGGGGTGCTGGCCGGAGGGATCGCCCACAACTTCAACAACGCCCTGACCGGCGTCCTGGGGTACATCTCCTTCGCCAAGAAGTTCCTGGACCGTTCGCACGGCGCCCACGAGCTGTTGCTGCAGGCGGAGAAGGCGACCATGCGCGCCGCCGGATTCGCCAACCAGCTGCTCTCCTTCGCCAAGGGGGGAGCGCCCCTGAGAAAGGGGGTCCCGGTCGCCGCGCTGGTCGAGGAGTCGGTGCTCCTCTCCACCAAGGGGTGCAACGTCAGCGTCGCTCTCGATCTTCCCCCGGACCTGCCGCCGGTCTTCGTGGACGACAGGCAGATGCGCCAGGCATTCAACTGCATCTGCATCAACGCCGTGCAGGCCATGCCCGGGGGGGGGACGTTCTCCGTGCGGGGGAGGCAGGTTTCAAGCGAGCAGGAACGGCTGCCGGCGCCGCTATGCGGCCACTACGTGGAGCTCTCCTTCCAGGACGAGGGGTGCGGCATCCGCGACGAGGACAAGCCGAGCATCTTCACCCCCTATTTCACAACCAAGACGCAACTCGGCACCGGCCTTGGGCTCGCCACCGTGCACTCCATCGTCACCAGGCACGGCGGTTTGATCACCTTCGACAGCCAGGCGGGGAAGGGGACCACCTTCACCCTGTACCTCCCGGTTTTCTGCGTCGAGGCGCCGGCGCCGTAGCGGCGGGCGCAAAAAAGCAGCCAGGCCGGAGACGGGTCGGCGCTGGCTGCGAATGAATAACAGGTATGGTGATAGGGGATTTTCCCCTACGCTGTCTGCCGGCTACCCCCTGGTGATCTTCGCCTTGCTCTTCAGCTCCTCGACGAACGCACCCACCTGCTGCCTCACCTTTTCCGCCTTCAGGTATTCGAAGATCTTCGCCTTGGCATCGTCGTAGCTCATCTTGCCCGCCTCATGCTTTTCGGCCAGCTTGATGATGTGGAATCCGAACTGGCTCTCCACCACCGGGCTGATCTCCCCCGGCTTCAGGTCGAACACGGCCTTCTCGAAGGGGGGGACCATCTGGCCGCGGCCGAAGGTCCCCAGGTCGCCTCCAACCGTCGCGCTCGGGCACCCCGACTCCGCCTTGGCCACGGCGGCGAACTCCTCGCCACCTTTCACCCTTTTCAGAAGCGTTTCCGCCTTCTCCTTCGCCTTCGCCTTCTCCTCGGCGCTTTCCGTGGCATCCACCTTCACGAGGATGTGGCTCGCCCGCGCGCTCTCCGGGCGGGTGAAATACTTCTCCAGGTTGTCCTGGTAGAACTTCTCCGCCTCGGCGTCGCTCACCTCGGCCTTGGTGGCGAAGCGCCGTTCGATGAAGGTGTTGATCACGATGCTCTTGCGCGCGTTCCTGGTCATCTCGGCGACGGTGAGCCCGCTACCCTTCAAGGCCTGTTCGAAGGCGTCCGGGTTCGGGTAGAGCGCCTTGCTCTCGGCGATCTTCTTCTCCACCTGCTGGTCCAGGTCCTTGATCTCGACCTTGGACGCCTCCTGGTAGATGAGCTCTGCCGTGGTGAGCTGGTCCAGGGCGGCCTGGGTCGCCTTCTGCATGGCCTGGGGGGGGAGCTGCTGCGGCTGCCCGCTTTGGGACAGCAGCACGCGGGTGGCGCGCTCGACCTCGGCGCGGGTTATGGCGACCCCGTTCACTATCTGCACCGCGTCCTTCACCTCGGCCGCCTGTGCCGGCGCGGCGGGGGCGGGTACGGCGGCCTTGTTGGCGCCGGCGCAGCCGGCGAGGCAGAGAAGCGCCGCGGTGGTCGATGCGATACTCATGGTGATTCTTTTCATTGCATGGTCTCCTTTGTGGGCAATGGTAACTGTTTTGTTTCCAGTTCCTGGACCGGCTGGGTGTTCCCCGGGGGGACGCCGGTACCCATAGCAATTCCGGAGCCAAGACCGGGCTTAATGCAAACATCACGTTTTCGCGATGCTTTGGCCGGGGACGAGCCGGAGTGGGGGCGCCGGGTTGCGGGAAAACCCCCAGCTTCACCCCGGGGGGATGGACGGGTGGGGCAAATGACCCACTTTCCGCCGTGCACCTTTTTCCGGCGATCCGCGGGAACTTTCGATAAACAGGGAGTTTTCCGCACTTTCACATTGACTTCCGGCGACTTCTGAGTTAACTAGACTTCACTTTTATATAGACATTTTTCTATATGTTGTCTGCCGCCAGGCTGGCGGAGCGCACCCAAAGGATGCCGCCATGAAACCATATCTCTTGCTGCTGGCCCTTGTCTTTTCCCTCGCTGCAACCACCGCTGCAACCACCGCTGCAACCACCGCTGCAACCACCGCTGCAACCACCGCTGCAACCACCGCTGCAACCACCGCTGCAACTACCGGGGCAAACACCGGGGCAAACACCGGGGCAAACACCGGGGCAAACACCGGGGCAAACACCGGGGCAAACACCGGGGCAAACACCGGGGCAAACACCGGGGCAACGACCACCAGCGCGACGGCCGGGGCGACCACCCGGGCGGCTGCCGCGCAGAGCTGCCTGGGCGTGGGGTGCCACGTCAAGATCGCCTCGCTCAAGCACCCGCACCAGCCGGCCGGTGAGGATTGCCTCTCCTGCCACCGGCAAAAGAGCAAAGAGCACCCGCTGCAAAAGGGAAAGAGCTTCGAGCTCGCCGCCAGGGGGGGCGCCCTGTGCGCCACCTGCCACGGCGCCATAGGGAAGAAGAAGGTCGTGCACCCGCCGGTGAAGGAGGGGGAATGCACCTCCTGCCATAACCCGCACGGCGGCAACGGCAGGCATCTGACCGGGGTGGGTGATGACCAGAAAACGCTCTGCTTCGGCTGCCACGAAGCCGCCCCCTTCACGCGCCGCTTCGTGCACGGCCCGGTGGCCGAGGGGGCCTGCGGCGCCTGCCACGAACCGCACGAGTCGGACGGCAAGGCGCTCATCAGGGGGGACCTGAAGGCGCTCTGTCTCAAGTGTCACGAAGACTTCGCCAAGGGGATGCAGGCGGCGGTCCGCGTGCATGCGCCGGTCAAAAACGCCCCCTGCACCTCCTGTCACGACCCGCACAGCTCGGTGAACGCCGCGCTGCTCAAGGAGAAGATGCCGGACCTCTGTCTGCGTTGCCACAAGGATGTGGGCAAGAAGATGAGCGGCGCCAAACTGGTGCACAAGCCGATGACCGATCCCAAGGGGTGCGGCAACTGCCACTCGACCCACTACTCCATGGTCAAGGGGCTCATGGCCGGCGACCAGAAGACCATCTGCCTCGGGTGCCATGGGGCAAAACCCCCGGGAAATCCGCCGCTGCGTGATATGGCCAGGGAGCTCTCCGGGAAGAAGGTGCTGCACGGCCCTCTCAAGGACGGCAAGTGCGACGGCTGCCACAACCCCCACGCCTCGGACTACCGGCGCCTGCTTTTGGGGAACTACCCCGTCTCCTTCTACGCACCCTACCGGGAAGGGGCGTACGATCTGTGCCTTAGATGCCACAACAAGAACCTGCTCCGCTACCCGGACACCACCGTGTACACCAGGTTCCGCAACGGGGCGCACAACCTGCACTACGTCCACGTCACCGACAGGATCAAGGGACGCTCCTGTCTCGCCTGCCACGAAACACACGCCGCCAGCGACGACAAGTTGATGAACCCCTCCGGTGCCCGCTTCGGACAGTGGCAGATCAAGACCCGCCTCAAACTCACCTCCACCGGTGGCAGTTGCGCCCCCGGTTGCCATTTGCCCTATGCCTACGACCGCGACCGGGCCGTGGACAACACCAAGGCGTCAGGGGACACCCGGTAACACCCCTCCGTTCGCCTCCTCTTCAGCTCCCCCTGTCGCTTCCGCTGCAGGGGGATTTTTTTGTTCTCATCTCCCCCCGCCCGCATTCCCCCCAACCCTAACCCCCAATGTGGGGCATCTCACCCACCCCACACCCACCCCCGCTCGGGTGGGCGCGCAGCTGGATCTTGTGATTTCAATCACTTGACGAGCCGCCCACCGTTGGCACAGAGGTTGCTCATGTGATTGCGTTTTGATAATTCCGGAGCACCTCTGGGGGGAGGTGGCACCGGTCTTTAATCAGAGTGAAACGGAGTTGCAAGTAAAGAGAGCCGGGCAGCGAGTTTTCACTACCATCACAAACGGAGGAACAGGACATGAAAAAGCAAGTAGTGGCCATCGCGGCCATCGCAGGACTCGCGCTCGGCGCGGCTATCGCACAGGGTGCCGATTCCAGGGGCGCCGGCATTGTAGGCTCCGTTCACGACCTGAGCGGCAACGCGGGCTTCGGCGGCGCCGGCAGCACCTACGGCGTCAAGGACCCGGGCGGCAGGATCTGCGCCTTCTGCCACTCCCCGCACCATAGCAACGAGAACAACCAGAACTGGAACGGCACCCCGGTAACCAACCTCGGCACCAACAGCAACGTCGATCCGGATCTGAACGCCGATTCCACCAAACCGAACCAGTACTACGTGTACGCTCCCCTCTGGAGCCGCACCGACCTCGGTAAGGCGGTAGGGTACGAGCCGTACAAGAGCCAGACCTTCAACCCGGAGACGTTCAACGGCGGCAAGGCGTACGATCCGCTCATCGGACCGTCCCGTCTTTGCCTGACCTGCCATGACGGCAGCATCGCCCTCGACTCCTACTACGGCCAGACCGGCAGCGCCAACATCGCGGCCAGCGACGCCTTCGGCGGCCCGGAAGGGGGCTCCAAGAACATCGGCATCGCCAAGGGGATGGGGCTTAGCAACGACCACCCGATCGGGATGAAGTACACCGACTACCTGAACACCGTCGACAACGTCACCGACTACGAGCTGATGCCGACCGGCACCAAGTTCAGGGACTCCAACAACAGCCAGGCCACCACCAAGAGCATCCAGAGCGTCCTGTACTCCGACCCGATGCTGCCGGAAGTAAAAGACTTCGTGACCTGCGCTTCCTGCCACGACGTCCACAACGGCAAGGCCGTCGGCAACACCGCCCCGCTGACCAACATGCGCGGCTACCTGCTCTACGGCGCACAGGTGAACTCCTCCTTCTGCCTCACCTGCCACGACAAGTCCAACGGCACCGTGCCGCTGACCAAGTAAGGTTCCGTGAAGTCCTTGTGACCTTCGGAGAGGGGCCGCCACCCAGTGGCGGCCCTTTTTTTCGGCCCGGCCGGGGAGTTGCCGGGAGCGCCCCTCCGCTGCGGCGCGCCCCGCCGTTTTTTGCTTCACATTTCATCGTAATTGTTATATGTATTCGCATATTTTAATTGTCAATTGGTAATGGTCTTCCCGCCACGGTATAAGGAGCGCTCTATGTTGAAGGAAATCGCACCACGATTGGCTGTCGCCGCGTTTGCTCTCTCCCTGCTCGCCGGTTGCGCTTCCGGGGAGAAAACCGTGAAGCAGTTCTGGCCCCCTCCGCCCGACGCTCCCAGGATCCAGTACCTGCAGAAGATCTCCGACTCCACCGACGTGGTCGGGAAGAAGTCGATCTCGCTCATCGATCTCGGCAAGGAGGAGGAAAAGACCATCCCGATCATGAAGCCTTACGGGATAGCGGTGCACAAGGGGGTGATCTACCTCTGCGACACCATCCAGGCCCAGGTCGTCATCCTCGATCCCCCCCGGAAGAAGGCCTCGGTCCTCTCCGGGAACAAGGGGCCGGGGCAGCTCACCAAGCCGCTCACCATCACGGTCGATGCCGACGGCTTCATCTTCGTCGCCGACAGCGCGCGCAAATGCGTCATGAAGTACGCCCCGGACGGCGCCTTCGTCTCCAAGATAGGCGCCGACGAGAACATGAAGCCCGTGTCGCTTGCCAGCGACGATCTCTACCTCTACGTCCTCGATTCCGCGCAGGGCCTGGTGCGCGTCTACGACAGGAAGACCTCGGCGCCGGTGCGCACCTTCGGGCAGGAGGGGGAGGAAAGGGGCAAACTGTTCACTCCTCTTGGACTCGGGGTGACCAAGACCGGCGACGTCTACGTGACCAACCTGGACGGCCGTATCCTGCACTTCGACCGCGACGGGCACCCGCAGCGGGCCTTCGGAAAGCTCGGCACCGCGTTGTCCGAGTTCAACCGTCCGCGGGCGATCACCTTCGACGACAACGGCATCATGTACATCGTTGACGCGGCAAGCCAGGACGTGAGGCTTCTGACCGACCAGTTCCAGCTCCTCATGGGGTTCGGCGAACCCGGAACCGCGGGGAGCCTCAACGTCCCTTCGGGGATCGCCATCTCCAGGGATGACCTCGCCTATTACCAGCAGTTCGCGGACCCGGACTTCGTCCTGGAGCAGGTGCTCTTCGCGGTGAGCCAGTTCGGGACCAGCAAGGTCAGCGTCTACGGGTTCGGCAAGAAAAAAGGGGTCGACTACGAGGGGCTCGTGAAAGAGCGGCAGGATGAGATCCGCAAGGCGGAGGAGGCCATACTGAAGGCGAAGGCCGCCCAGGAGGCCAAGGACAAGGAGACCAAGGCCGCCCAGGATGGGAAGGACAAGGAGGCCAAGGCCGCCCAGGAAGGGAAGGACAAGGCCGCCGGGCAGGGTGCCCCGCAGCAGGCCCCGGCGGCGCCGCGCGCGGCTAAGTAGGAGCGCCGATGGGGGGAGCGGTGCGACAGGTACTGTGTTTTTTGGCGGCGCTCGCGCTCCTTTCGGGGTGCGAGCCGGCGGCGACCCACAGGTTCCTGGTGACTTTCTTCGACGAAGTCCCCAGTTTCCCTCCCCAGGAGCAGTACTGCGCGGAACTGGATGAGCAGGGGCGCAAGAAGGCGGCGGAGCCGCCGCAAAAGAGCGCGGCGGTCGAGCAGAAGGTGGAAGGAAGCAGCCATCCCCCCTATGCCGAGAAGCGCTGCAACGGCTGCCATCAGTCGGACAAAACCTCGGTGAGCGGGCTTTTGAAGCCGCCAAACGAGCTTTGCTTCATGTGTCACCCGAAGATCCTGAAGCACCGCTTCGCCCACGGCCCCGCCGCCGAGGGGGAATGCCTGGGGTGCCACCTGCCGCACGAGGCGAGCTATCCGTCGCTTCTGGCCAGGCCCCCGGCATCGCTTTGCGACAGGTGCCACTCGGAGGGGCGTGCGGCCGCCGGCATGCACGACAGGATCACGAAGAGCGGGGTCGTCTGCATCGACTGTCATGACCCGCATTCCGGAACCAGCAAGTATTTCCTGAAGTAGTCCAGGACGGGGGGCGGCATCTACCGCGTGCAATGCAATAACTGGAGGCCTCTGCTGATTCGCCGGATCGTACCTCGTCTTTTCGGGACCTTGTGTCTGCTTCTGTGCTTTCGCCCGGGGGAAGGGGAGGCCTATTCCCTTTTGGGCGTCAGGGACTTCGGCCAATCCGTGGGGGGGACCTACTCCCTGCAGCACTCCAAGGATTCCGCGGCCGCCAACAGCACCGTGATGGAACAGAACTACACGGAGGATTACGGTGTCCAGTTCGACTACTTCGTCGTGACCCCCCTTTTGTGGAAGGGGAGGGCCCTCCTCGACCTCGAGGGGGTGCAGAAGAAGGAGGAGGCCGACGGCGGGACCGCCCGTTCGTCGCAGGTACGCCTGCGCTACAACCTGAACGCATACCTCCTGCCGTCGACTCCCTATCCGGTCTCCATCGCGGCGAGTTCCGCCCGCGAGACCGTCTCGCTCCCCTTCTCCCCCGATTACCAGAGCGAGCACGACGATCTGATGACCATCCTCACCATTCAGAACCAGTTCGTGCCGTCGGAGCTGAGCCTCGCGCAGCAGTCGCAGACCACCTCGGGGCAGGGGCGGGACATCACCCAGAAGAGCCATAGTTTCAACCTCAACACCCGCCCCAACCTCGGGGCCCTCGGCATGATCACCGCTTCGATCAACCTCTCCGAGAGCGACTCCAGCGGCATCGGCAGCGACAGCTCCAGCCACAACTCGTCCGGCACCGCCAACTTCGGCTACCACAACTCCTGGCGCTCGGCGCAAAACCTCGCGCGCAACTTCTCGCTCACCTACGGCTACCACCAAAACGCCGGCACCAGCGTCATCACCACCCAGACCCTGAACAGCGGCGTCGGCTGGGAGTTCGGCAAGGTGCTCCAGGGGGACCTCACCTACTTCTCATCCAAGAGCAGCTCCTTCGAGCAGAAGTCGCAGAGCCAGGGGGTGTCCGGCGCGCTCTCGCACAAGCTCATGGGGAGCCTGAGGAGCGCGATCAACGCCTCGGCGACCAGGGACCAGTACGACGACGGCCAGAACACCTTCATATCCGCCGGCCTGAACCTTGGCTACCACAAGAGGCTCCCTGCCGCCAGCGACACGACCGTCGGCTATGGCTACACGATGACCCGCAACGAACACACCGGCGGGGTAAGCTCCATCTTCATCTCCGAGGAACGCCACCCCGTCCCCATCGTGACCCCCGGTCGCATCAGGCTGAATCAGCCCACCTTCCAGGCGAACAGCATCACGGTGGTGGGGGCCCAGTCGCGGCTACCCTATCCCGCTTCTTTCTACAACATCGTCCCGGAGGGGATCGAGCTCACCGACCACAACCTGGTCGACACCGACATCCTGATCAGCTACCGCTATACCCAGGATCCCAACATCGTCACCGTGGGGACCAACCACGGCGCCAACGCCGCGGTCAACCTCTTCGCCGGCAAGTACCGCGTCTACACCAACGCCAACCAGAGCGACCAGAGGCTCGTCAAGGGGCAGGCAACCTCCCTCACCACCAGCGGTACCCGGCATTTCGACCTCGGCGCGACGGCCAACCTCACCCCACACAACCTCTCCGCCGAACTCGGCTACGACAAGGACTACGCCCAGAACCAGTATTACCTGACCGGCTCCTGGGGAACCTCCGCCCCGTATGCCGGCGGCGACGTCTCCGTGAACGCCAACGACCGCTTCACGCTCCAGCGCTCCAACGGCAGGGACGACCAGTACTGGGCCAACAGCCTCTCCCTGCAGAGCACCTACCGCCGCAACTTCGGGCGCATAGCGGGCAAGTTCAAGGCCAACTACGCCAACATGGCCAGCGCGGACAGCACCTTTCATACCGCCTCCCTGGGGGCGAACCTCGAGGCGTCCTTCGGCAAGCTCTTCGTTTTACTCAACAGCAGCGTGTTGTGGACCTTTTCCGCCGGCGGCAACACGTCGAGCGAAACCATCAGCCTCTCGTTCAGGAGATCGTTTTGAGACCAGGCAAACCGTTTTCCCCATCGCTGTTGCGCATTCTCGCCCTTTGCTCCCTCCTCGCCGCCGGATGCACCCTGGGGGGGCGCGACCAGGAGGCGACCCGCAACTGGCCCCCGCGCCCCTATCCCGCGCGGATCGTCTGGACCGGGGCGGCCAGGTCTCCGGAAAACCTCGAGATCGGCAACGGCTTCTGGGCGCGCCTGTGGCGCGACATCTCCGGGGACAACCAGAACGCCATCGCCCGCCCCTACGGCATCCACGCCGACTGCAGGCGGCGCATCCTGGTGGTCGATTCGCAGAAAAAAGGGGTGCACCTCTACGACCGGGAGTTCAAGCGCTACTACTTCGTGGGGGAGAAGGAGTTCACCCTCCCCATCGGGGTCACCGAGGACGAGCACAACACCGCTTTCGTCACCGATTCCGCCGCCGGCGCCGTGTACCGCTTCAACCTGGGCGAGCGGCGGGTGATCCCGTTCGTCACGGGGCTAAAAAGGCCGACCGGGATCGTGTTCAACCCGCTCAACCAGATGATCTACGTCACCGACACCCTGGCGGGGCAGGTGCTCGCCTTCGACGGGCAGGGGAAGGAGGTGCTCCGCTTCGGCAGGCCGGGGAAGGGGCGCGGGGAGTTCAACCTTCCCACCGATCTCGCCGTGGACCGGCAGGGGAGGATCTATGTGACTGACCCCTTGAACGCCCGCATCCAGGTCTTCACCAGGGACGGCGCCTGGGTGAGGGAGTTCGGCCAGGCCGGCGACACGCCGGGGTACTTCGGCAAGCCCAAGGGGGTCGCCGTCAACAGCGAGGGGCACGTCTACGTCTGCGACGCGCAGTACGACCGGGTGCAGGTGTTCAACCAGGAGGGGAAGCTCCTGATCTCCTTCGGCTCCTCCGGCAACGGCAAGGGTGAGTTCTGGATGCCCTCGGGCATCGCCATCGACAAGGACGACAACATATTCGTCGCAGACTCCTACAACAACAGAATCCAGTTATTCGGGTACATCTGGCTCGACTAGGGCCGGTAGAGGAATGAAGATGGGCTTCCATAAAACGACCCTCAGCGCGATCCTCCTCACCTTCGTCGCCGTCTCCGCCATGCCGGCGGCCGCGGCCACCGGGGAGGGGATCCTCACCACCAGGCACAACCTGTCCAAGAGCGGCCCGGGGCCGATCAAGACGGAGAGCGAGACCCAGGTCTGCATCTTCTGTCACACCCCGCACCACGCCAGCAGCGTCACGCCGCTCTGGAGCCGCCCCATGGCCACCACCGTCTACAGCACCTACAGCTCCACCACGCGCTTCGCGCAGCCGGGGCAGCCGACCGGCTCCTCGCGGCTGTGCCTTTCCTGCCACGACGGCACCATCGCCGTGGGCGCCCTCATCAACGACGTCAGCATCCCCATGGCGGGGGGCTTCACCACCATTCCGATCGAAAGCCCCAGCAACATCGGGGGGAAAACCGGCGCCGACCTCACCAACGACCACCCCATCTCCTTCAAGTACGGCGCCGACCTGGTCACCAAGAACAAGCAGTTGCGGCTTCCCAGCGAGATCGACCGGAAACTCAAGCTCGACGCCGGCGAGAACATGCAGTGCACCACCTGCCACAACCCCCACACCGACCCGTACGGCAAGTTCCTGGTCATGAGCAACGCCAACTCCGCGCTCTGCGTGAGCTGCCACAACGTGACCGGGTGGCAGGGGTCGGTGCACAAGTCCGACCCCCTGGGTGCGGTCAAGGGGTGCCAGAACTGCCACGTCCCGCACAACGCCAAGATGCCGCAGCGGCTCATGAAGGGGTACCCCGAGGAGATGAACTGCCTCCCCTGCCATTCACCCTCCGGGGGCGCCCGCGACATCCAGTCCCTGCTCGCGCTGCCGTCCAGGCACGACGTGCGCGACACCACCGGCGTCCACGACACCGCCGAATCCGTCCTCGGGATGCAAAAGCACGTCGAGTGCGAGGACTGCCACAACCCGCACGCGGTGCAGTCGCTCGGGGCGGTGGCCCCGGCCGTCAACGGGGCGCTGGACAAGGTGAGGGGGTCGCCCTGGGGGGGGAGGTGAAGGAGACCGCCCTCTACGAGTACGAGGTCTGCTTCAAGTGCCACGGCGACAAGAACTTCTCCAGCACCCCGATCGTGCGGCAGCTCCCCTCGCTCAACCTGCGCCTGAAATTCGCCCTGGAAAACCCCTCCTACCACCCGGTGGAGGGGCCGGGCAAGGTCTCACCCGTGCAGAGCCTGCGCAACGACCTCGGCTACACCAGCTCCAGCGTCATCTACTGCACCGCCTGCCACGGCAGCGACCAGAGCGTCAAGGCGGGAGGCACCGGCCCCAACGGGCCGCACGGCTCCAACTACCCGTATCTCCTGCTGGCCCGCTACGACACCGAGACCTACCCGCGCAGCTACAGCGACTCGAGCTACGCGCTCTGCTTTCGCTGCCACGCCCAGGAGCGCCTTTTCGCCGCCACCTCCCCCTTCTCCGTCCCCGCAACGGGACTTCCCCTGCACGACCTCCACGTCGTGCAGCAGGGTGTCCCCTGTTTCATCTGCCACGACCCCCACGGCACCAGCCGCGCCGGCGGGGCCACCGACCAGAAGAACTCCCACCTGATCAACTTCGCCACCAACTTCCAGGTGGTGGCCAGCTACGACGGTACCAGCTACCCCCGGTCGTGCACCTCGAGCTGCCACTCCGACAACCCCAGGACCTACGGCCCCGCTGCCGCACCGGCGGGGAGGCTCGTCCCGAGAATAAAAAGGCCCGCGCTCCGCCCCTTTTAGGGAGCGCCGCGCGGGCCATTGCAACGTTGGTGGAGCGCCCTACTGTATGACCACGCTGGTATCCGCCGCCTCGTACTCCTGCACCACGCCGCTGTCATCGAAGCTGACCGTCAGCGTCGTGACGGGCTGCTGTCCTCCCTTCGCCACGGCTTGCAGCGGCGGCGCGGTCCAGTAGTTCCAGACCTGGGCCGGGCCGGTGGCCAGACCCACCGATCTTCTCTGGATCGAGTTGGGTGTGCCGATCCTGCCGAGGATCTCCTCCCGCGTCGTCTTCCCTTTCACGATCACCTCATTCACGTACGCCGGCGAGAAATTCCTCTCGCTATTCGGGGCTGCCTCCCCGGCCTTCTGCGCGGGGGCATGCGCGCATGCGCCAAGAAGCAGCGCCGCCAGCACCAGACACATCTTTTTCATCTGCGATTCCTCCTGTAGGTTCAAGAAAATACTGAAGTTGAATATGCAATTTCTCAGCCGGATTCCGGGCGCAACGCGGTTCCAGCCCCTTAGCGCCACGGCAACCGCAAGCCACGTCCCCGCCCTGCGTCTTTTCCCCCAGCTAGGTTAAATGCCCCCGCAGCATGCCCCACCCGTCACGTGCCGCCGCACCCCCTTCTGGGTTGTTCACCCCAGGCGGGGCAGGGGGTGTGCACGGGGGAATCAACGGCAAGGTCCCGCTTGCTCCGGCGACCTGTTTCGCGGCGCA